>NZ_SLVH01000002.1:420062-702903 GCF_004342335.1 Rhizobium sp. PP-F2F-G48 | reverse complement strand
ATCTGCTCTTCCGTAAATCTCTGCTTCTTCATTCGTCCGTCCTTCGTCAGGCCGAACTCTAATCAAGTCTGGAGGAAATTCTCAGTGGCAGGTCATCGGCCAGCTCAGACTTGAACTGGAAAAGCCATTCGGTGCCGGCTTCTTCTCTGGCCTCCTGAGAGAGCTCATGAAGGAGGTTTACCGCGTGAACAACGAGCTCCGGTACCGGTACCCGATCCACATCTTGAAGCGTTTTTTCGATGTAGACTGTAAGATAAACGATCCCCCTCCACATAACGATTGGATAAGCGCGGAGCGAGCCGGTTTCATTTCGTCTTCTGCCCGCAAGCGCCCCTATCAACATAGACGCAGCAACGAAAAGATATTGAAGCGCGTGTGTAAGTAGGAGACGCCCTTCATGGAAAGGTGATACGGGAGCAAGGGCTAGACTGAGCGCCGGAACGCCCTGCGGCCTTTCAAGGTCCATGCGCTCTGTTAATTCAGCTAGGGAGGAAATATTCGAGTGTCGGTTTCCGCCAGGATTTATGAGCTTCCTTTCTCGTAGGCACTTTAAGATGTAGGGTGAGTAGTCGAGAACCCATGTGGAGGACAGCTTCAAAAGCCGGTGAAGGTCTCGAGGCATCAGAGTTGTCGTGCGGTGCTGTACAGGTGAGCGACTGCGGCGTACATCGACCTGTGAAGGCTGGAATACAAGTGGGTCATGGCTGATCAAACCCTTGATCGATAATCGCTCTAAGGTGTCCCAGGCCAGAAGGCGGTGAAAAGGGTTTCGCTCCTCTGACGCTCGGCCTTCTGCTTCACCTAGGAAAAAGTCTACATCTTTTGGGGAAAGGTTCGATCTTTGCAAAAACGAAGGCGCGCGATCAGAAAAGGCCTGCCTGACCTTCTTCGAATGCCCAATGCTCCACCGATGTACGCCAAGCGTGTTAGCGAAAGCCTTCCAATCCATCCTGAAGCGACGACCGTGTCGATATAGCGGAAGCTGGTAGTTGCGATCTTCTAAGAGCACATCCAGTCGATCAACCATGGGAAGGAGGTCAGTTATGTCCGAGGTGCTGGCATCGTCTACGAACCGGCGATAGTGTTCGGGCGTCAGGTCGTGGAAACATCGAACTCCCAGAGAGTTGCGCCACCTTATTACCCATTCGAGATGTCGAAGGATCTTAACCGTCTGCGCCGCTGCGACCTTCTTGGCAGTTCCATTCCCCTTCAGGACTTCTACGCAGGCGATACGTATCAAGAGTGCATCACTTAACGGCGTGACACCCCCGGTCCAGCCATGACGAAAATCAAGTGAATCACCTAGCCAGACGTAACAGTCAGCCTTGCGGTTTTTCTCGGGATCTGCGGTTCGAAGGACATAGTAATCATGGCGAAGATCTCGGTGCTCGTCGTAGCACCACCCGCTGCGACCCTCTGGTCTTAACTCAAACGCCGATGTCGCGTGCAAGCTGGGCGGTAGAAGGATAGATGACAACAGGTTTTCGTAGTCATGAACTAGGAGCATGTTCAAATTCCGCGTTACGTTAATCGTCCATGACCGTGGGGACGACAATTTCTCTTTTCTGAAGTCGCTTGAGCGATGTCCGGACGGCGTCGAAATATTGGTCGATCAATCCCGCATCCAGCAAATGTCTGCGCATTGCGACTACGTAACCAAGTATCGGCACACCTTGGACACGCCACCGCCTCTCCCCAACACGTTGCCTCGCTGCGAGAATCCCGCGTCTAACGAGGTAGATCTCCTGAAAGGCTTCAGACGACCTTTCGATTTCAAGATAGTCACGTTCGTGAATTGTCAGTTTTCGCCCACGAACTTGGATTGAAGATGCGATGCCAGATGCGATCGCCAGATTGCTGAACCACTCCAGGTCATCGTCAGATATCTTGAGAGGAGAGCGAAGCGAAGTATCCCCCTCGATGACAAGTGCCTGGAAGCAGTTCTGCCAGAAGGCTATGGCAGCATCTAGTTCGGCCTGTATTTCAGGATCATCGTAGTGTGTTAGTAAAACTCCCGTAGCGCTGTTGTTGGTCAGATGGATGCTGGCAGCCAGTGATCCTGTCGAGCGTCGGATTACATTGACAAAAGTCTGTCGAGTTGTCCTGTAACTGACACCTCGTCGACCAAGTAGTTCGGAAAGCTTGTATTCGCGAATATTAAGATCAGTTCCAGAAAGCCCACCTTGTCCAATCGAAACAAAAAACCGATCGTTAAATCGCGATTCAAGGTCGAACTCGCGAAGCGGCTCTGTCATCGTGACGTATCGATCGAGAACCTCCATCGCAGACGGCGAGTTTACGATGCACGCCTCGCTGGAACCCTCAAGTTCTTGAACTGCATCGTCCCACAGAGAAAAATTCTCGTCCCGTGAGATGGTTTTGACCGCGGCTCCGCGTTCCAAATGAGCGTTCACGAAGTGGCCGGCACGCCGCTTGAAAACGGTCATGAAACCTGCTTCGCAAATCCCGCAAGCATCCTCGTACCGGAACGCGTATGGATCAAATGGTACGAGGCCAATCTGAGTCCGGTTCCAGCCGGTTACGGTACAGAGGTGCAACTTAACTGATGCCGTTAAGCGGTTTGTCGCTCCGATACATCTCGATGCCAGTTCGCGAACAGCATACGGCTCAAGAAAAGGTTCTGGCGCGTACCTCTTAGGAAAACCGGCATAGATCCAAGTCGATGACAGGTTCAAACCGTCAACAGCGCCATCTCGAAGGTCCTCTCCAGCCCTCAAGCGAGCTATCGTCTCATGAAGATACCGTTTAACTAGCATCCAGCATTCGTCGTTAACGTGCTTTGGCGGGGATGCCGCTCTGAGCACGGATTGGCCGTATGAAAAGACTGCTTCGGACTCCTCTAGGATCTCGATAATGTTGGATCGGACGAGTTCGAGAGCCTCTTCGTCTCTCAGGCTCGGCCTGATGCCAGCTAGTTCGGGCCAATCCAACGCTCCGAGGGATTTTGGGCTCCGTGAGTTCGATCCTGCTCTTACGGGCAAAAGCCCATGGTCGAATGATGGATACCTCTTACTAGGTAGCTCTCCCAGTAAGATAAACATCGAGGCAATTGCTCTCTGAGTGCGCCTAGGCCAGTCCGCTCTGAACATTTTGTAGTTAACAAGGATGTATTCATCAATAACTGCCGCGACTTTCATGGCAGCCAATTGGGGGCTGAACGCCGTCCAGGAGCCAGCGTTGTATATTTCTACAACTTCATTCGAATTAGGATTCGGGTTGTGGAATAGGTCTTTTAGGAATCTCCGAACAGGTGCATCCTGAGTCAGTTGTTCGGAAATGGAACGTAAGTCACGTGAGAAAGTTGGATCAATCATATTACAGATGTCATCCCAGCTTGGCGCTTGGTTCGCATCATCGTGAGCCCCAAGTCCGGTCTTAGCTTTAAAAGGCATTATAAACTTCTTCGAAAGAAGGACCGCATCGTTCAACGAGTTCGGCGGTAGTCATATGACGTAGCTTGGTAGGCACCCGGCCAATATTCACAAAGGGTCGATATCGATAAGCGACGGCTCCCTGCGCCCAAAGTCCTGAAAGGACATTGACCATTACGTATCTCAGCCTCAGCCTCGGCCTGATCGGGCGTTTGGCGGTCAGACAACGGTAAAACTCCCTCCAGTATGGCCGCAACTCTTTAGGCCATTCGTTGGAGCGTTCTGGACCAACGTCAGTAGTTTGATCGCAAACGCGCTCAGACCTCGCGAACAGAAGTATCCATCGCGAGAAGGGCGATGGTTCAGGCCATCTGCGGTACAGAATCCCGATACGATTGATTGATGACACGTCTGACGTTCTCACGGTGAGGAATGACAAGCTCACGGTAAGACTAGGCCGAAAATATCCGTCTGGTCCAATTTTATATTTTTAGGTTTAAAGTACAAAAGTGTTGCAAATGGAATTAGAATAGGGCATGGGCGAGAGATTTGCGAATCAAGCAGTATTGTTGACAATATCCAAAGTATGTGTTCGTTTTTGCTCGATTTAATATGCAATTATGAACATACGAATCCTTGAGTCCATTCTTGCTGCGCGCAAAAAATTCTCGCTTGGAAGTTCGGGTATTTTCTACCTAAACTATTGAAAATATTGAAATTTTTTCAAATAAATTGCGAGAATGGAAGGTCACATGCAGTCCGAGATTCTTAGGGGTTGCTTTACATAGAGCAAGGATTCATTTCCTCGCCTAGTTCGTGCGCCTCGCATGAATAAAGGTGCAGGCCAGCGGCTCCGAGATGAGCAATGTGGCACATTTATTATAGATACGACCTATCCGAAGCCCAACTCGCCCAGTTAGGCTAATCAGCGAAGCGGACGTTGCTCATCACAACGGATGCGAAAGTTCTGCAGACCGTCCAAGGACTCTTAGGCTGATTGATGCGATGCGCTGTTCCATGCCGGAACTCTGCAAGTGACGAGGTTTGTCGGATTTCGATGTCCAAAGAGCCTGATAAAGCACTGTTGAGCGGTTTGGCACCAGTATTTGGCTTAGGAAGTGCGCGCGGTGGCGCTATCATGCCCTAACGGCGGCAATCAGGCCCGAAACGCCGACAAGGGTGATGGCTCTTTTGATGTTGTAGGCGAGCGCCGTCAGGCTGAACTCCCCTCTCACGTTTTCCAGCCGCCGCATCAGGAATGCGCCCTGATACATCCACTGTTTTATCGTCCCGAACGGGTGCTCGACGCTTTCGCGCCTTTGGTCCAGAACGTCGGGCCGGGCGGCAAGACGCTCCCCCATGCGGTCGAGCACCGCCTCGTTCTCAAGGCGCGACACGCGGCGGAAGCTTTTGGTGCAGCGCTCGCGCAGATGGCATGCCTTGCAGGCGTCGCGGTTGACATAGTCGATCTTCACATTGTCGCGCGACTTGCCAAAGTGACGGGGTGAGAGCACCTGGTCTGCGGGGCAAAGGTAAATGTCCTTGTCCGGATCGTAGCGGAATTCCTCATTGGAGAAGAAACCCTCGGCCACGGCCGGACCGCGGATCGGCTTGGGAACATAGGCGGTGATACCGGCCTTCTCGCAAGCTTCGATGTCCTCGATCTTGAAGTAGCCGCGGTCAGCCACCGCCTCTATTCTGTCGACGCCGAGCGTGTCCATCGCCGCCTCAACCGTTGGGGCCAGAAGCCCCATGTCCAACACCTGATTGCAGACCTCCTGCTCGGCGATCAGCTTGTGCTTCACATCAACCGCAAGCTGGATGTTGTAACCGACGCCGACCTTGGTCATGCGTGCCATGGCACGGGAATCCGGATCGGTTAGCGAGATTTGGTCCTCGCCGGTTTTATCCAGTTCATCCAGCAGCGCCTTATGACGATCCCGCTTGCCTTTGATCGCTGCGATCTTTTCCGCGAGTTTGTCATCGCCGCGGCCTGAACCGCTATTGTTGCTGGCTTTCTCCTCTTGCGCATCGCCCTCATCGAGCCGCTTCATATAATCGGCCAGTTTCTCGTCGGCTTCGTGGATGAACTTCGTCAAAGCGCGCCGCGTGAAGTTGCGATCCTTGTTGTTCACCGCCTTGATGCGCGTGCCATCGACCGCCAGCAGTTCTCGCCCGAACAGATCGAGCTGTCGGCACAGGATGACAAATTCCCGGAACACCTGCCTGAAGGCCGACCGGCTCACGCGGCGGAAATCGGCGATGGTGCGAAAGTCCGGCTTCAGGTGCCGCAGCAGCCAGATGACCTCGATGTTGCGATGGGCCTCGGCCTCCAGCCGCCGGCTGGATCGCACCCGATTGATGTAGCCGTACACATAGAGCTTCAAAAGGTCGGCCGGATCATAACCCGGACGACCCGTCTCCTTCGCAGCCACCCGCACGAAGCCTGCGGCAGCAAGATCGAGGCCGTCGACGAAGGCCTCGATGAAGCGGACCGGATTATCCGGGCCGACGTAATCGTCCACCGCTTCCGGCAGAAGCAGCAATTGCGCGCGATCTGTTCCTGAAAGATGTGCCATGATGCATTGTAGGGGAGAACGCCATTTTCTGGAATCCCAGGTCTTCGCTTTACCAATGCAGTTTGAACAAGATGATCGATCACCACCAGGTACCAGTCGCAGAAACCCGACGCACCGACCGCCTATTGCTGCGTCTCCCAAAGGCGGATGACCTTCCCTTTTTGACAGAGCTGTTCGCAAAACCCGAACTGGTTGCTCACCGCCCTGTTCCCCGGCCGGACAGCCCAGAAGAATGTGCTGCGAGGTTGGCGAGGGACAGGGCGCATTGGAAGGACCACGGCTTTGGGCGATGGGCAGTTATAGCCAATGGAAAGCTGATTGGGTTTGGCGGGGTTACCGTGTCGAAGGAGTTTGATGGCCTCAATCTGTCCTACCATCTCGACCCGCAAAGTTGGGGGAACGGTTATGCAACAGAACTGGTACGAGAGAGCGTATCCTTCGCTTTCAAAGATCTTGGAGCCCGTCGAATTATTGGGCTTGTGCGATCAGCAAATCCAGCATCTCAGAAAGTTCTGCAAAAATCCGGCTTCAGCTTCGAAAGGGAGGTCATGCTTCATGGCGCGCCAACCGATCTCTACAGCCTTACACCGTAGAGTTCTTGGACGGTCTGTCTGGGTTAAACGGCAATCAGCATTCTGTCTGTCACGGAAAGGCCAGCACCTGTTATGCAATCTAGGGTATCGCAGTCGCGTGCATATAGCCATGAAGGCGTATGCTCGAAGTCCTGCCGATGGCTGCAATTTGCGATTGGACAAAGATATTAATGTTAAATGGTTTCACGCTGCTGTCACCGCGAATATCGACAGCTACTTCCCTCTCCATACGATGAATCGGTGACAACCCCGCACGATCTTTTGCCCTCCAGCAAGCGCCAAGACACCGAGTACATGTTAGGAGGCTCAAAGATTCACCCCACAACTGCGTCCGCTAAGGTCTTCGTGCATAAACCGCTGTCTGGCGCAATTATTTCGAACCTAGCTTGATGTGCTGGCGCTGAATTTTTCGATTCAAGCTTACTACTCGATGGACTCCATAAGCCGCCATCCACTGGTTGAGGAGTAGTATGATTTATCTAAGGCAGACCGTAACTGACTGAAAACGGGAATTTATTTCTGGTCGGTGACTACTACTAATTCTGAGCTACGTGAAAATGCTAGGCAGACAGGCCACTGGCTGAACGGCCGGCTGGGCACGGCGACGATGGCCGACACGATCGCGGCCATCCTGGCCGATCACCACTTTGCCGAGGGCGATACGCGCCTCGTCTGCGGCGATCTCGGCGGCTATGTGCAGGCCGAACAGATGTCGGCGCGCGACCTGCTGGAGCCGTTGATGGCGGCCGGCAGCATCGATGCGGTGGAGCGGGACGGGCGGCTCGTCTTCCGCTCGCGCCTGCTGCAGGCCGGCCCGCCGGTGCGGCTCGACACGCTGGCGGAGGTGAAGGACGCGGCCTTGCTGGAGGACCTGCGCGGTGATGCCGGCGACTTCGCCCGCGAGGCGATCCTCGACCATCTCGACCCCATGAACGACTATGGCCGGACGACGGCGCGCTCGCGCCGGGCCGCACCCGGCAACGAGCGCCTGCTGCGGCTGTCGCTCGCGGGCGCGCTGCACGAGGCGGCGGCGACCGATGCCGTGGAGGCGGCTTTGCGCGACCACCAGGCCGGGCGAAGGCGGGTGAGCTTTGCGCTGTCGCCGAGCGCGATCGGCCCGGTGCCGGGGGATGTCGCGACGTTCGAACAGGGGCCGGCCGGGACCTTCCTCATCGAGCGGATCGACGATGGCGACGTGCGCCGGGTGGAGGCGCGCGGCATCGTCACCGGCGGCGCCAGCCGCTTCGTGCCGGAGACGCGCACGCCGACCGTCGGCCACAGCGCCGCCTCCGCCTTCTCGCCGCTCGTTCACCTGATGGACCTGCCGCGCTACACGGACGGCGAGGCCAGCGGCTTTGCGCGGGCGGCGGTCTTCGCGCGGCCCTGGACGGCCGTGACGCTCTCGGCCTCGCCGACGCGCGAGGGTTTTGCCGCGCGCCTGTCGCTCGCGCGGCCGGCGCGCACCGGGACGCTGGCCGAGGCTCTCGGCCCCGGCGTCTCCGGGCGGTTCGACCGTGCGAACAGCCTGGTCCTCGACCTTCTTGCGGGCGAACTGACCGCGCTGAGCGACCTGGCGCTGTTCGGCGGCGAGAACCGCATGGCCGTGCTGTCGCGCAACGGGGCCTGGGAAATTCTGGGGTTCGGTCTCGCCGACGAGATCGCGCCCGGACGCTGGCGATTGTCGCGGCTCCTGCGCGGGCTGGGCGGTTCCACGGATGCGCAGGCGGCGGGCGCGGCGGCCGGTGCCGCGATCGTGATGCTCGACGCGGCCGTGCAGCCGCTGGGCTTGAGCAGTGCGGAAGCGGGGCAGGCCCTCAACTGGATCGTCGAGGCGCAGGGCCGGCCGGCCGGCGCGGCGCAGACCTACGCCTTTGCCGGCGGCCTGCGGGCGGAAACGCCGCTGGCGCCGGTGCACATCCGCGCGCGGCGGGATGCGGGCGGCAACCTCACGCTCCGCTGGATCCGCTGCGCCCGCGCCTCGGCAGACGCCTGGCTCGACGGGGAAACGCCGCTCGACGAGCCCGTCGAGGCCTACCGGATCGAGATCCTCTCGGGGACGCAGGTCCTGCGCCGGGGCGAGGCGACCGCGGCCGAATTCGCCTATCCGCTGGCGCAGGAAATCGCGGATTTCGGATCGCGGCAGAGCCGGCTTTCCGTGCGGGTGCGCCAGAGGGGGCAGGTGGTGGCGCTCGGGCTTGCCGCCGAGGTACTGCTGGCCGTCTGAGGCGGCCTTTGCCGACCGTGGCGGACGGCGAGGGCGAAACCGCTGGCGGGCGCGCAGATCAGGGGGTATCAGGGCTTGATCCGGAGCGGAGAGAATGGCGTGAGTCGCGCATTCATTCGCCATTCAGGCAGGGACACCTAATAGACACGCAACACCTCGGAAATGCGAAAGTGCGTTCATGCCGTCACCGCTGATCATCGCGATGCTCGCCGGAAGCCTGGCCGGAAGCCTGATGCTGCTGTCGCTGCCGACGGCCGCAGCACCGTTCGCGGTCACGCCCGCCATCGGCACCGTCGAGGCCCTGGAGGCCGCGCCCGTTTCCGGCGATTGCAGTTCGGCGGCCTCGGAGGTTGTCGAGAAGACCGGCGGCGATCTCCTGTCGGTGCAGCTGACCTCCGACGGGCAATGCGTGGTGACCGTGCTCATTCCCGGCAATGGCGGACGGCCGAAGAAGGTGACGATGCGGGTGCCGATGTAGATCGGCGCCGCGCGCCGGCCGTGCCGCTTCCCTCCGGGGGCGGAGAGCGGCTATGAACGCAATGCAGCCGGGCTTGCCCGGCGAGGTCCGTGACGACGGACAGACGGAGAGTGATATCGGATGCGCATTCTGGTGGTCGAAGACGACGTCAACCTCAACCGGCAGCTGGCCGACACGCTGAAGGAAGCGGGCTATGTCGTGGACCAGGCCTTCGATGGCGAAGAGGGGCACTATCTCGGCGAGGGCGAGCCCTACGACGCGATCATCCTCGACATCGGCCTGCCCGAAATGGACGGCATCACGGTGCTGGAAAAATGGCGCGCCGCCGGACGCCGCATGCCGGTGCTGATCCTCACGGCCCGCGACCGCTGGAGCGACAAGGTCGCCGGCATCGATGCCGGGGCCGACGACTATGTGACGAAACCCTTCCACGTCGAGGAGGTGCTGGCCCGCATCCGCGCGCTGATCCGTCGCGCGGCCGGCCACGCGACGTCCGAGATCGTCTGCGGCCCGGTGCGGCTCGACACCAAGGGCTCTAAGGCGACGGTCAACGGCGTCGCGCTGAAACTCACCTCGCACGAATTCCGGCTGCTCTCCTACCTGATGCACCATATGGGCCAGGTGGTCTCGCGCACCGAACTGGTCGAGCACATGTACGACCAGGATTTCGACCGCGATTCCAACACGATCGAGGTCTTCGTCGGCCGGCTGCGCAAGAAGATCGGCAACGACCTGATCGAGACCGTGCGCGGGCTCGGCTACCGGATGCAGGCGCCGGGTGTCGCTGAAAAAGGCATGGCGGAAAAGTCTTGAGGCAGACGCTGCCCAACAAACGCCGGCACGGCTGATGCTGCGGCTGCAATCCCTCACCGCGCGCGTGCTGCTCGTCTCCACCATCTGGGCGGCGGCGGCGCTCGTGGTGATCGGCGTCGTGATCTCGACGCTCTACCGGCAGGGCTCCGAGCGCGGTTTTCAGGATCTGCTGCGGGCGCAGCTCTACAACGTCATCAACTCGATCGTCGTCAACGACAAGGGGGTGCTCGCCGGCAGTCCGCAGCTCGGCGACCTCCGGTTCTCGCAGCCGCAGACGGGCTGGTACTGGATCGTCGAGCCGATCGGCGAGTTCAACACGCCGCCGCTCGTCTCGACATCGCTCGGCTCCGGCAAGCTGCCGATCGTCAGCGTCGACGAGGTGCCGTTCGACATCCGCTACGAGCGATTCTACACGACGCTCGACAGCTTTGGCAACGAAGTCGAGGTGGCCGAGACCGAGGTCGTGCTCGACATTCAGGGCCGCACCGCACGGTTCCGCATCGCCGGCAACCGCGATGTGCTGGAAGCCGATATCAACGATTTCAACCGCAACCTCTATCTGGCGCTGGCGATCTTCGGCTTCGGCGGGCTCGGCATGAACGCGCTCGCCATCCTGTTCGGCCTGCGCCCGCTCGACCAGGCGCGCCGGTCGCTCGAAAAGATCCGGGCGGGCGAGAGCGAACGGCTGGACGGAGAGTTTCCGCGCGAGATCCAGCCGCTGGCAAGCGAGGTCAACGCGCTGATCGACAGCAACCGCCGCATCATCGAGCGGGCGCGCATGCAGGTGGGCAACCTCGCCCATTCGCTGAAGACGCCGCTTGCCGTGCTGATCAACGAGGCGCGCGTGCTGGAGCCGCCGCATGGCGAGCTGGTGCGCAGCCAGGCCGACGCCATGCAGGTGCAGGTGCAATCCTATCTCAACCGCGCGCGCATCGCCGCCCAGCGCGAATCGGTGCTGGCCCGCACCGAGGTCGAGCAGGCGCTGGAGCGGCTGGTGCGGGTGATGCGCCGCCTGCATGCGGAAAAGACCTTCCACCTGACGATCTCGCCGCCGAACCTGGTTCTGGCGATGGAGCAGCAGGATGTGGAGGAGACGGTCGGCAACCTGCTCGACAATGCCGCGCGCTATGCGCGGACGGAGGTCCGGATCACGGCGCATCTCTCGGCCGAAGGCGTGCAGGGGCTCGACCCCGGAAGGCGCGCCTGGATCACGGTGGATGTCGAGGATGACGGGCCGGGCATCGAGCCGGAGCAGATCGCCATGGCGATGAAGCGCGGACGACGGCTGGACGAGAGCAAGCCGGGCACCGGCCTCGGCCTCTCGATCGTGCGGGAGATCGCCGGCGAATATCACGGGACGCTGGCCATGGACCGGGCCGAGATCGGCGGTCTCAAGGCGACGCTGGTGCTGCCCGCGGCCTCCTGAGTAGACACGCAGACGCTCCGGCGTGCTTTTTCGACACCGCTCGGGCGGAAATGCACGGGCGCCCGCGCTTATTTCGCGATGCGCTGTTGCCCGCATTTTGCGGCGATGCAAAATAAGCGCTTCGACCGTTCCCGATGAAGCCGGATCCGCATTGCGCATGACAGACAGACACCGCTTTTCCCGCACGATCCGGACACTGGCAACCGCAGGGCTTCTGGTCGCGCTTGGGGTGGCCGGCGGCTGCGCCTCCCGCGCCACCGGCGGCAAGGCGGCCGCGCTGGGCGGCGTGGCGACACGCAGCGGCGCCTCCTCCTCCTTCATCGCGGCGCTCGGAAACGGCATCATCGGCCAGATCGCCGGCATCAAGCTCTCGGGGGCCGATCGCCAGAGGGCGCTCGAAGCGGAATATCGCGCCCTGGAGGCCGCACCGGGCGGCCAGCCCGTCGTCTGGCAGGGCAGCGGCATCCGCGGCTCGGTCGTCGGCGCCGCCCCCTATCAGGTGGGCTCGCAGAACTGCCGGCAGTACAGCCATACGGTGACGGTGGGAGCAACCGACAGCGTGGCGCGCGGCGTCGCCTGCCGCAATGCCGACGGCAGCTGGACGCCGCTGATCTGAGCGTCGTCTCCCGGCCGAGTGCGACCTTTCGCCGGAGCGCGCCCGCCCGTTTCGCGCCTCAATTTTTCGTCATGCTCGCTTTGGCGATTGGAACCCGGCTGCCTGCATAGTATGGCAGCATAGGACGGCTGCGGCGCAGGACGGCTCGTCCTGCGTTTTTGCAGCGCGGACAGGGGGATGGCGGAGGTGCCGCATCCTCGTGCCGAAGATGGGCTTGAAAGACTGGACATGCTGTTCTGGATCATCGTTGCCGTGATGACCGCCGCCGTCGCGGCGCTGCTTCTCCTGCCGCTCTTGCGGGCCGGCAGGGCGGAGGCCGTGGCCGGCGACTATGACGCCGAGGTCTATCGCGACCAGCTGGAAGAGTTGAAACGAGACGCCCGGACGGGGATGATCGCGCCCGAAGAGGCCGAGCTGGCCCGCGCCGAGATCGCCCGGCGGCTGCTGGCCGCGAGCGCCAAGGCAGAGCGGAACCGGGCGGAGCGGACCCCGGCGGTCGGGGGGATGTCGGCCCATGGCCGCACCAACCGGCTGGCGCAGGCGGCCGTCATCGTCGTGCTGCCTCTGGTCGGGCTCTGTCTCTATCTCAACACCGGCAGCCCGGAGCTGCCCGATGCGCCGCTTTCGGCGCGGATCGCCAATCCCGGCGACGACATCGAAATCCTCATCGCCCAGGCCGAGCGGCAGCTCGCCGCCCGTCCGGACGACGGCGCCGGTTACGACGTGCTCGCGCCGATCTATTATCGCAGCGGCCGTTTCGACGATGCCATCTCCGCCTTTTCCAACGCGATCCGCCTCAACGGACCCTCGCCGCAACGGCTGGGCGGCTATGCCGAAAGCCTGATCGCGCGCTCCGGCGGTCTGGTGGCGGCGGAGGCGCGCAAGGCGCTGGAACAGTCGCTGGTGCTGCAGCCCGAAGATCCGCGCGCGCGCTTCTACCTCGCGCTGGGGCTGGAGCAGGACGGCAAGGCGGCCGAGGCACTGACGGCCTTCCGCGCGATCGTCGCGACCTCGCCGGCCGGCGCGCCCTGGCTGCCGCTCGTCAACCAGCATGTCGCCGCGCTCGCAGCGTCCGACAAAGCGCTGGCCGACAAAGGGCTGGCCGACAAAGCGCCGGCGACGCTTGGCGGGCCGGATGCGGCCGCGATCGCCAGCGCCGAGGCGATGAGCACCGGCGACCGGCGGCAGATGATCGAAGGCATGGTGGCAAGCCTCGCCGCCAAGCTGAAGGAGGAACCCGCCAACCTCGAGGGCTGGCAGCGGATCATCCGCTCCTATGCGGTGCTGGGCGAGACGGCGAAGGCAGAAGGCGCGCTGCGCGACGGGCTCGCCGCGTTTCCGGGAGACGGCGAGGGCGGACGGCAACTGCTGGCGCTGGCCGCGGAACTGGGCATCGACACGGGGAGAGCACCATGACGCGCGCGGTGACAGGTGGCACGACGAGAGGGTCGGCGCGCAAGCGGAAGCGGCTGGGCCTGATCGCCGGCGGCGTCGGGTTCCTGACGCTGGCCGTGCTGCTCGTGCTTTTCGCCTTCAGCCAGGCGGTGGCCTATTTCTACGTGCCGGCCGATCTCGAAAAGGCGCATGTCGCGCCGGGGACCCGCATCCGGCTCGGCGGGCTCGTGGCCGCGGGTTCCGTGGAGCGGAGCGCGGGCACGACGGTGACCTTTACCGTGACCGACACGCTGGCCAAGGTGCCGGTGACCTATACCGGCATGCTGCCCGACCTGTTTCGCGAGGGGCAGGGCGTGGTGGCGGAGGGCGCGATGAACGATGCCGGCGTGTTCGTGGCCGATACGGTGCTGGCCAAGCATGACGAAACCTATATGCCGAAGGACGTGGCCGACCGGCTGAAGGCGCAGGGCGTTTCGCTCGGCGGGCAGGAGGTGATCCGATGATTGCGGAACTCGGGCACTACGCGCTGGTGCTGGCGCTGGCGACCAGCCTGTTGCAGGCGGCGCTGCCTTCGATCGGCGCGTGGCGACGCGACACGGCCCTGATGGCGAGCGGCACCTCGGCCGCCTATGCGACCTTCATCCTCGTGGCCCTGTCCTTTGCCGCGCTGACCCATGCGCACGTGACGTCCGACTTCTCCGTCGAGAATGTCTGGGCGAATTCGCATTCGGCCATCCCGCTGATCTACAAGTTTTCCGGCGTCTGGGGCAATCACGAGGGCTCCATGCTCCTGTGGATGCTGATCCTCACCTTCTTTTCGGCGCTCGTCGCCCTCTTCGGCGGCAATCTGCCGGCCACGCTCAAGGCGCATGTCCTGTCGATCCAGGCGCTGATCGCCACCGCCTTCGCCCTCTTCGTGCTCCTGACCTCCAACCCGTTCGCGCGGCTGGTGCCGGCGCCGGGCGAGGGGCAGGACCTGAACCCGGTGCTGCAGGATATCGGGCTCGCGATCCATCCGCCGCTGCTCTATCTCGGCTATGTCGGCTTCTCCGTCTGTTTCTCCTTCGCCGTGGCGGCGCTGATCGAGGGGCGGCTGGATGCGGCCTGGGCACGCTGGGTGCGGCCCTGGACGCTCGCCGCCTGGAGCTTTCTGACGGCGGGCATCGCCATGGGCTCCTACTGGGCCTATTACGAACTCGGCTGGGGCGGCTGGTGGTTCTGGGATCCGGTCGAGAACGCCTCCTTCATGCCCTGGCTTGCCGGAACCGCACTGCTGCATTCGGCCCTGGTCATGGAAAAGCGCGAGGCGCTGAAGATCTGGACGGTGCTGCTGGCGCTGATGACCTTCTCGCTGTCGCTGCTCGGCACCTTCCTCGTGCGCTCCGGGGTGCTCACCTCGGTGCATGCCTTCGCGACCGATCCCCGGCGCGGCATCTTCATCCTCGTGATCCTCATCCTTTTCATCGGCGGGGCGCTGACCTTGTTTGCGCTCAGGGCGGCGCGGCTGAAGGCGGGCGGGCTGTTTGCGCCGATCTCGCGCGAGGGGGCGCTGGTCTTCAACAACCTGATCCTGACGACCGCGGCGGCGACCGTGCTGACCGGCACGCTCTATCCACTGGCGCTCGAAGCCCTGACCGGCGACAAGATCTCCGTCGGCCCGCCCTTCTTCAACATGACCTTCGGCCTCCTGATGCTGCCGCTTCTCTGCGCGGTGCCCTTCGGGCCGCTGCTGGCCTGGAAGCGCGGCGACATCCTCGCAGCCGGCCAGCGGCTTTTTGCCGCCGTCGCCTTCGGCCTCGTCGTCGGCGCGGGAATTGCCTATGCACAAGGCGGCGGGCCGGTTCTCGCGCTGCTCGGGATCGCGCTCGGCGCCTATATGATCGGCGGCGCGGTGACCGATCTCGTGCTGCGCTCCGGCCTCGGCAAGGTGCCGCTCGCCACCGCCCGGCGGCGGCTGTCCGGCCTGCCGCGCTCGAGCTTCGGCACGGCGCTGGCGCATGCCGGCGTCGGCGTGACGATGATCGGCATCGTCGCGGTGACGGCGTTCCAGAGCGAGCATATTCTGGCGATGACGCCGGGGCAATCGACCGAGGCCGGCGGATATGCGCTGCGCTTCGACGGCCTGAAGGCCGGGCAGGGGCCGAATTACAGCGAGGAACGCGGGCATTTCACCATCAGCCGCGCCGGCATCGTCGTTGCCGACGTCTGGTCGGCGCGGCGGCTCTACACCGCGCGGCGCATGCCGACGACGGAAGCGGGCATCCTGACCTTCGGCACGAGCCAGCTCTACGTCTCGCTCGGCGACGACCAGGCGAATGGCGGCGTCGTCGTGCGCATCTGGTGGAAGCCGCTGATCCTCTGCATCTGGGGCGGCACGCTGCTGATGATGCTCGGCGGCGCGGTGTCGCTCAGCGACCGGCGCCTGCGCATCGGCGCCCCGTCGCGAGCGCGAAAGCCGGTCCGACCCATCGCCGAGGCAGCGGAATGACGGTGCTCGGGCCCCTGGCGCGCCGGTGCGCCGGTATCGCGGCGACGATGCTCGTTGCCCTGATGCTCGGGCTGATGACGATCGGGCCGGCGCTGGCGGTCAATCCGGACGAGGTACTGTCTGATCCGGCGCTGGAGGCGCGGGCGCGGGCCCTCTCGGGGCAACTGCGCTGCATGGTCTGCCAGAACCAGTCGATCGACGACAGCAATGCCGAGCTTGCCAAGGACCTGCGCCTGATCGTGCGAGAGCGGCTCGCCCGCGGCGACACCGATACGGCGGTGATCGACTACGTCGTCTCGCGCTACGGCGAATTCGTGCTGCTCAAACCCCGCTTCGAGGCCAAGACGCTGATCCTCTGGGGAACGCCCGTCGTGCTGCTGCTCGCCGGCGGCACCGCCATGCTGCTCGCCGTCCGCCGCCGCCGCGAACGGCCTCCTGCCCCCGACCCGCTGTCGGCGGAGGAAGAGGGGCGGCTGCGCGCCGTTCTCGACGACTGAGTGCGTTTTTCCCAACATTACCAAATGTTCATGCCCAAGACATTCCCTCGTAAGGTGGGCGGGCCTATCTCTTTGGTCATCAGCTGTTTCCTCCAGTCACAGCCCGAGCAGAGAAGAAAAGGCATATCAGGATGACAACGACACGTTCTTTCCGCCCCTCCTTGAAGACCGTCCTGAAGACGTCCAGCGTCGCCGGTCTCGCGGCCGTCATGCTCTCCACGGGCATCCCCGCCGCCATCACCAGTTCCTTTGCAGAACCCGTCCGCATCACGGCGCCGCAGCAGGTTCCGAGCTTTGCCAACGTGGTCGACGCCGTCTCCCCGGCCGTCGTCTCCGTTCGCGTCCAGAGCCGTGCGAACCCGGTGTCGGAAGATGCGACCAACGGCTTTTCGTTCGACTTCAACGGTCGCGGGTTCGACGACCTGCCGGACGATCACCCGCTGAAGCGTCTCTTCCGCGAATTTGGTGGCCAGAACGGGGGCCCGAACGGTGGGCCGCAGCACGGCCCGAACGGCCCGCATGCCGAACGCGGCCCGCATGGCAAGGGTGGCGAAGGCCGCCTGCGCCCGACTTCGCAGGGCTCGGGCTTCTTCATCACCGAAGACGGCTACCTTGTCACCAACAACCACGTCGTCAGCGACGGCTCGGCCTTCACAGTCGTGCTGAACGACGGCACCGAACTCGATGCCAAGCTCGTCGGCAAGGACAGCCGCACCGATCTCGCGGTGCTCAAGGTCGATGACAAGCGCAAGTTCACCTATGTCAGCTTCGCCGACGACAGCAAGGTTCGCGTCGGCGACTGGGTCGTGGCGGTCGGTAACCCGTTCGGCCTCGGCGGCACGGTGACCTCCGGCATCGTCTCGGCCCGCGGCCGCGACATCGGCTCCGGCCCGTATGACGACTATCTGCAGGTGGATGCGGCGGTGAACCGCGGCAACTCCGGTGGCCCGACTTTCAACCTCGAAGGCCAGGTCGTCGGCATCAACACCGCGATCTTCTCGCCGTCGGGCGGCAATGTCGGCATCGCCTTCGCCATTCCGGCTTCGGTGGCGAAAGACGTGGTCGAGGACCTGATGAAGGACGGCAGCGTTTCGCGCGGCTGGCTCGGCGTGCAGATCCAGCCCGTCAACAAGGACATCGCCGACAGCCTCGGCCTGGCGGAAGCCAGCGGCGCGCTGGTGGTCGAGCCGCAGCCGGGTTCCCCGGGCGAAAAGGCCGGCATCAAGAAGGGCGACGTGGTGACCGCCGTCGATGGCGATCCGATCAAGGGACCGCGCGAACTCGCCCGCAAGATCGGCGCGATGAAGCCGGGCAGCTCGGTGGATGTCTCGCTGTGGCGCGACGGCAAGTCGCAGAGCGTCAAGCTGGTCATCGGCACGCTGCCGGACGACAAGCAGGAAGCCGCCGCCGACCCGACGCAGCCGGAAGAGCCGTCGCAGCCCGCAAGCGAGAAGGCGCTGGCCGACCTCGGCGTGACGGTTGCGCCTTCCGAGGACGGCCAGGGCGTGACGATCTCGGAGGTCGATCCCGATAGCGACGCGAGCGATCGCGGCCTGAAGGAAGGCGAGAAGATCGTCTCGGTCAACAATCAGGAAGTGAAGTCCGCGGACGACATCCTGAAGGTGATCAGCCAGGCGAAGAAGGATGGCCGCTCCAAGGCGCTGTTCCAGATCCAGGCCGACAATGCCAGCCGCTTCATCGCGCTGCCGATCGACCAGGGCTGATCGGGCCTCGATAGACGGATGGCGCGCCGCGAAATCGACGAGGTTTCGCGGCGTTGCCGTTTTCAGGGGCCGGATGTTCCAACAAAGCCCCTCTGTTGTCAGGGAAACACTGTGAAAGTGACGGGACCGGCATTATGGTCAGCCACATGAAGATATTGATCGTCGAGGACGACCTCGAAGCTGCAGCCTATCTCTCCAAGGCCTTCCGCGAGGCGGGGATCGTCAGCGACCAGGCGAGCGACGGCGAAAGCGGCTTGTTCATGGCGAGCGAGAACAGCTACGACGTTCTGGTGATCGACCGCATGCTGCCGCGCCGTGACGGCCTTTCCGTCATCACCGAGCTGCGCGCCCGCGGCATCCACACGCCGGTGCTCATTCTCTCCGCGCTCGGCCAGGTGGACGACCGGGTGACGGGCCTGCGCGCGGGCGGCGACGACTATCTGCCGAAACCCTATGCCTTCAACGAGCTTCTGGCCCGCATCGAGGTGCTCGGCCGCCGCAAGGGCGCGCCGGAACAGGACATGATCTACCGCGTCGGCGATCTCGAACTCGACCGGCTGTCCCACACCGTCAAGCGCCAGGGCCGGGAGCTTCTTCTCCAGCCGCGCGAATTCCGCCTGCTCGAATATCTGATGAAGAATGCGGGGCAGGTGGTGACGCGCACCATGCTGCTCGAAAATGTCTGGGACTATCATTTCGATCCGCAGACCAACGTCATCGACGTGCATGTGTCGCGCCTGCGGGCGAAGATCGAGAAGGACTTCGACCAGCCGCTGCTGCGGACCGTGCGCGGTGCCGGCTACATGATCAAGGACGAACCCAGGATCGAAGGGCGCGCCGAGGCATGAGCCGTGTCGGCATTCTGATGCGCACGACGGCCGTGCGCTTGTCGGCCCTCTATCTCGTGCTGTTTTCGCTCTGTGCCGCCTTCCTCGTTTTTTACGTCACCGGCATGTCGCAGCGGCTGCTCGACCAGCAGACCAAGGATGCCGTGAGCGCCGAGGCGACGCAGATCGAGGCGATCTACGGGCGTGCCGGGGTCAACGGGCTTTTGCGGACGCTGGAGCGACGCGCGCGCCAGCCGGGGGCCGCCCTCTATGTCATCGCCGGCCCGACGGGGGAGATCCTCGCGGGCAATGTCGCCTCGCTGCAGCCGGGCCTGCTCGACAAGGAAGGCTGGACGGACGAAGCCTTCGCCTACCAGCGCTACACGGACGAAACGCGCAAGGACCGGCACGTGGCGCTCGCCCAGGTGCTCTTCCTCGACAACGGGCTGCGCGTGCTGGTCGGCCGCGACCTGCAGGAGCCGGAGAAATTCCGCGTCCTCGTCCGCCAGGCGCTGATGGTGGCGCTCGGGGTCATGGGCGTCGGCGCCCTGATCATCTGGTTTGCCATCGGCCGCAATGCCCTGAAGCGCATCGACCGCATGTCGGATGCGAGCACGCGCATCATGGCGGGCGACCTGTCGCAGCGCCTGCCGATGAGCGGCTCCGGCGACGAATTCGATCGCCTGTCGGAATCGCTGAACGCGATGCTCGGCCGCATCGAGAAGCTGAACGAGGGCCTGCGTCAGGTCTCCGACAACATCGCCCACGACCTGAAGACGCCGCTGACCCGCCTGCGCAACAAGGCGGAAGCGGCGCTCGCCCACAACACCTCGATCGACGGCTATCGCGGCTCGCTGGACGAGATCATCAACGAATCCGACCAGCTGATCCGCACCTTCAACGCGCTGTTGATGATCTCCCGCGTCGAGGCCGGGTCTTCGGCCGCGGAGATGAGCGACGTCGATCTGTCGCAGAGCGTGGCCGATTGCGTCGAGCTTTACGAGCCGCTGGCGGACGAGCATGCGCTGTCGCTGGAGGCCGAGGTCGAGCCGGGCATTTCCGTTACCGGCAACCGCGAGCTGATCGGGCAGGCGCTCGGCAACCTCATCGACAATGCGGTCAAATATTCGGAGGGCGCGGCGGACGCGCGCATCCTCGTGAAGCTGTCGCGGCGCGAGGGCGGCGCGGTCGTGTCGGTCGCCGATTTCGGCCCCGGCGTGCCCGATGACAAGCGCGAGGTCGTGGTTCAGCGGTTCGTGCGGCTCGACCAGAGCCGGTCGAAGCCCGGAACCGGCCTCGGCCTGTCGCTGGTGGAAGCGGTCATGGAACTGCACCACGGTCGTCTCGCGCTGCGCAGCACGATGCCGGAGGCCGACGGCGCCAAGGGGCTGACGGTCGATATGATCTTTCCCCAGATTCCGACCTGAAAACCCCCGTCGATCCGGCCTTGTCTCCAAACCGATGCACGAATTCGGCAGAGATGCTGTATGAGTCTTCGGAAAACGTCGTGATCGGGAGGTTTCATGACATCGGGAGGTTTCAACGCGGGGCACACGACAGGGCACACGGCAAGGCACACGACGGGGCAGGAGACGCCGGCCGGGCTGGCGGCGCTGGCGACATGCGCGCTCAAGCCCATCAGCCAGACGGAGGCGCGCAGCGTCAGTGCCGATCTGAGGGCGATGACGAAGGCGGAGCCTGCGCTGCAGCCGCGTCTGGAGGCGGCCCCCGTGCTGCGGGAGTTTCTCGTCGCGGCCTTTTCCCTTTCGCCCTATCTGCGCGATATCGCGGTCGCCCATCCGGCCCTGCTTCTGCGGGTGATCGGTCAGCCGCTCGGAGCCCTCCTCGAAGAGACGATTTTCGAGGCGCGCGAGAGCTGGCGCGGTGCCGAGGTCAGCGACACCCTGTTGATGGAGCGGTTGCGCAGGGCCAAGCGAACCGCAGCCTTCGCGCTCGCGCTCCACGATCTCGCGCGGTTGACGGACGCGCGCGACAGCGCACGACTGCTGAGCCGGTTCGCGTCCGCCGCCACGTCCGCCACGATCGATCATTTGTTGCTCGGCGCGCATCGCGGGGGCAAGATCCGGCTTCAGGACGAGGACCGGCCGAGTGACGGCTCGGGCGTCATCGTGCTCGGCATGGGCAAGCTCGGTGCCGACGAGCTGAACTATTCCTCCGACATCGATCTCGTCGTGTTCTACGAGCCGGAAATGCTTGGCTTTGCCGATATCCTCGACGCGTCCGACATCTTTGCGCGGCTGCTGCGCCGGCTGGTGCGGATCCTGCAGGAGCGCACGGGCGACGGCTATGTGTTTCGCACCGACCTGCGCCTGCGGCCCGACCCCGGCGCGACGCCGCTGGCGATCCCGGTCGAGGCTGCGCTGATCTATTATGAAGGGCGCGGGCAGAACTGGGAACGGGCGGCCTATATCAAGGCGCGTCCCGTGGCCGGCGATCTGGAGGCCGGCGAGCGGTTCCTGAAGGCGCTGCGGCCCTTCGTCTTCCGAAAGTATCTCGACTACGCCGCCATTGCCGACATCCACTCGATCAAGCGGCAGATCCATGCGCACAAGGGGCATGGCGAGATCGCGGTGAAGGGGCACAATGTCAAGCTCGGCCGCGGCGGCATCCGCGAGATCGAATTCTTCGTGCAGACCCAGCAGCTGATCGCAGGCGGGCGCTCCGCGGCCCTGCGCGGACGCGAGACGGAGGCGATGCTGGCGGCGCTCGCCGAGGCCGGCTGGATCGACGGGCGCACGCGGGACGAGCTGACGCAGGCCTACTGGTTCCTGCGCGATGTCGAGCACCGTATCCAGATGGTCCGCGACGAGCAGAGCCACACGCTGCCGACGACGGAGGCCGAGCTGAAGCGCATCGCGCTGATGGCCGGTTTTGCCGACACGAAGGCGTTCGGCGAGGCGCTGTCACGGGCCATGCGCACGGTGGAGCGGCGCTATATCCAGCTGTTCGAGCGCGAGGCCGAACTGTCCTCGGACCTCGGCAACCTCGTCTTCACCGGACAGAAGGACGACCCCGACACGCTGGAAACCATTCGCGGCCTCGGTTTCGAGCGGCCGCAGGACATCGCCCGCGTGATGCGCACCTGGCACAATGGCCGTTACCGGGCGACGCAATCCGTCGAGGCGCGCGAGCGGCTGACGGAGCTCACCCCCCGGCTGTTGAAGGTCTTCGGCGAGAGCCGGCGGGCCGACGAGGCACTGCTGCGCTTCGACGGATTCCTCGCCAAGCTGCCGGCCGGCATCCAGCTGTTCTCGCTGCTCGGCAACAATCCCGCGCTGCTCTCGCTCATCGTCACCATCATGTCGGCAGCGCCCCGGCTGGCCGACATCATCGCGGCCAAGCCGCATGTCTTCGACGGCATGCTCGACCGGCGGGTGCTCAACGAAATGCCCGAGCGGGACGATCTGGCGGGGCGGCTGGACGACTTTCTCTCCACGGCGCGCCATTACGAGGACCGGCTCGACCGGCTGCGCATCTTCGCATCCGAACAGCGTTTCCTGATCGGAATCCGGCTTCTCACCGGGGTGATCGACGGTTCCAGGACGGGCAGGGCCCTGACCGACCTTGCCGAGATCGTCGTTGCCGCCGCCTTCAGGGCCGTCCGACATGAGATTGCCGAGGCGCATGGCGAGATCGCCGGCAGCCGGGTGGCGCTCGTGGCGATGGGCAAGGCCGGCAGCCGCGAATTGACGGCGGGCTCCGACATCGACCTGATTCTCATCTACGACCATGATGGCGATGCGGCGGATTCGGACGGGCCGCGCCCGCTCGACGCCGCGCGCTACCACGCCCGCCTGACGCAGAGGCTGATCGCCGCTCTCTCGGCGCCGACGGCCGAGGGCGTGCTCTACGAGGTGGACATGCGCTTGCGCCCGTCCGGCAACAAGGGGCCTGTCGCCACCCGCCTGCCCGCTTTCGTCAAATATCAGCGCGAGGACGCCTGGACCTGGGAGCACATGGCGCTGACCCGTGCCCGCCCGATCGCCGGCGATCCGGACATGATGAGCACGACGGCCGATGCGATCCAGGCCGTGATCCGGGAGCCGAGCGACGCGGCGGTGGTGCGAAAGGATGTGCGCGAGATGCGCGTCCTCGTCGAAGCGGAGAAGCCGCCGGAGAATGCCTGGGACCTGAAACTCATCCCCGGCGGTCTCGTGGATATCGAGTTTTCGGCGCAGGCCATGTTCCTCCTCGCTTCGGCGCAGGGGCAGGCTTTGCCGGTCTGCGGCCTGCCGACGATGGAGGTGCTGGAACAGCTCGGCCCGAGCTTCCTGGCGCCTCCGGATCTTGCGCTGCTGACACAGGCGCTCGCCCTGATGACGGAGCTGTCGCAGATCATCCGCCTCTGCATCGACGGGCCGTTCGATCCGCAACAGGCGCCGGCCGGGCTGGTCGAGCGGCTGTGCCGGGCCGGCGACGCGCCCGACATCAAGGTGCTGGAGAGCGAACTGCGGCGACTGACAAAGGCCGTGCGCCGCATTTTTCTCGCGCTCGTGACCGGTTGAACCCCAACCAGAGCCAATTTAGCCAGAGACGTCCTAGCCAGAGCCGTCTAGACAGAATCCGGGATACGCACCGAGATGATCGTGCCGACGTTCTCGGCCGAATGGATCTTCATGCGGCCGCCATGCAGGGTGGTCAGCGAGCGGGAGATGGCGAGCCCGAGGCCCGAGCCGCCCTTGCTCTTGGCATACTGGCTCTGCACCTGCTCGAACGGCAGGCCGATCTTGCGCATGGCCGAGCGCGGGATGCCGATGCCGGTATCGGCGATGGTCAGCATGACCGCGCCGGAAACCTTGCGGGCCCGCAGCGAGATGCGCCCGCCGTCATTGGTGAACTTCACGGCATTCGACAGGAGGTTGAGCAGAACCTGCTTCATCGCCCGGCGGTCCGCGACCATGGTCAGGCCCGAGGACACCTGATGCATGACGCTGATGTTCTTCTGCGTGGCCGGCACGGTGGTCAGTCGCAGCGTTTCCTCGATCAGCGGTGCGAGATCGATCCGCTCGCGGTCGATCCGCATCTGCCCGGCCTCGATCTTCGACATGTCGAGAATATCGTTGATGACGTTGAGGAGATGCTTGCCGCTGTCGTGGATATCGAGCGCATACTCGCCGTATTTGTCGGAGCCGAGCGGGCCGAACATGCGGTTCTTGAGGATTTCCGAAAAGCCGAGGATCGCGTTCAGCGGCGTGCGCAGCTCGTGCGACATGTTGGCGAGGAACTCGGATTTCGCCCGGTTGGCCGCTTCCGCGCGCTGCTTTTCGGCAAGGTAGTTGGCGTTGGCGATCGACAGTTCCGATTTCTGATGTTCGAGCGTCATGCGCGAGGTCGAGAGATCGCCGATGGTCGCCATCAGCCGGCGCTCGGACTCGCGCAGGCGCACCTGGTGGCGCTTCAGGAGCGTGATGTCGGTGCCGACGGACACGAGACCGCCATCGCGCGTGCGGCGATCGTTGATCTGCAGCCAGCGCTGGTCGGCCAGCTGGACCTCCGAGGTCGAGGAATGATTGGAGCGATCCGGATCGGCGATGCGTCGTTCGATGATCGGGCGGGCCGAGGCGGCATTGACGGCCGACCGCTCGGTGCCGGGCACGAGCACGGTGTCGGGAAGCTGGTAGGCCTGCTGGTAATGCGTGTTGCACATCACGAGACGGTCGTTCTTGTCCCAGAGCACGAAGGCTTCCGAGGTACACTCGATGGCGTCGGCCAGCCGCTGGTCGGCTTCGGCATAGCGCTGGGCGAGGCGGTGCTGCTCGGTCACGTCCATGGCGATGCCGATGAGGTGCACGCGGTCGCCACTGGTGCGGATTACCTGCGCGCGGGCACGCAGCCAGACATAGTGCCCGTCGGCATGCCGCATGCGGAACACGTGGTCGATGTGGCGGATGTCGCCGCGGGCGATCGAGCGGGCGACCTTGTAGAGGCCGGTATCGTCGGGATGCATCAGCCGGGCGGCATCGCCGAAGGAGAGCACGCTGCCCTGCGGCGTCATGCCCAGCATCTCGTACATCGAGCGTGACCAGAAAAGCCGCCGGTTCGGCATGTCGAAATCCCACAGCCCGCACCGGCCGCGCGACAGCGCGGTCTCGACGCGCAGGTTGGATTCGGCAAAGATCTGGTCGGCGTCGCGCGCGCGCTTGGCCTGGATGTAATAGGCATAGAGCACGACGAGCAGGATGGCCGAAATGCCGGCAAACAGCGTGACGTTGAGCGAGACCTCGTCGCGCCAGAGCCGGTCCATATGCGCGAGCGGCGTCGCCACCATCAGCGTGCCGGCCTTGTCGCCCACCTGCATCAGTGCGACGACATATTCGCTGCCGCCGATGAAGGCGTTCATGACCGTCGAGCGTTCGCCGAAATACTGGAAGGCGGCGATTTCCGGCGAGATCGCCGACAGCGCGCGTCCGGTAAAGGCCTTGCCCTCCGACGAGGAGGCGAAGATGCGACCGTCATTGCGAACGCCGAGCGCGAAAGCGCCGGGGGCGAGCATGTCGGGCGTGAGAAGATCGTTGAGCGCCTGTTCCACCGGCGCGCGCTGTGCCTGGTCGAAGAGGAGGTGCGCCTGCGGGGCGAGGATCGCTTCGGCTGCGGTGGCCGCCATGACCGTCGTCTGGCGGGCGCTGTTTTCCATCCGGGCATATTCGTTGACGATGCCGCTGATGCGGGAGATGGCGACCACGATGAGGAACGCCGTGATCAGCACGGGAATGGAGCGCTTCAGCAGCGGCTCCGCCTTGTTGAGCCGGCTCGAGGCCGGCGCGGCCAGACCGCGCACATGCCGCAGGAAAGCCTGTTCAAGGCTCGCAAGGCCCGGGAATCGTGGGCGCAGCCCATCCCCGGCCGCGCGCATCTGCTGCGCTTCCGCCATCTTCGTCAAATCTTTGAACCTCGTTTGATTCGACGCGCCGCTCGCCCGAATCTGGCTCAATGAATCAATTCGGATTCTTCTTGTCCAGTGAAAAGGCTAACGAGAGGTTAACCAGTTCTCACCGGTACGAATTCGCAGCTTGCCGCGCCGCGAATCCGGTTTTTCCTGTAAGCCGTTGAAAAGAATCAGGCATTTGACGCGCCCGATCCGGAAAGTCAGCCGTTCAGGGTGCGCTCGACGATGTCGCTGACATCGGGCGAAAGCTTCGCGCCAGCTGCGATCTCACCGAGCGCCGCACGGGCCTGTTCGGCCCGTCCGGCCTCGAGCGAACGCCAGGAGCGCATCGCGGTGAGGATGCGCGCGGCGAGCTGCGGGTTGCGCGGATCGATCTCCAGGATCTGGCGGGCGAGGAAACGGAAACCCTTGCCGTCCGCCCGGTTGAAGCCGGTCGGATTGGAGAAGGCGAAGGTGCCGACGAGCGCGCGGACGCGGTTCGGGTTGAGACCGTTGAAGAGCGGATGCGTCATCAGGGCCTCGACGCGCTCCAGCGTCGCGGCGCCGGGAATGGTCGCCTGGACGGTGAACCACTTGTCGAGAACGAGCGCATTGTCCGCAAAACGCGTCTGGAAGCTCTCGAGCGCCTTAGCGGCCTCCGGCGTATCCGGGAAGCGGTGCACGAGGATGGTCAGCGCCTGGACGAGATCGGTCATGTTGTCGGCGGCGGCGAAGGCCTCGACGGCTCGGGCCGGGATGTTTTCGGCGAGCACGAGGTAGGACAGGGCGCCATTGCGCAAGGCGCGGCGACCGGCGCTCGCGGCATCCGGAGAGAATGCCTCCGACGAGCCCATGGTGTCGAACAGGCGGGCGAAGGTCTCCCGCGCAGAAACCGCAATGGCCGTCATGATCTCGCGCCGGGCGGCGAAGATGGCGTCCGGGTCGTTGTCCCGGCCGATCTCCCGCGCAATATCCGACTCGCTCGGCAGCGCCAGCGCCTGGGCGCGGAAGGCCGGCTCCAGCGCGTCGTCCGAAACCGTCGCCATCAGCGCGTCGATGAGCGACGCGTCGCACACGACCGGCGTGCCGGCGCGGACGCTGGCGGTCGCGGCCACCAGCGCGTCGAGCGCCATGTCGTTCAGCGCCTGCCAGCGCGCGAAAAGATCCGTCTCGAACCGGGCGATATGGGCGCGGTCGGCCAGGGATTTTTCGAAATGCAGGTTGATCGGGGCGGAGAAGCCGCGATTGAGCGAGACGACCGGCCGCGAAGCGATGCCCTCGAACGTCACGGTCTGGCTGCGCTCGACGAGATGCAGAACGTCGCCGGTGACCTCGGCGCCGGTCACGCCCGACGGCTGCGCGATCGTGCCGTCTTCCGAGATCAGCGCGAAGCGAAGCGGGATGTGCATCGGCTGCTTCGTGCTCTGGCCGGGCGTCGGCGGCACGGTCTGCTCCAGCGCCAGCGTGAAGGTCTGCCGGTTCGCGTCGAAGGTGCCCGATGCGCTGACGAGCGGTGTGCCTGCCTGGTGGTACCAGAGTGCGAACTGCGCGAGATCGCGACCGCTCGCATCCTCGAAGCAGCGCACGAAATCCTCGATGGTCACGGCCTGCCCGTCATGGCGCTCGAAATAGAGGTCCATGCCGGCCTTGAACAGATCGGGCCCGAGCAGGGTCGCGATCATGCCGGTGACTTCCGAGCCCTTTTCGTAGACGGTCGTCGTGTAGAAATTGTTGATCTCGCGAAAGTGCGTCGGCCGGACCGGATGCGCCAGCGGGCCGCCGTCTTCCGGGAACTGCTCGGCCTTCAGATGACGGACTTCCGCGATGCGCTTGACGGCGCGCGACCGCTGGTCGGCGGAAAACTGGTGGTCGCGATAGACCGTCAGGCCTTCCTTCAGGCACAGCTGGAACCAGTCGCGGCAGGTGATGCGGTTGCCGGTCCAGTTGTGAAAATATTCGTGCGCGATGATCGCCTCGATATTGGCGTAGTCCTGATCGGTGGCGGTTTCCGGATCGGCCAGCACGTATTTGTCGTTGAAGACGTTGAGCCCCTTGTTCTCCATGGCGCCCATGTTGAAATCGGACACGGCGACGATCATGAAGATGTCGAGATCGTATTCGCGGCCGAACGCTTCCTCGTCCCAGCGCATGGAGCGTTTCAGCGCGTCCATGGCGTAGGCCGCGCGCGGCTCCTTGCCGTGCTCGACATAGATCTTCAGAACGACCTCGCGGCCGGACATGGTGGTGAAGCTGTCCTCGATGACGCCGAGATCGCCGGCGACCAGCGCGAAGAGGTAGCTGGGCTTGGGATGCGGATCGAACCAGGCGGCGAAGTGCCGCCCGTCGCCCATGCCCGCACCGCCGAGAAAATTGCCGTTCGAGAGCAGCAGCGGCACCGTCGCCTTGTCGGCGATGATGTTGACCGTGTAGACGGCGAGAACGTCGGGCCTGTCCGGGAAGAAGGTGATGCGGCGGAAACCCTCGGCCTCGCACTGTGTGCAGTAGACGTCGTTCGTCCGGTAGAGGCCCATCAGCTTGGTATTGGTCTGGGGCGAAAGCTCGGTCGTGACGGTGATTTCGAACGGCGTGCTTTCCGGCAGGCCGCGAATGGTCAGCGTCGCCGCGGTCTCGGTGTAGTCTTTTGCGGCGATCGGCTCCTGATCGAGCGCCAGCCCGGTCATTTTCAGCTCGTCGCCATCCAGCACCAGCGGACGATCGGCAGCAACGCCTTCGCGGCGATGGAAGATCAGCCGGGCTTCGACCTTGGTTTCCAGCGGATCCAGTTCGAATGTCAGATCGACGCGCTCGAGCACGAAATCCGTCGGTTGATAATCTTCGAGGTGGATAATCTGGCCCGTGTCCGTCCGCATGTTTCGTTTTGCTCCCGAGGCAGCCTGAGAAGCCGCTCGCAAGGGTGCGAGGGCCAGTGCCGATCAAAGACCTGAACAATTACGCGTTTCGGCCTAACAAGATTTTAAGCAATAAGCCATTTTCAAGCGGACATCATCCTTTTCGAATCACTATTTCTTGGGTGCCCCGCGCCGGGGGGGGGGGCCGCACGCTGCACGTTCGCGCGCGGATATCTGCAACTTTCCGCCCAAGGCGATTCCGGTTTGCGGATTTATGCAGTAGGCTTGCGATTCTCCGCGCCGCCTCAGGCTCCCTTTCCCTTCTCGTGCATGCAGGACCGATCTTATGGATCGCGACGAGCCCAACCCGCTTCTGGGTATTGCTCTCAAAGTATCTTCCGTTCTCGTTTTCGTGGCGATGTCGACCTTCATCAAATCGGCGGGCGACGGTATCGCTACGGGGCAGATCACCTTCTACCGCTCCGCTTTCGCCATGGTGCCGATTCTCGGCTATCTCGCGATCAAGGGCGATCTCGGCACCGCCTTCAGGACGCGCGATCCGTTCGGGCATCTCATTCGCGGCTTCATCGGCATTCTCGCCATGAGCTGCGGCTTCTACGGCCTGACGCATCTGCCGCTGCCCGAGGCGATCGCCATCGGCTATGCCATGCCGCTGCTCGCCGTCGTCTTCGCCGCCGTGTTCTTGAAAGAGGTCGTGCGCATCTATCGCTGGTCGGCCGTCATGGTCGGTCTTGTCGGGGTGATGATCATCACCTATCCGCGGCTGACGCTGTTTGCCGGCGGCGGTGGCGAGGCCGGCGCGGCCTATGGCGCGCTCGCGGTGCTGATCTCGGCAGCGCTCGGCGCCACCGCGATGGTGCTGGTGCGCAAGCTGGTGATGAACGAGCGGACGCACACGATCGTGCTCTATTTCTCGCTGTCGGCCTCGCTGTTCTCGCTGCTGACCTTGCCCTTCGGCTGGGAGCCGCTCAGCTGGCGCGCCTTCCTGTTCCTGATGGCGGCAGGCTTTTGCGGCGGCGTCGCGCAATTGCTGCTGACGCAGAGCTATCGCTATGCGGATATGTCGACCATCGCGCCGTTCGAATACACGTCGATCGTGCTCGGCCTCGTGATCGGCTACTGGCTGTTCGACGACGTGCCCACCATCACCATGCTGATCGGCACCGCCATCGTCATCGGTGCCGGCATCTTCATCATCCTGCGCGAACACCGGCTGGGTTTGGAACGACGGGCCGCGCGCAAGCATGTGACGCCGCAAGGGTGACACGGTCGCGGTTGCGTAAAGAGGGTCAGGGAGGGGAGAGGGTCAGGGAGGGGAGAGGCTGTGCGGGTGGCGTCGGGTGAAGACCCTAGGGCTAACGCGGATCGACCGAAGAGATGAGGTGGCAGCGTTCGCGACGCCGTCGTTCTCTCAGATGGGCGCCTTCTCAAACGGCTGTCTTCTCAAGCGGGTTGGTGCGGCGAAGAGGCAATGCCGAGGCGCCTCACGCCTGAGGCGCAAGACTGTGCGGTGGTTTTGCAATAACGACATGCGCAAAACGACGAGCGAAAGCGCAACACGCTGATCTGGAAGATCGCGCCTTAACGCGGCAGCAGGCCGAAGGTACCGCGGTTCACATCGGACGACGCGCGGAGATCGCGACTGAGGTCGGAAAAGGTCTGGGAGGCGCGCACGGCGATCCGGATGTCGGAGAAAAAAGCGTTGAGAGCGCGAATGGGCATGGGGCAGTCTTTCAGTTGCGTCCGGAGACCGCCCGGATCGACGTTCGTCAGTCTCGTGATGACCGACAAACCGCCGGACGGGCTCAGCGATCGTCGCTGAGACGGCTTAGCGCTGGATGAATTCGGCGTAGATGGTGGCAGGACGTGCGGCACGGGCATAGCCGGCGGCGGTCATCTGCTCGTTTGCTGCCGAGCCGAAGCCGCTGAACGGCGTACGGAGGGCAGAGCCACTGCGGCGGAGCGTTTCGAAGCCGCAATGCAGGGGGCGCGGACGGGTGTTCATTGTCAGTTCCTTAAATTCCGTTCCTCCCGTGATGCTATATTGCGCCGCACCATGCTTTTCACAAGCCGTGAAGTCGGGTTGCTGCCATGCGCAACTTGCATGGCTTTTTGCATGCATCCTTCACAGTTTCTTCAAGATTACGAATCGCGCGCAGAAACGCCTGCCCATGCCGACGTTTCAGGCGTCGTCCGGTGCGGCGAACATCTGCAGGTCCTGCCAGGCGAGGCGCTTGCAGATCGGGGCCGACATCAGGTCCTGCGGATGCAGCGTTGCCAGCGCCCGAAACGTCTCGCCGCCGGTGGTGATCGTCCGCCAGTCGCCGCGCATTTCGTGGATCGTGTCGCTGCCGCCGAAGAAGAACCGTGCCGCGAAATTGCCGAGCACCAGGACGCGCCGAGGCCGGGCGAGCGCAAACTGCCGGTCGAGAAAGGGCCGGCAGATCTCTAGTTCGCGCGCCGACGGCATGCGGTTGCCCGGCGGCCGCCAGGGAATGACGTTCGTGACCAGCACGCCCGCGCGCTCGAGGCCGATCGCGGCCAGCATCTTGTCGAGGAGATCGCCCTGCCGTCCGGCGAAGGGCCGCCCGTCGCGGTCGTCGTCGCCATTCGGTCCCGGCCCGACGATCATCAGCCCGGCGGCCGGATCGCCCTCGGCAAAGACCAGATTGCGGGCGCTGTTGCGCAGGTTGCAGCCGGTAAAACCGTCGAGCGCAAGCTTGAGATCGGCGAGCGTCTGCGCCGAGCCTGCGGCGATCCGCGCCTCTGCCACGGCCTGCTCGTCGGGAATGGCGACCCGCGTCGAGACCGGGCGGGGTGCGGGGTCGGACTTGCCGCGGCCCTGCTGCTTTTCCACAGCGGGGGGGTGCGCGCGCCCGCCAGCCTCATTTTTGGGCGTCGTTCTGGACGAGCCTTGCGATTCCCGCAGAGCTTCGTCACGGACGCCGGATCCGGCGCCACCGCGTGTCGCCTGACTGGCGGCAAAGGCGGCGATCCGGTCAATCGGGTCGTCCTCCAGAAGCCAGTCCACGCCGGAATCCGCATGGAACGCGAGAAGCACCGCAAGCTCGTGCGGCGACATCGCATCCAGGATCGGTCCGTCGGCAAACCGTGTCTCGTCGGGGGAGGTCATGGGTCAAGGTTTACAGAAGCGCCGCCGTGCATGAAAGCGGCAATTGGCCGAAAGGCCGCCGCGTGACGCCCGGAAGCCTCAGTTCGCCTCCGCCGTCCACAGATCGATGTCGTCGCGGGCGCCGATCAGGGCCAGGCCATGGGCGATGGAGAGAAGTTCGCCGCCGCTCTCGATCTTTCCCGCATCGAACCGCCGCTCGAACAGGCGCCGCACGGCCGGCACGAAGGAGGTTCCGCCCGTCAGGAACACCTTGTCCACGCCACCCGCCGTCGTGTTCGTCTTTTCCAGCACCTCGTCCAGCGCGCTCTCGATTCGTCCGAGTTCAGGCGCGATCCATTGCTCGAAATCGGACCGACGCACGATCTTGCGGCTGCGTTCGCCGAGCGGTGCGAAGTAAAACTCGGTCTCGTCCTCGGCCGAAAGCCGCATCTTGGTCGCCGAGACCGCCTGGTAAAGCGGATAGCCTTCGTCATGCTCGATCAGGTCGATGAAGGCTTCGAGCTTTTCCGGCTCCAGCGAGGAGCGGACGAGCTGCTTCAGGTCGGCGAAGTCCTTCAGCGTCTTGAAGATCGACAGCTGGTTCCAGCGGCCGAAATTGGCGTAGTAGCCCGAGGGCACGTCGAGCACCTTGTCGAAGGAGCGGAACTGGGTGCCCTTGCCGATCAGCGGCGAGACGAGGTTGTCGATGATGCGGAAGTCGAAATGATCGCCGGCGACGCCCACGCCGGAATGGCCGATGGGCGTTGCCGACAGCACGCCGGCATGGGTCTCGAAGCGGATCAGCGAATAGTCGGTGGTGCCGCCGCCGAAATCGGCGACCAGCACCGTCGCATCCTGCCTCAAGGTCTGGGCGAAGTAGAAGGCGGCCGCCACAGGCTCGTAGACATAGCGGATGTCCGAGAAGCCGAAGGTGCCGAGCGCCGTCTGGTAGCGTTCCAGCGCCAGATTGTCGTCCGGGTTCGCGCCGGCATAGCGCACCGGCCGGCCGACGACGATGCGGGTGCCTTCGACCGGCCAGGCATCGCCTGCATAGTCGCGCAGGCGTGCGACGAAAGCGCGCATCAGGTCCTCGAACCCGTTGCGGCGCGCAAAGATCAGCGTGCCCTGGAACAGCGGGCTGGCCGCGAAGGTCTTGATCGACTGCAGGAAGCGCGTGTCGCCGGGATTGTCGATGAAGGTGCGGATGGCGGCCTGTCCCGCCTCGATCTGCAGGGCCTGCGCGCCGAGATTCGGATGCTTCATGAAGGACAGGGCGGTGCGCATCGTGTCGTAGCGGCCGGCAGGGCTGTCGAAACCGATCGCCTGCGTGCCGCTGCTGCCGACGGTGGCGAGGACGGAGTTGGTGGTGCCGAAATCGAAGCCGAGCGACGGGGTCATGATCTGTCTCCTGGTGCGGATCGCCGCGACGCAAGGCCGTCGCGCCGGAGCTCCGGCGCCGGGTCGGCGAGGTGTCGCGGGCGGTGCGATGCGGGCATGGGCCGGTCCGGCGGGACGGGCTTGCGGAAAGGGCCCTGCGAAAAGGCCCCTGCGAAAAGGCTCTGTGAAAGGGCCCTGTGAAAGGACCCTGGGAAAAGAAATCTCGCCACTGGCGGCTTTGGGAAGGGCGCTCCCTCGCATGGGCCCGTGCGAAAAACAAGAGCGAATGGCCGGATCGGCATGGTCGATGGCGCACATCGGCTCGACAAGCCGGCGCGGATTTGACATGACGAAACGATGAAGACGGGTCCGGTAGCAGTCGCTGGGAGGCGGGGTGATCATGAGCGAAGCACAAGAATTGCCTGAGCGCGCCTTGCCTGAGCGCGAGAGCATGGATTTCGACGTCGTCGTGGTCGGCGCCGGCCCGGCCGGCCTTTCCGCCGCGATCCGGCTGAAGCAGATCGACCCGGAGCTGACCGTCGTCGTGCTGGAGAAGGGCGCAGAGGTCGGCGCCCATATCCTGTCAGGCGCCGTCGTCGATCCCTGCGGCATGGACGCGCTCCTGCCAGGCTGGCGCGAAGAGGCGGATCATCCCTTCAAGACGCAGGTGACCGAGGACCAGTTCCTGCTGCTCGGCCCGGCCGGCTCGCTGCGCCTGCCGAACTTCGCCATGCCGCCGCTCATGAACAATCACGGCAACTACATCGTCTCGCTCGGCAATGTCTGTCGTTGGCTGGCGGGCAAGGCCGAAGAGCTCGGCGTCGAGATCTATCCGGGCTTTGCCGCGACCGAGGTGCTCTACGACGAGCAGGGCGCGGTGGTCGGCGTCGCCACCGGCGACATGGGCATCGAGAAGAACGGCGAGCCCGGCCCGAACTTCGCCCGCGGCATGGAGCTGCGCGGCAAATACGTGCTGATCGGCGAAGGCGTGCGCGGTTCGCTCGCCAAGCAGCTGATCGCGAGATACGACCTGCAGAAGGACCGCGAGCCGCAGAAATACGGTCTGGGGATCAAGGAACTCTGGCAGGTGAAGCCGGAGAACCACAAGCAGGGTCTCGTGCAGCACTCCTTCGGCTGGCCGCTCGGCCTCAGCACCGGCGGCGGCTCGTTCCTCTATCATCTCGAGGACAACACGGTGGCCGTCGGCTTCGTGGTGCATCTCAACTACAAGAACCCCTATCTCTACCCGTTCGAGGAATTCCAGCGCTTCAAGACGCACCCGGCGATCCGCGGCACGTTCGAGGGAGGCAAGCGCCTTTCCTACGGCGCGCGCGCCATCACCGAGGGCGGCTATCAGTCGGTGCCGAAGCTGACCTTCCCGGGCGGCGCGCTGATCGGCTGTTCCGCCGGCCTCGTCAACGTGCCCCGCATCAAGGGCAGCCACAACGCCGTGCTGTCGGGCAAGATGGCCGCCGAGAAGATCGCCGCGGCCATTGCGGCCGGCCGGGCGAACGATGAAGTGGTCGAGATCGAAAACGAATGGCGCGCCGGCCCGATCGGGCAGGATCTCAAGCGCGTGCGCAACGTCAAGCCGCTCTGGTCGAAGCTCGGCACGGTGGCCGGCGTGGCGCTCGGCGGTCTCGACATGTGGACCAACCAGCTCCTCGGCTTCTCGTTCTTCGGCACGCTGAAGCACGGCAAGACCGATGCCCAAAGCCTGGAGCCGGCGGCCAAGCACAAGCGCATCGCCTATCCGAAACCGGATGGCGTGCTGACCTTCGACCGTCTGTCCTCGGTGTTTCTCTCCAACACCAACCACGAGGAAGACCAGCCGGTCCATCTGAAGGTCAAGGACATGGCGTTGCAGAAGCGCTCCGAGCACGACGTCTATGCCGGTCCGTCCACACGCTACTGTCCGGCCGGCGTCTATGAATGGGTGGAGAAGGATGGCGACGAGGTCTTCGTGATCAACGCGCAGAACTGCGTGCACTGCAAGACCTGCGACATCAAGGATCCGAACGGCAACATCACCTGGGTTCCGCCGCAGGGCGGCGAGGGGCCGGTTTACCCGAACATGTAAGGCGCGTCACTGGAGGCTCGGTTCAGAAAACGCCGAAAGCCTCCGCTCTCCGTCCACGTCCTGTCAGGTCGGCCTGAAGAAACGCGGTGCGGAGAGGGAGGGTTTTTCTATGCGTGGATCGATCAATGCACGGTCATCCATTCGCGGGCCGAACGCAGCGCGATGGCGAGGTCGGCTTTCGACATGGTGGCGGCCAGTTCGGCGCGCAGCTCGGCGGCCCGCTCGGATCCCTTGATGGCGGCGATGTTCAGCCATTTGTGCGCGGCGACCACATCGACGTCGCAGCCGCGGCCGGTGGCGTACATCAGGCCCATGTTGCAGAAGGCTTCCGCGCGGTTTTCGCCGGCGATCGTGGCATAGGTGAAATTCTGGAGGTCGAAGCGTGCCATTGTCGTTGTCCCTGTTGCGTTGAACGTTTCTTCGTGCAGTCCCTGTTTCGACCTCTGGAAGCCCGGCCCTCTGCGGGGCTCTTGATCTTCCGGAGGCTGTCGGCGGAGTGTTTCGTCTCCGCTCGTCTTATGGATTGAAGTATGCCGCACGGCCTTCAATGCGCGCTTAAAATGCATGATTAATTCGCGGCAAACGAAGTTCAAACGATTGGTAAACTTGGGTTTTCGTTAAACATCGCAGGCCCTGCAATGCCTGGCTTTCGCGTCAAATTTTACGCATCTTTCACGTCTGGATTTCAACGCTTCGTTCACCACGAAACGCACCGGCGCTCTTCGTCCCTGGAAAATCCGCGCGGCACGAGATTTTTCCAATGCGCTTTTGACATTCCTTTTACGTTCACGTAATTTTTGAACGTGGCGCTGGGGAGGCGCCTTTTGGGAGGAGATTTCATGAAGATCACATCGATTGTGTCTGCAGCCATTCTGGGTTCGGCTCTTCTTGCCTTGCCCGCACGGGCGGCGGAGCCCATCGTCGGCAACTGGAAGACGGCAAGTGGCGAGACCGCGGCGATCGCGTCCTGCGGCGGCAGCTTCTGCATCACGGTGAAGACCGGCAAGAATGCGGGAAAGAAGATCGGCACCCTGTCGGGCGCTGGAGAAAGCTACACCGGCGAAGTGACCGACCCCGACAACGACAAGACCTATAGCGGTTCCGCCGCCGTCACGGGCAACCAGCTTAAACTCAAGGGTTGCGTGCTGAAGGTGCTTTGCAAGAGCCAGACCTGGAGCCGGCTCTGAGCCTTCGCGCCTCCGTCCGTCGCCGGCGCCATGGCGTCCGGAAGGATGACGGATGGATGCCGGAAGGATAAAGGAGCCCTCCGGCAGAGGGCTCCGCTTTTTTAAAGCGATCTACTGCGCGCGCTGGCCGAACAGGATCTTCTGCGCGTCCTTGTCTTCCGACAGATGTTTCTGCCGCTCGCGCTCCTCGCGACCGACATCGAAGCCGGCGATGACGGCGGGGCGGGCGACCAGCGTCTCGAACCAGCGCTTCAGGTGCGGGAAGTCGTTGAGATCCTGTCCGCCGCTTTCATACTGGCGCACCCAGCCGAGGCAGGCCATATCGGCGATCGAATAGTCCCCGGCCAGATAGTCCCGGTCGGCCAGGCGCCGGTTCATGACGCCGTAGAGGCGATTGACCTCGTTGGTGTAGCGCTCGATGCCGTAGGCGATCTTTTCCGGCGCATAGTGCCGGAAATGATTGGCCTGTCCCGCCATCGGGCCGAGCCCGCCCATCTGCCAGAACAGCCATTGATCGACATCGACGCGCGCCCGCTCGTCGCTCGGGTAGAAGCGCCCGGTCTTGCGACCGAGATATTGCAGGATGGCGCCGGACTCGAACACCGAAATCGGCGCGCCGCCCGGGCCATCGGGATCGACAATGGCCGGCATGCGGTTGTTGGGGGCGATCTTCAGGAAGTCGGGCGCAAACTGCTCGCCCTTGGAAATGTTGATGTATTTGACCGCGTAGGGAAGGCCGAGCTCTTCCAGCAGGATGGTGATCTTCCAGCCATTGGGTGTCGGCCAGTAATAGAGGTCTATCGGTGCGGACATGTTTGGCTCCGGTCTCTCGATTGCATCGGGTTCGACGCCAACCTAGCGCAGAAAGCGTCGAACCGGAACCGTTTGCGCAGGATGATCGGTCCTGCCGCGCGGGGTCGGGCAGGCCGGATCGGCGGGTGTCGCAAGGACGGATGGAGGAGACTCTGTGCATTGCAGCATTCAACCTGAACGGCACATGAACCGGCCTCTCAGCTAGAATTCAGTTTGGCTGTGCGAAAAGACGATCATCGAACCCACACCCACCCAAATCGCTCGAACGGATCGACTGTCATGGATATCATTGCTCGCCGCCTCACGATCATCAGCGCCCTCATGGTCGTCTTCGCCATGAGCCTGGCGGCCGCCGTCAGCGCCGACACCGAGCGCCGCCGCCAGCATGATTATACCACGACGCTGGCCGACTGCACCGCGCATACCGCCCAGTTCTGCCAGGCAAAGCTCTGACGCGAACCTGCCGCGCGCCGGCTTGACCGCCGCCCGATCCGGCACGCTGACCCTATCGAACCCGCCACTTGGCGGCGGGTTCTTGGCCTCTTCTCTTTCTCCGGCATTGCGGAAGACCGGCTGAAATCCGCTTGCGTCGATGCCGCGCCTGCGATCATCATCGCACCATGTTCGCCCTTCCTGTCTCCACCATCCTCCTCTATGCGCTCGCAGCCCTGTTCGAGATCGCCGGCTGTTTCAGCCTGTGGGCCTGGCTCCGGCTCGGACGCTCCGCGCTCTGGCTCATCCCCGGCATCGCCAGTCTGGTGGCCTTTGCCTGGCTCCTGACATTCAGCCCGCAGCCGGCGGCAGGCCGGAGTTTCGCGGCCTATGGCGGCATCTACATCGCGGCATCGGTTCTCTGGATGTGGCTTGCGGAGGGCGTGCGGCCCGATCGCTTCGATCTCGCCGGCGTGCTGCTGGCGCTCGCCGGAACGCTCGTCATCATCGCGCCGTCGCGCGGCTGAAGACGTGCGGGAAGGAATTGCAGCGCGGCGGCGTCACTTGTCGTTTGCTTGTCAATTACGGCATCCTATAATGCCGTATGAGCGCACGAATCTCTTCCGTCCCCGTCCTTCCCATCGCCATGCCCGAGGCCTTCGAGCCCCAGACCTTCGACGATCCCGTCCAGGCGGTGGATGCGCTGACCGCGCTCTATGAGCGCAACACCAATTTCCTCGTGGACGGGTTCACGGCGCTCGGCAAGGGCGTCGCCGCCAGCCGGTTCCGCGCCTGCTACCCGCAGGTCAGCATGGAAACCTCCAGCTTCGGCCATGTCGATTCGCGCCTGTCCTACGGCCATGTCACCGCGCCCGGCGTCTACACGACCACGGTCACCCGCCCAAAACTGTTCCGGCACTATCTCAAGGAACAGCTCGGCCTGTTGATTCGCAATCACGGCACGGGCATCACGGTGTCGGAATCCGCGACGCCTATCCCGCTGCACTTCGCGTTCGGCGAAGGCGCGCATGTCGAGGCGTCGCTGGCCGAGAACATCGATGTGCCCCTGCGCGACCTGTTCGATACGCCCGACCTCTCGACCACCGACGACGAGATCGCCAACGGTGCCTATGAGCCGGGCCCCGGCGAACCCTTTCCGCTGGCCCCCTTCACGGCGCAGCGCATCGATTATTCGCTGGCGCGCCTCAGCCATTACACCGCGACCAGCGCGGCGCATTTCCAGAATTTCGTGCTCTTCACCAATTACCAGTTCTACATCGATGAATTCTGCGTTTGGGCGCGCAAGCAGATGTCCGAGGGCGGCAATGGCTACACGGCCTTCGTCGAGCCGGGAAACATCGTGACGCAGGCCGGCTCCGACGAGCCGGACAGCGACCTGACGCTCGCCCGCCTGCCGCAGATGCCGGCCTACCACCTGAAGAAGAAGGGTCATGGCGGCATCACCGTCGTCAATATCGGCGTCGGCCCGTCCAATGCGAAGACCATCACCGACCATATCGCCGTGCTGCGCCCGCATGCCTGGCTGATGCTCGGTCACTGCGCCGGCCTGCGCAACAGCCAGGCGCTCGGCGATTATGTTCTGGCGCATGCCTATGTGCGCGAGGACCATGTGCTGGACGACGATCTGCCGGTCTGGGTGCCGATCCCCGCGCTTGCCGAAGTGCAGATGGCCTTGCAGGAAGCCGTGGCGGAAACCACCGGCTACGAGGGCTATGACCTCAAGCGCATCATGCGCACCGGCACGGTCGCGACCATCGACAACCGCAACTGGGAGCTTCGCGACCAGCGCGGCCCGGTCAAGCGGCTGTCGCAGTCACGGGCGATTGCGCTCGACATGGAATCCGCCACCATCGCCGCCAACGGCTTCCGGTTCCGGGTTCCTTATGGAACGCTGCTCTGTGTCTCCGACAAACCGCTGCATGGCGAGCTGAAACTGCCGGGCATGGCGACGGCTTTTTACAAGAACCAGGTCAGCCAGCATCTGCAGATCGGCATTCGCGCTCTGGAAAAGCTGGCCGCGATGCCGCCGGAAAAGCTGCATTCCCGCAAGCTTCGCAGCTTCTTCGAGACGGCGTTTCAGTAGAGGCTTCGAAGGATGACCGCAGGCGGACGCGCCGCTTCGGTCAGGCGGTCTGTTCCGCCGCCGGGGCGACGGCCGCAGCCTGCGGCGCCACCGGTCGTCCCACGAGCAGCTTGAGTTCGCCCGCATGAATCCGGATATCGACGTCGCCGCGCAACGGCAGCAATTCGCCGTCGATGACGCAATTGATCTTGTGCCGGCGGGCGTGTGGGAAATAGAGCTCCACCTGCTTCACGCTCATCTCGGTGATCAGCGTGCTCTCGCGGAATTTTCCCCTGAGAATATCGAAGACGAGGCGTCCGACGCCCGGCGGGGTGAGGGGCGGCGCGGTGTAGAAGCCGAGATGGCCGCCGGTCAGGTCGTCCGCATACATCAGCGAATTGGCGCCGAAATGATTGTTGGAGACGGACAGGGCGGACACCTTGCGCCGTTCCGTCACGCCGTCGGCGCGAAACTCGATCTTGAACTGCGGCGGGTTGAAGACCACGCCGATCGCGGCCCGGGTGCTGGCCGAAATCTTGCCGAGGCGCGAGGCGAAGCTGTAGGATTCGCGGTAGCGCACCATGCGCGCATGCAGGCCCATGGAAAACTGGTGCACGAAGGCGCGACCATTGGCGCTGCCGATGTCGCCCTCGATCACCTCGCCATGGGCGAGCACGTCCAGCACCTTCCAGATATCGAGCGGCAGCTTCAGCGAGCGGGCAAAAAGGTTCATCGTTCCCGCGGGCACGACGCCGAGCGGCAGCCCGCTTTTCCAGGCGACGCCGGCGGCTGCCGAAATCGTGCCGTCGCCCCCGCCGGCAATCATCGCATCGAGGTCGTCCCGGTTGGCCGCTTTTTTGAGTTCCGCTTCCATGTCGCTGCCCGACACCACGGCGATCTCGATCTCGTGGCCGGCAGAGCGGAAGGCGCCTTCCATCGCTTGGGAATAGGCAGCCATATCGGTGGTGCGAAAGGTGCCGCCGTCGCTGTTCAGTATCGCTTTGAGCTTCATGCGGATCCCGGCTATGTCTGAGCGCAAGGCATGGGCAGACCGGGCAGGTCCCGGCCGGTCCCTCCTGCCGGATCGTATATGCGGCGTTTATCACAGGCTTCAAGATGAGCCCCGCCGGTGAAACCCTGCTTATTTCGCATTCGCGCATGAAGGCGACAGCGGTCCGCTGACGGGACGCGCTCTGCCGTCGAACGGACGGGCAAAGCCCTCACGCTGCGGCTTGCAGAACCACGACCTGATCGCCGGGCTTCACGCGATCGTAGAGATCGACGACATCGTGATTGAGCATGCGGACGCAGCCGCTCGACATCGCGTGGCCGATCGATCGCGGCTGGTTGGTGCCGTGAATGCGGAACAATGTGTCGTTGCCGCCGCGATAGAGATAGATCGCGCGCGCGCCGAGCGGATTGTTCGGGCCGCCCGGCAGGCCGCCGGCATATTTGAGGTTCCGGTCGGGGTCGCGACGAATCATGTTCGGCGTCGGCGTCCAGCTCGGCCATTCCGCCTTGCGGCCGATATAGGCATTGCCGGCCAGCGCATAGCCTTCGCGACCGACGCCGATGCCGTACCGCATCGCGCGGCCATTGCCGAGGATGTAATAGAGCCGCCGCGCCGGCGTATCGACCACGATGGTGCCGGCCGCATAGCTTGCGGGATAGGCCACGTCTTGGCGTCGCAGGTCCGGCTCGATCTGGTCCAGAGGCACCGCAGGCAGGGGGAAGCGTTCGTCGGGCAGGGCCGCATAGTTGAGGCGGGCAACGGATCCCGTGTCGGCGCAGCCGGCGAGAAGAGCGGAGAAACCGAGCAGCAGGCCGCGGCGGGAAATGGACATGAACAAGCCCCAAGTTGATGATTCTGGAGCGCTCAAAATGCCGGAATTATGGTTAACGCCTGGTAAAGACGCGCCACCTTGCGTTGTCGCCCGCGCTGTCGCCTTGCGCGGGCATCCGGCGCGTGTCGGGGGAATCGTGACATCCTGTCATGGTTTGTGACATCCCGGTCACAGGGTTTGCCGGATCGTTTCGGCTCCTCGTGCGTTATGAACGGCCAAACGCATTTCCGCCCTATCTCGGGTCGATGTCCGTATCTCGTTCTGACAGGAGAATATCATGAACCAGTCCCTCGCCAGCATCGTCTGCGCTGCAGCCATCGCATCCGGCACCCTTCCGGCCATGGCCGCCGACCTCGCTCCCGCGCAATCCTATTCCGATTCCGGCGCCCGCAACGGCGTGAAGATCGGTTACCTCGATTGCACGATTGCCGGCGGCGCCGGCTATGTCCTCGGCTCGTCCAAGGAGGTCAATTGCGCCTTCAAATCGACCATCGATGGCGAACCCGTCGATGATTACTCGGGCGCCATGCGCAAGCTCGGCATCGACCTCGGCTTCACCACCGAAGGCCGCCTGATCTGGGCCGTTCTCGCGCCCACGGCCGGCTATCACCATGGTTCGCTGGCCGGCCTTTACCAGGGCGCATCGGCCGAAGCCACGGTCGGTCTCGGCGTCGGTGCCAACATTCTGACCGGCGGCACGTCGGGCTCGATCCACCTGCAGCTCCTGAGCCTTCAGGGTCAGATCGGTCTCAACGTCGCCGCCGCAGGCACCTCGATGACGCTGACGTCGGTCAACTGATCGCCGGAAGCCTCGAATGACGAGACTTGAATGACGAAAAGAGCGCGTGGCCCCCGCCACGCGCTCTTTTCATATCCGGTTCCCGCGTCTCACGCCCGGCGAAGACGCTCCAGAACTCGCGGCAGCGCCTGCGCGAAGGCGTCCATCTCGGCCTGTGGGCCGGCGCTGACGCGGATGCACCGGTTGAGCGGGGCCGCACCCGGCATGCGGATGAACACACCGGCATCGTCCATCAGCCCATCGACGATCGCGCGCGAAAAGGTCGCATCCGCGCCGCAATCGATCGCCACGAAATTCGTCGCGGACGGCAACGGCTTCAGCCCGGCCTCGTCCGCAATCCGGGCGATGGTCGCACGCGCAGCGGCGATCTGGGCGATCACGGTCTGAAGATGGGCCTGATCCTGCAGCGCGGCCTCCGCCGCCGCCGTGCCGATGCGGTTCATGCCGAAATGATTGCGGATCTTGTCGAAAGCGGCGGCCGTGCCGGGCGTGGAGATCGCATAGCCGATCCGCGCGCCGGCAAGGCCGTAAGCCTTCGAGAACGTCCGAGTCCGGATGATGTTCGGCCGGTCGATGAGGGCGGAGAGCGCGGGCAGGGTGCCGGCCGGCGCCGTCTCGCCATAGGCTTCGTCCAGCACCAGCAGGGTCGATTCCGGCAGGGCCCGTGCAAAATCCAGCACGCTGTCGGCGTCCCACCAGCTCCCCATCGGATTGTCGGGATTGGCGAGATAGACCAGCGGTGCATCCTCGCGGATCACGGCCTCCAGCAGGCCCGCCAGGTTTTCCCGGTCGTCGCCGTCATAGGGCACGGTGACCAGTCGCCCGCCATGGCCGGCGACGTGGAAATTGAACGTGGGATAGCCGCCGAGCGAGGTGACCACCGGCATGCCCGGCTCGATGACCAGGCGCACGATCTGCCCGAGCAGCCCATCGATGCCTTCGCCGATCGCCAGATTGTCCGGCCGCAAGCCGAGGTGACGGGCGAGCGCCTGCTTCAGATCGAAATTTTCGGGATCATTGTACTTCCAGACGCCCGACAGTGCGGATGTCATGGCGGCGACCACGCTTGGGGCAGGGCCGAAGCCGCTCTCGTTCGCCCCGATTCGCGCCGTCAGCCGGGCATGGCGCTGCCGTTCGATGGCTTCCGGCCCGACGAAAGGGACGGTTGCAGGGAGGGAACGGGCAAGCGGCGTGAAGCGGGCGAAAGCTGACATGATAGGGTCCGATGGTGACGACGGTTCACCACCCTAGCAGAAACCGCCGCGCCGGAAACCGTCCGCCATGGCGACCGCCCCTCCAATCTCGAAAGCCCTATTGCGAAGGACCGCTCTCAGACGGCGGCGTCGCCCAGCCAGCGCACGGCGAAGAAGCCGCAGGCAGCGCCCAGCGCCGTGAGGAAGGTGCCCCAGATCATATCCACCACGCTCAGCATGGCCGGCCAGTTGCGCAGGGTGGAGAGGTTGGTGATGTCATAGGTGCCGTAGGCGGCAAGGCCGAGCACCGCACCATAGCCGATCGTCGTCATCAGCGAGCCCGCCCGGAGCCCCGGAAGCACGGCGAGGATGACGATGGCCACGGCGAAGAACAGGTAGAAGACGGCGGCAACGGCAAGGTTCGGCTGCGGCGACATCAGGTCGCCAAGCTGGTCGCGGTAGAACGTCCGCGCCACGACGCCCAGCCACACGGCATCGACGACGAGGAAGGAAAGGAGGGTACCGGCATAGGCAATCAGATAGGTCTTCATCGTCGCGCTCCTGTTTTGCACGTCTACGGAGCGCGACCACAACCGGATTACCGTTTGTTGCGTCATTAAAGACGCACCAAAGAAGCGCGAGGCGACGCGATCCGGCCTTCGACGGCCCGCGCCTAACGGGTGGCGATGCTGTTCTGGGCGAAATCCATCCGGATCAGCTGGCGGATGAATTCCGGCGTCAGCTGCATATTGAAGCGCACGCCGAGTTCCGAGCCGCTGCGGTGAACGACGGTGCTGCCGATCTCCTCGGGAAAGCCGATGATCTCCACGAAGAAATGCTGTGGCAGGGAGACGGCCGGGTTGAAATCGATCATCGCGCCGCCGATCGAGATATGCCGCAAGAGACCGTTATATTTCGTCTTCGGTTTCAGATGCTGACCGACCACGAGAATGCGGCAGGGGCGCTCGAGGAAGAAGTGCTTGTAGGTTGCACTCGTCTGCCCCGGACGGGCCTCCGCCCTGTGCATGATCATGGACATGGGATTGCTCCGGTCAAGGGTCGCTCGCTCTTGCCCTGATCCTTAGGCCGCGAGCCTTGTTTCAACCTTGTCATTGCGGGCGTGAGGGCCCATGCGGCCAACGGTCCATCCAACCCGGCGCGCGATCGCCATACGCAGCCGCACCCGGCCCCCGAGCACCTTCCGGTGCGGAAGACACCCGCATCTTCATGACCGTTTTGCGAGATCATCGCCAGAAAGACCAAATAGCCCTTGATCCCCACGTGGATTGATCCTATCAGGGGCCTCGACGGAGAGGTGGCCGAGTGGTCGAAGGCGCTCCCCTGCTAAGGGAGTATACCCGGAAGGGTATCGTGGGTTCGAATCCCATCTTCTCCGCCATTAATCTAATAAATCCTTATTTCCTAGGCTATCCCTTGTTCTACAGGGGTTTGTGCTACAAACCTTGCTACAAAATCTGCTACAAAACAGGTCAGCAAGGTATGAAAAAGCTCGGCAAGAACCTTCATTTCTATCGTGGACAGTGGCGCGCTCGAATCGTCGTGCCTGTCGAGTTGCGCCCGTTCGTCCTAAAGGCAGACGGAACGCCACGAACCGCCCTTGAGGAACCTCTAGGTGCAGATCCGAAGATCGCAGAGAAGCGGTCTCATGCCGTGCTTGCTGATTTCCACGATATCCTCGACCGCGCCAAAGCTCACCTTGAGGCATCGAAGCCTACGGTATCCGGTGCGGCCAAGGCAGCATTTGAAGCCGAGCTTCAGTATGATCTACAGGAACGCATGGGCGGGAAGCGTATCGCTTCCCCGATCTTAGAGCGGATCTATACCGACAAGCTTCGCCTCGTGGCATCGGGCTTGATCACCGGCCCGGAGGCTGAAGCGTTGATCGGCTACGCCGTGGATAGCCTCACGGAGAAGGGGTTAGCTTCAGCCCTATCGTCCGACCGTGCCGAATTGCTGAAGGTGCTTGCCAGTGTTCGCCTCGATAGCCTTGCCGTCTCTCATAGCCGCGATGCGGGCCAAGTCTACGCGCCCGACGCCCGGACGCCAGAACTGTTGATGCCAGACCCGGCCCCTCTGCCGGCCGTCAATCTGCCCGCTAAGGCTGGCGATGGTATGACGCTCGACCAACTGTTGACGCGCTTCCATGGCGAACGTGAGGGTGCAGAGAAGACGAAGAAGGAGCATGCCGTTGCCATCCGCATGCTCACTGGCTTTCTCGGCAAGGGCGTCTCAATCCGGCAGATCACCCGCGCCGATATCCTGCGATACAAAGACGCGCTCAAGGTGACGCCTTCGAACAGCCAACAGCGGTTCCCCGGCATGACGATTGTGCAAGCTGCAAGGGCGAACAGCAATCTTGCAAAGCCGTATCCAGTTCTTCAGGCCGCGACCATCAATGGCAAGTGGCTCATGCACTTGAACAACATCTTCAATTGGGCCGTTCGGAATGACCTTATGCCCGACAATCCCGCGAAGGGCGTCCAGATCGACACCGGAAAGGGTTTCAAAGAACCGACCCGCGTCCCGTTCTCAAACGACGACCTGAAGGCGATCTTCTCGCACCCGTTCTTTGTCGAGGCGAAGGCTTATGAAGATCGCCACTGGGCTATCTTGCTTGCCCTATACACCGGCGCACGTTCGTCCAGCGAAGTGCAGCGTTTGAAGCTGGTCGATATCTACGAGGAACAAGGCGTCCCGGTTCTGCATATGATCGAGGCGTCTAAGAACGTCCAGTCACGCCGGATCGTGCCTGTCCACAAAGATCTTGTGTCTCTTGGCCTCATGGACCGCGTAGCTGCCCTACGGAAGAAAGGCGAAACGAAGCTGTTCCCGTCATGGGAACCGGTGGACAAAATAAATCGGTGGTTCCTGCGAACCTACAAAAAGGAAGTCGGTATCGATGACAGCCGCAAGGTCTTCCATTCGTTCCGGCATAACCTGAAAACGGCTCTGGCTAGATACGGCGTTAACCGCGACGTATCAGACCTTATTACCGGCCACAAAGATCAGTCAGTCGGCGGGATATATATATCCGATCAGGCGCTCACAATGGTGCAAGCAATGAGCGATGGTATCAACCGCGTAGATTTCGGCGTTCTCGGATATCTGAAATGTAGGCAGTAGCATCGCGAAGCTAAACATCATTACGCTCTGTCTAACCGTAGTTTTTGTCCACAGGTTTCCGGGGAACTAGCGCAAGAACGCTTAAGTAGTTGCCTTAACCCATTGTTTTTATTGCGGGCCGCATCTGAAGTCAGCTTTCCACAAGATATAGTTGCTGGTGGATCATCGGGCGCTAGCCCTTGACGGTCGAATCGGACTCGCGGTTAGATGTAGTTGCCCGACGCGATGGGAGGCAGTGATCAGGTGCCCTACACCAAAGATCACCGCCTCGCACCAAGTGCCCGTTGGGTTGGCTCCCTGGGCTAAGAAAGAACCGCCATCGGGTTCTTGACTTAAGCCTACCTCATTCTTTGGCGGTGCCAAGAGTGCGGCGTGCGTTTTTACAAATTTGTCAACAGTCGCATTCCTCAGATTATTATCCTATAACTTAGGAATAAAAGCTCTTTAGGGGATTCACAAGTGAATCCGCATATGAGATAGTCCTCCTCAAGCAACTTGAGGACGGATCGCAGAATGCTCGCTGGCATCTTATCGAATGCAAAGAAGGCCTTTGGCCTTCCGGTAGAACAGAAGGCGTATCCCCTCACGTCACCGGAAGTCGAACGGATCTTCGGTGTCGGTCCTACCATCGGAGACATCGCCGTTACCGCTGAGACGGCGATGGAAGTCCCGGCCGTTTCTTGCGCCGTTGGAATCATCGCGGAAAAGATCGGTGATCTTCCCGCAAAGCTCTTCGCGCACGGCACGAAGGAAACCAATCGCGATCATCCTGCTTACAAGCTGATCCACGACGAAGCCAACGGCCATACCAGCGCTGCCAAGCTGCGCGCCGATCTGACCATGGATGCGTTGAAGCACGACAAGGGCGGGTTTGCTCATGTCGTGCGTTCGGACTTTGACGGCCGGCCGTTGGAGCTTAATCGACTTGATCCCGGCGCGGTCCAGCTTTGGCACGAAGATGACGGCGAACCGTTCTACATCGTGCAGGACCGCAACAAGCGGCTTCGCATTGATTATACCGACATGCTGCATATTCAGGCGCTCGGTGGTCGCTCACCGATCACGCGCGGCCGCAACGCCATCGCGCTGGCCATCGCATTCGAGCGTCACGTTGCGAGCCTCTTTGCGAATGGTGGCCGTCCCTCCGGTATCCTGTCCACCGAAAAGAGCCTGACCCCTGAAGCCAAGGAGCGGATTGGTTCGAGCTGGTTCTCGACGCACTCCGGCAAGAAGGCCGGTGGGATTGCTATCCTCGATGAGAAGATGGCCTTTGAACAGCTTACGATGTCGCTCACGGATGCGCAGTTCTCCGAGAACCGCGTCGAACAGATCCGAGAGATTGCCCGTGTTTTCCGTGTCCCCGCGACAATGCTTTTTGAGCTTTCGCGCGGCACTTTCGCGAACACGGAAGAGATGGCCCGGCAGTTCTACACCATCACCCTCAAGCCTTGGCTGACGACATGGGCGTGGGCCTACGCCCGCGTTCTTCTCACGCCGGAAGAGCGCGACCGGTTCTACATCGAATTCGTCACCGACGATCTTCTCACTACCGACACCGCAGCGCGTGCGACCGCCTACGGGCAGTATCGCAGCATGGGCGTCATGACTGGCAATGAGGTGCGTGCAGGTTTGAACCTTGCGCCACACCCGGACGGGGACAGCCTCTCAAACCCACACATCACCACGACGCCGGCCGCGCCGGAAACGTCCAAGGAAGCCGAATGAAGCACACCGCCTTCTTCGGTGACGCGGCCTACACGTTCGCGCTCACCGACACCATGATTCATGAATTGCAGATCAAGACCGGCGTCGGTATTGGCGCGCTCTACCTGCGCATGACCAGTTCACAGTTCCATGTTGCCGACATTATCGAGATCATCCGGCTTGCCTTGATCGGCGGTGGCACCGCCCCGACCAACGCGCAGCGGCTTATCAACACCTATGCCGTGGATCGCCCCTTCGAAGAGACGTTCCCGCTCGCGCTCGACATCCTTGACGTTCGTTGGAACGGCAAGCCGGAAGTAGCCCCGGAAGACGTCGAGCCGGCCATTTGGACGAACGCCCAGCACGATCTCCGACATGCCGCAACCACCGGCGATATGTCCGCAGCGATCAACGAGTCTTTGCAGGAGATCGGGCTTTGAGCGAAGCAGCGACCCGCGAAATCAAGGCTGAGATCTCGATTGACGAAGCCGGAACCGTCACCGGTATCGCATGGCCGTTCGACGCGCCCGACACGAAGGGCGATCTGATCGAACCGACCGCGTTCACCTTCGCGCCTAAGGTTCCGATGCTGCTTGAGCACGAACAGCGACAGTGTGTCGGCATTTGGGACAGCATGAGCGTCACCGACAAGGGCCTTGAGGTGAAGGGCAGTTTGTTCGTTGACGGCATCGCGCCAGCCCGCGCAGCACGCGAACGCCTTCGCAGCCGGGCCATGTCCGGTCTGTCGATTGGCTACATGCTCCACGAACACAAGGCCCGCCCTGAAGGTGGGCGTGTCCTCACCGATCTCACCATCACCGAAATCTCCCTCTGCCGTAGCCCGGTCCATCCGTCCGCGCGCGTCACCGAAGTCAAATCCATCATTGAGGAAAATCACATGGCACTCGAAATCAAGAACGAACCGGAAGTGAAGGCTGATCCCGTTGTCAGCCCGGAAGAACTGAAGGCTCTCAAGGCCCGCATGGACACGTTCGAAGCCAAGGCGAATCGCCTTCGCGGCTCGAACAACAATCAGCCTAACGGCGAGAACGACAACAGCGAACGCAAGGCGCTTGAATCTTTCATGCGCACCGGATCGACTGCCGAAGTGAAGGCTATCGCATCGGACAACAAGATCGACGGCGGCTATTTCGTCTTGCCGACGACCGACCTCACCATTCGCAGCCTGCTTACGGATCTGTCGCCGCTGCGCGGCCTTGCCGAAGTCGTCACCATCGCTAGCGACACGTATGAGCGTTTCTATTCGCTCGGCAAGCGTGGCGCGAAGTGGGTTTCTGAGCGTTCCGACCGCCCGCAGGATACTGCCACGCCGGAACTGATCAAGCATTCCTACGCCACCGCCGAAATGTATGCCGCACCGACCACGACCCGCACGCTGCTTGATGATGCAGCGATCGATCTGTCGGCATGGCTGATTAACAATGCGGTTCACGATTTTGCCGAGACCGAAGGCGAATCCTTCCTTGCCGGGGATGGAGTAGGCAACTCCCCGAAGGGCTTGCTCACCTATTCGACGGCTGCTGATGAGGATTTCGCACGCGGGTGGAACAAGTTCCAGCACGTTGCTGCCGGCGCTACCCCGACCGATTTGCAGCTTACCGATGCGCTGATCAAGTTGATTGCCGCTCTTCGCCGGCCTTACAAGGGCAATGCCTTGTTCCTCATGAACAGCAACACGGCCCTTCGCCTTCGCCAGATCAAGGACTCTACCGGACGCTACCTTTGGGCACCGACCGGCAACCTGATCGAAGGTATCGACCATCCGCTCTTCGGCTTCCGTGTCGAGATCGATGACGGCATGCCCGACATCGGCGCGAACACTACGCCTATTGCTTTTGGCGACTTCCGGCAGGGCTACGTCATCGTGGACCGGCAGGGCGTCCGGGTCGCTGAGGATTCCACGACCCGGAAGGGATGGATCATCTTCGACATCTACAAGCGCGTCGGCGGCGGTGCGGGCGATTTCAACGCCATCAAGTTCCTCAAGATCAGCGCCAACTAAGGAGAACCGGCCATGAAGGATACCTATCACGATATGAAGGCCGTGCAGGCAATCGCACCTGCCGTTCTCGCCGCGGCAGCTACCGGCGCTGCTATCGACCTGTCGGGCTTCGACAGTGCCGTCCTTGTCGTTAATACCGGCGCAATCGTTGCTTCCGGTGATTTCGGCGTGAAGCTTCAGGAAAGCAACACCACGACCGAAGCCGACTTTGCTGACGTAGCACCTGCCGACCGGCTCGGCGCGATCCCGGCCACGCTTACCGCGAACACCACCTACCGGCTCGGCTATATCGGTTCAAAGCGCAAGCGCTACATCCGTGCAGTCGTCACGAAGGCAGGCGGCACGTCTATCGCCGTCGCGGCTGTTGCCGTGCTCGGACATCCGGCTATCGCTCCGGTCGCGGCCTAATCCATGACCTATCAGCGGCCCGCATATGAAGAAGTGACGATTGCAGATGGCGGAAACGCCATCGTGCTCCGCCCTTCCTTGCGGGCCGCTACCAGCCTTGAACAGCGTCACGGCCTTCCGGCGCTCTATCGTGCCATTCAGGAACGTGACCACGCCATTCTTTGCGAGATCGTTTTAAGAGCGTCGGTCACGCGAGACGAAGCATTGCGGTTTCTCCGCCAGCACGAAAATCGTCCCCTTCGCTCCTTCTTCTATGTTGTCGTCCCCGCAGTCTCCGAACTTCTACAGATGTTTATGCCGGCCGTTGACGGTAGTGGCGAAGCATCGGGCGAAACGATGTCGTGCGCGCAGTTCTATCGAGATCTCTACCGCATCGCCACGGGCGCGCTTTGCTGGACCCCGGCCGAAGCATGGGCCGCAACTCCGCAGGAGATCCGCGAAGCTTTTAAGGGCCATATCTCCGCAAATCGGATGGCACGCGGCGAAAGCGTAGGAGAGAAGCCGACCGAACGTGACCCTAATCAAGCGGCAAACAACATCGCCGAAGGCCTTGATCCCGAGTTCGATCGTGCCGGTCTCCGTGCTCTCAAGACGAAGATTTCAGGCGGTGATGTATGACCGGTGTTCCTCGCTTCTGCCCTTCCTGTCTCAAGAGTGTCCCGCACGGTATTCGTTGTGAATGCCAGATCAGGGCAACCCGCGAACGCAACGCACGCCATGATGCGCGCCGTCCTTCACCTCGCGACCGTGGCTACGATGCGGACTGGCGTCGTGAGAGCCGCACCTTCCTCGCAGAGCACCCGAACTGCGCAATGCCGGGATGCGGCAAGCCGGCATCTGTTGTCGATCACATCGTTTCTATCCGGCTTGCACCGCATCGCCGGATGGATCGCCGGAACTGGCAACCATTGTGCGCACCCTGTCACAGCTCAACCAAGCAGCGCTTGGAAAGGAACATCTAATGCGGACTACCCAGACCTACACCCTTGGCCCCGGCTATTGGTGGCCTCTCGGCTCCCTTACCAACGTCGAGATGCTTCAGGTTCGGAACGGCAAGGGCCTTCGGCTCATGTTCACCGATGCCCTGATCTCGCCCGACGATGATGATGAAGAGCCGAAGAGCTACATCTCGACGGTCCCCTATGACCCGCATCCGATCGTCCTCGACCCGTCGCGCGCTAAGTCTGCCGCTGAGTTCCTCTATGCGTGGGTCGAAGGCGACCAGTCCGCAGAGGTAACGGTGGTCTACAACGCCGCGACCAGCATTAGCCCGCCCGGTGGCCTTTTGCCTGATGGCAAGGTTGGTCAGGCCTATACGCGTGCCTTCACTGTTCCTGGCTCGACCGGCTCGACTACGTTTTCTACGTCCGACACCTTGCCCTCTGGCTTGACGCTTAGCGCAGCCGGTATTCTTTCCGGAACTCCTAGCAAGGCAGGCGTCTATTATCTGACGCTGCGCGCCACGCCGTCGAGCGGACCTATCGCCTACGCCGTCTACTCGCTCTTGATCGTGGCTTGATCCCATGACGCCCGCCGAAGCCCGTGAGATCGATAGGCAGGAGTTCGAAGCTGAATGCGCAGCCGTTCGGCGGCGTCTCTATGAGCATCTTCTTAAGGTGAATGGGCGTCGTGACACGCATGTTCAGCGGTGTATCAGCCGTGGCTACGAGGCACCCCGCCAGCGCTTCAACGTTGCAACCATTGCGCATGCACGGATGAAGCCTTCACCGGCAGCACGCCGTCCCGCAGCGACCTATGAGGCGTTCGGCAGGGTCCAGACGCTCGAACAGTGGGCTAACGAATACGGTATCCAGATTGGCACCATTCGAACCCGCCTCAAGCTCAGGTGGACGATTGAGGCGGCGCTTAGCAAGCCTGTCAAGAACACAGGGTATCGAGCACATAAGAAGGTTCTTAATGAGGTGCTGCGCGAAAGCCGGGTCGTCGCCTCGCTCGGCCGGGGGGTGGTCTCCGACTTTGCGCCTTCAAAGGGGACCGGCGGGGGGAGCACTGCGCGTGAGATTCCCGAAATAGATTTTTCCGAAATGAGCGAAAACGCATGACCATCGTCCCCCTTTCCCTTCTCAAGGCACAGTCGAATATCGACCACGACACCGACGACGCGCTGCTTTCGCACAAGCTGGCAGCGGCCGAAGAGTGGTGCGCGGCCTATCTCGGCAAGCCGCTGTCTGGTTTCGATCCGCTGCCGGCAACCATCGTTGAGGCCGTCCTTCAGCTTGCCGCGCACCTCTATGAGAACCGTGAAGCGGTCCTGATCGGCATCAACGCCTACGATTTGCCCTATGGCACCATCGATTTCTTGCGCCCTTATCGCGTGGAAGTGACCGGCCATGTCGCGGAATAAGACCCTCTCGGAACAGTCGGCTGCTTTGAGCGCGCGCCTTTCTGCCATTCCGCAGGACGTATTGGACGCTCTTCGCCCGGCTCTGATGAAGTCCGGTGAAGAGGTAGCAGCCAACATGCGCGCCCTTGCCGAAGGATCACGCGACAGCGGCGCGCTGATCGACAGCATCGAAGTCACCGGCCCCGGACAGACCACGCCCGCCTATGCCGAGGGCGGCGGGAAGCGCACGGCCGGCCCGAATCAGGTGCTTGTCACCGTGGGTAACGAGACCATGCGTCACGGGCATCTTATCGAGTTCGGCACCGTCAATCATGAGGCTCAGCCGTTCATGCTGCCGGCTTTTCGGATCGCGAAGCCGAAGGCGGAACGCCGTATCCAGCGCGCAATCACCACGGCCCTGAAGAATCGGAAGCTCAGCAATGATTGAGCCTAGCGTTGCCCTGCGCACCGCAATCCGTGCCGCGTTGATCGACACGCCGGCCGTTACCGCAATGGTGCAGCCTGACCACATCCGCGCCGGCTCGACGCGGCCGGAACATATGCCGATGATCATTATGAGCGACGGCCAGACCGTGTTCCTTGGACACGCTGCCGGCTCGCAGTATGTCGCGCGTGTCTATGTCGACCTCCACATTTGGGCTATGGAAGACCGTAACGACACGGCCAAGGCTATAGGCTTTGCGGTCATGAACGTCCTGAAGCACGCGCCCGCGACGGCAGGTTTCGACGTTGACGAATGGGCTCTCCCGGTCGTGCGTTGGATGCGCGACCCTGATCCCGATAAGGCCTACACGCACGGCGTCATGACGGTCGAAGCCGTCATGCGGTGGAGCATCTGATGCGCGCCGGGAAGCTTGATCGCGTCATCTCCATTGAACGTCAGGCCGATGTTATCGCGCCTTCAGGCAGCGTGTCTAGCCTGTGGTCGATCATCGCAACGACGCGCGCTGAGATCGTTCAGCAGTCGTCTAACGAGTTCCTGACCGGCTTTGGCGAGGCTGAAACGGGCACCATCATTTTCCGTGTCCGATATGTGCCAGGCATCACCACGAAGGACCGCGTGACCTACAACGGCGCGGCCTACGACCTTGAGGAGATCAAGGAGATTGGCAGGCGGCGCGGCCTTGAGCTTCGAGCGGTCGCAACGTTATGACGCGCGGCCTGAAGCCTTCGACGATCACGCCCGGCACGTCGCCGGTTGTCACGGTTCCGCCGCCGCCCGCATACCTGTCGAAGGATGCGAAGGCGGAATGGCGTCGTGTCGCGCCGATCCTGATCCTTGAGCGGAAGGTTGTCACGTTCGCGGACATGGGAGCGCTCGAAAACTACTGCATTGCGCTTGGCACCATGCGGGAACTGCACCGGCTGCTTCAGGTCGAAGGCCACGTTTCCGCGTCCGGTAAGCGCCATCCTGCCAGCACTGCCCTTATTCAGGCGCAACAGATGCAGCTTCGCGCGGCGGGCGAACTTGGCCTTACGCCTTCGGCCCGGTCGCGTGCCGTCATGATGGAAGCGGACGACGAAGAGGGCTTGGATCTATGAGCGCCCTTGTCATCCGGCCCGAATGGTTGTTCGACGGCTCACCTATCGAAGACACGTTCGGAGATGGCGAGCGCGCTATCCAGTGGCTGCGCAAGAACCGGCATCCGAAGAACCCGGCACCCGGCCATCCTTTCCAGCTTGACGAATGGCAGGAACGTATCATCCGCGCCATCTTCGGGCCGCGCAACCCGGACGGCACCCGCAAGATTAAGAAGGTTGTCATTCAGCTTGGTCGTGGATCGCGCAAGACCGCGCTTGCCGCTGCCATCGTCCTGCTTTGCGCCTTCGGCCCTGAGAAGGTGCCGGGCGGTCTTATCCAGTCCGCAGCCTTTGCCCGGAAGCAGGCGCGCGAACTGTTCGAGGAAGTCGCGCTGATTGTGTCGCAGGACGGCCGCTATAAGGGCACGGCCCGTGTTCGGGACTATAAGAGCCAGATCGTCAACGCCAAGACTCGGACGCGCTACGAAGCCGTGTCATCGGAAGGTCTTGGTCATCACGGCTCGACGCCTTCTGTCGTGGTCGCGGATGAGCTTCATGCATGGACGACCGAGAAGCACCGTGAGCTTTGGCGCGTGCTGTCGTCGGCGCTCGACAAGACGAACAATGGCCTCATGGTCGTGCTGACGACTGCCGGCCGTGGACAGGAGACGCTTGCCTACAAGGAAGTGGCAGCGGCGCGGAAGATCCAGCTTGGCGAGATCACCGACCCGCACACCCTGCCGGTGATCTTTGAAGGCTCGGCCGATGTCGATTGGAAGGACGAGGCCAATTGGCACAAGTTGCTGCCGGGCCTCGCACATGGCTACCCGTCGCTTCAGGCGCTTCGGGAGCGGGCTATCAAGGCTCAGTATTCCATCATCGAGCGCGAGATCCTTCAGCAGCTTTACCTCGGCGTCTGGCAGAACCAGAGTTCCAGCCCGTTCGTGGACATGGCCGGCTATGACCGTTGCGGCACGGTCCCGGTGGACTTCTCTAAGTTCGGAAAGTCGCGGCCGTGCTTTCTTGGCGTAGACCTCTCTGAAGTTTCGGACCTGACGGCAGTGGTTGCCGCGTGGCCGACCGATGATGGCGGTTATGTCGTCAAGCCGTGGTTCTTCTGCCCGGCAGACGTGATGGCAAAGAAGGCACGCGTCGAGGGCGTGAACTATCAGGATTGGGCGACCGCCGAACTTATCACGCCCACGCCCGGCGCTGCCGTCGATTACGATTTCGTGGAAGCTAAGATCCGCGAGCTTGATAAGGAATTCGACGTGCGGCAGATCGCGTTCGATCCGTGGCGCGCGCAGAAGCTACAGCAGAACCTCATGAACGACAGCTTGCCGGTAGTCGATTTCCGGCAGGGCTTCATTTCCATGTCACCGGCCTGCGATGAGGTCGAACGCGCCATCCTCGCCGGCAAGTTCTATCATTCGGGCCATCCCATCCTTCGATGGAACTTCGACAACGTTGCTGTGGTGCGTGACGCGGCCGGCAACCGGAAGTTCGACAAGTCGAAGTCCCGCGACAAGATCGACGGTGCTGTCGCCGCCCTCATGGCCGTGCGTTTTGCCGCGATCTATCAGGACAACCTCTCCCGCTACAACGATCCCGATGCCGATGGCATCTTCACCTTTTAAGGAATAACGAATGGACGTCGCACTTCCCGGCCTTGTGGTCGATATCGAGGCCCGCGTCGATAAGCTGGAAAAGGGCATGGCGCGCGCGAATGCGATCCAGCAGCGTGGCAGCAAGGCCCTTGAGGCTCGCGCCCGGCAGTCTGCCCGCAACATGGAACAGACCTACGCCAAGGCCGGCAGCAATATCGCCAGCAGCATGGAGAAGGCATTCGGCACCATGGCGAAGGGCGGCGCTGCCGTCGCTGTCGCGGGCGGTATGGTCATGGCCGTGAAGGAGATCGCGTCCTCGATCGCGGAGGTTGATCGCGAAGCGCGTAAGGCTGGCGTCACCGCGAAGGTCTGGCAGCAGTGGGCGAACGTCGCCACCGCAGCCGGCATGAGCATTGATGGCATGACCGACGCTCTTAAGGAATTGAACATCCGTGGTGATGAGTTCGCAGAGACGGGCAAGGGCAGCGCGGAAGAGTCGTTTAAGCGGCTCGGCTATAGCGTCTCCGATGTTGCGGAGCGCTTGAAAGATCCATCTCGATTCATGGATGAGATCATCGGCAAGCTCCAGAAGCTGGACGCGGCAGCGCAGACCCGTATCCTCGATGAGGTGTTCGGCGGCACCGGTGCCGAAGAGCTTGCCAAGACGCTCGGCCTGTCTGTCGGTGAGATCCAGCGCCTGCGCAACGAAGGCGCGTTGTTCACGGAAGAGCAGATTGCAGCCGCGAAGAAGATCGATAGCGAATGGGCGACCATGTGGCGCAACTTCACGGTTTACGCGAAGCAGGCGGCTGTCGAGGGCGTTGGCGTGGCGAGCAAGATCATGGGCGCGCTTTACCCCGACTTCGGCGGGGAGGTGCGCGACAAGGCGATTGAACGTTACAATTCGCCGGAAGAGCAGCTTAAGCGGCTTCAGGCTCAGCGCGCCGGCATCGTCAAGGAAATTAATCGCGTCAAGGCGCAGAAGGATAACCTGATTCAGGGCGCGGAACTGCGCAACCTCGCCATTGCCTTGAGTGCCGTCGATGAAGAGATCCACAAGGTCACGGGAGGTTCAAAGGAGTTTAAGGAAGTCCTGAAGGGCCTTTCCGACATCACCACGAACTTCGGCCGCGACATGAAGATGAACGCGGAACGGGCGAAAAACTTCGGTGAAGCTCTGACCGACCTGAAGAACCTCGTGCCGGAACTGAAGGCCGAACTGGACACGCTTGCGCAGTCGAGCGCGATGGAGACCGCCTACCAGAAGGCGGTGAAGAACGCCCGGTCTATGGGCGAAGTCTGGCAGGCGACCGACATCGCCAATCGTGCCAAGAGCATTCAGCAGTTCGGCAAGCACGACAATATCCTCGACCTTGTTGCGTCCGTCGAGAGCGGAGGCGACTACAACGCCACGCTCGACCACGGACGCTGGACGAACGGCGCACAGAACCTCACCGGCATGACGCTGAATCAGGTCCGCGACCTTCAGCGCCAGATGCTCGCTAACCCGGCGAACCGCGCACTCTACGGTGACGGCAAGGGTTCGTCGGCTCTTGGTCGTTACCAGATCACGGGCGCGACCCTTGAAGGCCTCATGAAGGAACTTGGCCTGTCCGGTGATCGCCTCTACGATCAGGCCACCCAGGACGAACTTGCGCGCGCGCTATTGCGTCGTCGCGGCAATGATCCGGCCGGCCTGCGCAATGAGTGGGAAGGCTTGCGCCGTGTTGATGACGGCACGATCCGCAACGCCTATGACGGCACGCCTACGGCCGCCCAGAAGCTTGAACCGACGACTGCGCAACAGCAGGCCGTCGAACTTGCGAAGCAGCAGGACGAAGCCCGCAAGAGCCTGAATCGGACGGTGCAGGAAGGCTTGGACCTTGCCCGGTTCGAGCAGTCGATTTCCGGCATGTCGGCAAATCAGCAGCGTGTCGAGCTTCAGCTTTATCAGGCCAAGGTAGAGGCAGGGCGCGCCGGCATCACGCTGTCCGATGCCGAACTGGCGAAGATGCGCGAACAGATCACGCTCACCGGTGAGTTGAACACGAAGAATCAGGAGGTGGCGACCTCGGCCGAAGGGCTCAAGAACGCGCAGGAGTATTTTGCAGAGGGCTTTACCAGCAGCCTCAGCGGTCTGTTGACCGGCACTCAGACGCTTCAGGGCGCGGTGCAGAACCTGCTTAGCAGCCTCGTAGACGCCACGCTTCAGGCTGCACTTCTCGGCAAGGGTCCGCTTGCCGGCATCCTTGGCGGTGCAGGTAGCGGCATCCTTGGCGCGATCTTCGGTTTTGCGGACGGTGGTATCGCTGCGAACGGCAAGCCTGTTCCTCTGAAGCGCTTCGCTAAGGGCGGGATCTCGCGTTCTGCCGCGATCTTCGGTGAGGCTGGACCTGAAGCCGCCGTGCCGCTGCCGGATGGCCGGAACATCCCGGTCGATCTCCGCATGCCGAAGATCCCACAGCTTCCTTCTGCCCGTCAGGCGTCAGTGCGGGAAGCAACTGCGCAGTCCATCACGATCAATGCACCCGTGACCGTCACCGGATCCTCCGGCACGCCGGATCAGAACGCGGACCTCGCTCGTCGGACGGCGCGCGAGATGGAAGCGACCATGCGCGGCGTCGTCGCTGACGAAATTCGCCGTCAGAGCAGGCCCGGTAACACGCTTAATTCGAGGGGGCGCTAATGCCCTTGGCGACCTTCAGCCCGCCCGTCGCACCGTCGCCCGGCACCTCGCACAAGCCGACCGTGAACCTCTGGGAGGCGGAGTTCGGGGACGGCTACAGCCAGCCGACGCCCAAGGGCATCAACCATATTCGCCGTCAGGTCTCCCTGTCGTGGAACGCTTTGGTCTACAACGACATGCGCGTGATCGTGGATTTCTTTGAGGCGAGGGGAGGTAATGAGCCGTTCCTGTTCAAGCCCTACGGCGAGCCTACTGCCCGGAAGTGGACCTGTAAGGAGTGGACTTTCGCTGCGGAATCGCCGTGGACGGTCTCTGCGCAGCTTGTCGAGAGTTTTAGCCTCGCTGTTTGACTCAGAGCGAGTCACTGGCGCGTTTGAGGCTTTGGGATGAGGGTTTGCCTATCCGGTCCCTCAAACGCCTCTCTATGAGTCGCTATGGCGGAAAGATTGAGGATTCACTCGGGGAATAAAATCCTGTATACTCTGAGATGAGATGCATTTTAGCAGGCAAAAGCGCTTACGCGGAAATCTTGCTATAATACGAAGAAGCCCTCGACAGTGTGCTTTTCTGTCGAGGGCGTTGAATGCTGCTTCTGAGTTCAGCGTGTTCACTTATAGGATTAAATTCCTTTAATGTCAACCCTGTTTCAGCGGCTCCCCTTTAGGAGCGTCGTTAGCTCCATGAGGACCATACTGGCCTTGGATGCGAGGGCGATACCGGGAACATGACCGGCGCTATCAGTCAGCCAGAGACGAACGGAAGATCGCGCTGACAGGCTCCCCGATGGAAAACATCGGACGCACCAGCGGGTTATCGCCGCACCGGGAAACCGCTGGAATGGATGCAATAAAAAGATGGACGCAATGTGAAACGCTGACAGGATCAGCAACCACAACGTCCGGTCACGTATCGATTGAAGGAAAGTCGAGCGTGGCGCTCACCGCTTTGCCCGCAAGGGCAGGATTACGGAGTGCTGCTAGGCAAATGGAAGCCGCCTAGTGGGCCTAACCAGCCAGAACTCTTCACCACCTGTTTGACGCAGAAATCCCCCTCGACTTGAACACTCGCCGGCCTTGTGTCGGCTTTTATAGGTTGTTCAAGTCGAGGGGGAATAAGTCCTATTCCCGCAGGTTATTGTGATGGGATGAGATTAGATGATGCTCGAACAGTCAAGCGAGCGAATGCGAGCTGGCAAGCGAAGCGCGCAGGGAGGGAGCAAAGCGACCGAGTGTCATCCAACATTTCCAGAATGCACCATCCCGGCTAGTCGTGAACTTTCTCTGCCTTTCGTATGCAGCCGCTCAGGCATCCCGCTATAAGTGAAATATCAACCGGTCGTCTTTGGTCATTCGACCGGTTGCTGTTTGGAGAAAACCAAGAAAGCCGGACGCAACGGCTTCCATCTTTTGCGTCTAGCACCATAAAGGCCCTCATGTCTCCCTCGGCATGAGGGCCTTTTTATTTCAAAAGTAAGTAAGTGCTTACTTATAACTAAGCTATTGAAATAATTTATCTTTGGCGCTTGCCAAAGCAGCCGAATTGAATCAAAACGGCCTTGCACAATCACGTAAGGCAACACCGAAATGCAGCCAGCCGCATACTTCCACACTGACAACTACTTCAATGCCATCGATGCCGTCGAGGGCATCGCCCGGAAGTTCGATCCGGCAGCGCCGGATGATCTTCGCACCAAAATCATTGAAGCCCTCGGCACGCTCGGCATTTGGCCGATGCTGATATTCGCCGGGACCGATGAGGGAAACGTGCTCATAGTCGCTTGACAACTTTGGTCGGTTACTGTAACCGTAACCAAACAATAAAGGAGTTGTCCTATGGCGATGACAAGCGCAGAAAAAGTCCGAGCCTACCGGGAGCGCCAAAAGGCAAAATCCGAAGATGCCGAACGGGATGCGGCACCGACTACATACTTGAGACCATTCCATGCTTTCATGGAAGGTCGTCATGTCGACTTCGAAGAAAACCTTGACGCTTATGGCATCCACATCAGCGGAACTGATCTCAGCAAAGAAATGCAGACGTTCGAGACGGAAGCGCCTTGGGAGAAGCCGTTCTCAGCGCTCGAAAGAGCGCACGGAATGATGGGTGTCATGCTTGACGGCGCGAAAGAACTTGCGGCCCTCATCAACGAATACAAGCTTCATGAGATCGAACACGCGATCAATGCCGCGCACGAAGCAAGTGCCTCTTTACCACGCGGCGACGTTGAAGCTTTGAAGAAATCCTTTGCAGAGATCGAACGCCTGAAGGCGATCCGTTCGAAGCTTCGGAAGCCAACGCGGCACACGCTGCTAAGCGTTGGCGCAAAGGGCGAATAGTCCCTCAAGAATGGGAACGACAAGGCTCTGCTACCACACTTCGCCTTGTCGCCCCTCAATCCAGATTCACCGCGATAGCTAGAAGGAAATCGCAATGACGACCGAAAATAACATGACCCAGACGCCCGCTGCAACGCTTACTGAATATATCGATAGCACGGCAGGGGAGGGAAATTTGAACTCCGCAGGCAATTGCCTCGAATGGAGCGAAGACTTGCGCGGCGGGATTGCCGAATGGCTGAAGGGGCGTATTGAAGCCAATGCTGGCGCAGACGATCCGGCAGATCTTGCGTTGGAGGATTTACGCGAAGTCCTCGAAAACCTTGAGGGCGCTGTTTATGACGTCCGGCACTTCATCACCGCTTATTTTGAACAGTCAGGTGCTCTTGCGAATGTCCGCGCTGCGATCCTTGCTTTCGACGCGATGCCGACCGACGCCAACCGGCTGAAGTTGATGGAAGTTTCAGAGCCGCTTGTGTGGCATGTTATCCCGATGGACGCGGCTACGAAGGCTATTATCCGTAAGTATGCTAGCAACCGGCTCTGGCGGTCAAATGTCCATTACGGCACTGTCTGGAGTATTGCTCACCAGAATTTCAACCCCGCGCTAATCGTCCCGGAGGCCGCGTAATGGCGCTCTCCCCGGAACTGAAGCGTATGGTTCTCGACGGGCAGGTGCGTCACGCCGATCCCCTTGAAGCCAAGCGGGCCGAAATCCTCGCTCGGCTGGCCGACGACGAGCGCGAATTCGCGATGCTTTCTTATGACGATTGTAGGCCGTCTATTCGGGACCGGCTGGCGAGGCTCGGTCTTGAGCGGGCTACGAAGCAGGAGCTTCGCGAAATCATCATGGATGTAATGATGCGCAACGCGGACGCTTAATCATACATTGCTCGAATGAGTGGGAGGCTCACCGCAGATTGCGGTGAGCTTTTTTTGTGGAGAGATCTGTTAGCCGGTTGTGTTTCTAATTTATTCCACCACATTATTGATTGTCCTCACTTCGAGGACAGTCAGGAGGTTTCCTTTGGAAGCTTTTTTGGTCCCCCTGATCTCAAGGCTTGGCGGTTGATCCCTGCTTTGAGGTGTCTCTAAATGGGGTTGGGTTAAGGCTGAAAGGAATCCGGGGGTGGGATCAATGCCCCCGGTCTGCGTGAGCGGGGATAAGGGCGGATGCCCGAATCTCAGAGGAGCCTCTCATACAGGCCAACCTCGGTAGCGACCGGCAGATAGTAGCCGATGATGGAACGTAGAGACGCCTTGCGTCTAGCGGATGGACCCGGGGCAGTGCTCCGGCAAATCGACCGCTAGAGGCACTAGAGAGAGCGAACCATCGAACTCACTGCGCTTTCGACCATTTGAGGTCAGACAGCTCTTATGCGGTAGCTGGCGAGCTTCGCATTTCAGCATCATAGGTGTTGTGTTTCTACGGAGTGTGCGGGAAGTCTCCGACTAGATCTAGTCTCAGTGGCGATTCAGCTAGACTCGCTGGAATTGGCGTATTAATGTTTGTTCATCAAATGTTCGAGGCAAGAGGGTAGTGATGATGATCAGGAGATCTCCGTTCGGGCCATTGCCAGGTTTCAATCCTTTAGAAGAGTTCGATCTACCGCACGGCGGTATCACCGACCCGCAAAGTAGCTACCTCAAGACGCCCCTCATAAGGCCAACGACTAATATGCAAGAGCGTGTCGAAAAAGAGCTGAAGAAGGATACGGATAAAGAAAGCAAAGACTAGCTTCTTATCGTGGCACCCTCCTAGCTGATCATTGGAGAAGAGCATGTCAGACATCAAACGCGTTATCGTCAACGATGGTTTTTCAAGGTCGCCTGCGATTACAAGTGGCAGTGACCATGTGCAAAAGACCTTTATGAAGAACCCTGTGATTAAGCCGTCCTCGGAACCAAGCACTCCCGTCGCTTCTAGTGCCCCGGCCGCTCGAAGCGGCGCAACCGGTTCGAACGGTGGGCAAACGCAGGGTAAAAGTTAAATTTAGCGAGAATGGAGTTTAACCAGATGGCGGAAAAGCATCCAATCTTGCCACCGGGCGTTATGCTAGTAAGCGTGGACCGACCCGGTAATTTAGAAATAAACAGCTATCTCAGAACTCCGATTATACGTCCGGTAGCGGCGTTGCCAGCCGAACAGCCACAGCCTGTGCAGCCACCCCAGAAGGTTCCAGACAGCAAATGATCGAACAGAGTGTCGAAGCCGGGTTCCAATGGCTTCCGAAGACATTCAGTTTGGTGGAAGTAATCGCTGCTGTAGGCGCATTAGGCTCGCTTTTCGCCCTCTTAGCGGCCGTTTTTGCATTAGTTCAAAATAGTAAAGCCAGGAACCTTTCTACAGTAGTGGAAGTAACTAGGCAGCTCGCAGCTGAACGTGAGAAAGCTCATATTGCCGGCATATATGGAATGTCGCCAGCGCAATTCTATGCTTATCAAATGATGCACCTGATGGAGCATACATGCTTCTTGGTCGGTCATAACTTGGTCACCGGGAAGGCTCGCGAGTTCCTGTTAGACTGGCTGAGGCTGGAGATTCCTTCCATGGATGACCAAGAAGAATTTAAACAGATCATCGCGAAAGCCACGGACGGCGAACTGAGCGAATTTTTTAAGATGCGAGCGTTCTTTGAGAGAGAGAAACGTCAGAAGGCAAGTGCTGCACGACACCGTGGTGACTTTCCACTACAAAATTGACAACAAAGTCTGCTACAAAACCCGTGTTAAGTCATGCTTTAAGTGACTGATATTGAACGATTTATTTTTTTATTAGCGTTTCCCATCTTCTCCGCCATTCCCGCCGATATTACGCTATGGCGCGATATTCCGCTCGATGGTTACTCAATCACCGCCGAATTCTGCATGGGCGTCCGACTTGTCCCTATCTGTAGCGACAAAGGATGAGCGCCTCTCGACCCTGCTCATTCAGCCTTCCGTCATGCTTTGATCGCGAGGGCCAGCTGGCATCACTCCCCGGTAGGGCCGCCCCTCGTGAAAGGTCAGCGTAGGGCGGCGTAGTCCTGTGAAAAAGGTCGTGAAATCCGGCCATACGGCTTCGAAAGGTGCATCGTTGCCGGGGGTCCAGCGCACGTCGTCAAACAAAACCACGCGCGGCTCGGTTCGTCCGTTCCCATAGTCGAGGCAGAGATAGTCGTCCCATCCCTCCTGGCCTATCCGGATCAATCGGCCGGCTTCGGGAAGGTGCTCGCGCCATGAATAGTCCGGGTCGTAGTCGAATGTCTCCTGTAGCGCTTCCATGCTCGTGAGATCGCCGAGCGGCAGCAGCGCCTCGCCAGGCAAGCTCCCGCGCCACCACCTGTCGAAATCGGCTTCGACCGGAGCAAGCGGTGCGCCGGGCTCGATCGCCGAGTAGATGAAGTCTGAACCGCCGCCATTCTGCTCCAGGTAAAGGGTTCGGAGCAAATTTGGCAACACGACGTTCAGCCGCTCCTCGGTCGCGCGGATCAGCGCGGCGTCGGCATGGGGCGGGTTAGACCAGTGAGGCTCTCCACGGAAGAACGTCGCGGTGCTCGGCTCGCCCGGTTCTATGATAAAGGGAGGGTAGGAAGGCATGGGCGATCTCCTCTTCATGCGTTGCGGGGCGAAGCAAGGACGAGGCGGCCTGCTGTTCCAGCGATGCTACAAGCCACCCGCCCATCGAGAATGGCCAAAACCGCTGATGAACTGCGCCAATTGGCACTGAAAGTAGCGCCGTGCAGTGTTAGAGTGCAATAGCGTAGACGTCGTGCTCATCATCGTCGGGCGTGGCCCTCCATTTATCTTCTTCATTCACCCGGTTTTTCGACGGTCCAATCGGTGATTGGATCTGCACGTTCGCGCAAGTCTGACGCTTTGCGGGAACGCCTATCGTTTCACCGCCGGATCCCGAAACGTCTTCAGCCGAGTCTCGGCCAATCTCCCGTTCGCTTCCCTCTCACGTCCGACGCATCTTCGCTGGCGCGCGTCTGACGGAAAGTTTATCTTGGGGGTTGATGGCGTTGCGGGCGGGGATCACCATCTTCAGGGCAATTCGATACCGTCTTCGTCACGCGCGTTGCCGTGTCGTGGTGGCGGGGATAGCTAGCCTTCAAAGGAGACGTTCATGAGCGCCGCGTTCGGGCCCTATGTCCAGATGGTCAAACTCGCCCAGCAGATGGCGGTCATGTATCAGGCCGACGGGAACCTCGATCTGGAGCCGCTGGTGACGCATTATGTCGATGAGGTGAAGGTCAACGTGCGGTCGGATGCGTTCGATCATCAGGGCTTCATCGACCGGATCCGGGAGGCTTTGTCCGCCGAGGCGACACGGGCGGGCGACAGTCGGCGCGGCACTTACCTTCGGTCGGTGGTCGAGGCGCTCGACGTCTGCGCGACGTCTTTCTCCGGCAATCTGGGCACGAAAACGCGCCCTGCCAGCAAGACGCTGTAATCGCGCGCGCGGGTTCCGCCACGCGCTTCTGCGCGTGCAGTCCGCTCGGTCGCAGGGGCGAGGCCGAGGAGATCGCCCGGGCGGCGCTTTTCTTTGGCTCGGACGAATCGAGCTTCGTCGATGATGCCCGAGGTCTCGCCGACGGCGGACAGGGCCAGGGCCGAGAGCCCACCCGCGGCTGCGGGCAGACGTCCGGTTCCGAGCCTGCCTTGAGGCCGGTTCACGTGAGTCCGGTTCACCTGAGGCCGGCTCAGGCGACGTGGGAGCGGCCCTCCGGCATCGGCCGGCCGATGTCGGGTTCCCCAATACCGTGAGCCCCTATGCCGTGAGCCCCGATTTCGTGAGCATTGACCATGGCGCCCGCAAGCTGGCGGAAACTGACCGTGCCCACGGGCTGGCCGCTGGCGTCCACCACTGTGGCCTCATCCTCGGGCACGCCGACCAGCAGGCGAAGCGCCTCCTCGATCGTGACGGTCGAGGCCATGGTGCGGCCACCGGATGCCGTGCCACCGGACGCCGGTCCGCGCAGCGGCGTCATCACCGCCTCGACATGAACGACGCGACCGCGGTTCACCTCGCGCACGAAGCTTGCGACATAGTCGTCGGCGGGGCGCAGCACGATATCCTGGCTCGTGCCCTGCTGGATCACCTCGCCATCGCGCAGGATGGCGATCTGGTCGCCGAGCCGCAGCGCCTCGTCGAGATCGTGCGTGATGAAGACGATGGTCTTGCGGATCTCCGCCTGGATGTCGAGGAGCACCGACTGCATGTCCATGCGAATCAGCGGGTCGAGCGCGGAATAGGCCTCGTCCATCAGCAGCACAGGCGCATCGTTGGACAGTGCACGGGCGAGCCCCACGCGCTGCTGCATGCCGCCCGAAAGCTGGTTCGGATATTTGCTCTCGAAGCCTTTCAGCCCCACCCGCTCCAGCCAGCGCATGGCGATGTCGCGCGACGTCGTGCGCTCGATGCCCTGGATCTCCAGGCCGAACATGGTGTTGTCGAGCACGCTGCGATGCGGCAGCAGGGCGAACTTCTGGAACACCATGGCCGTCTGGTGGCGCCGGAAACTGCGCAGCTCGGCCGGTCCCATCTTCACGACGTCGACGCCATCCACCAGCACCTCGCCGGCGGTCGGGTCGATCAGCCGGTTGATATGGCGGATCAGCGTGGACTTGCCGGAGCCGGACAGGCCCATGATCACCTGGATCGAGCCGGAGGCGATCTCGATATTGATATCGCGAAGCCCCAGCACATGGCCGTGCAAGGCGTTGAGCTCGGTCTTCGTCATGCCGTTGCGCACCGCCTCGACATGGGCTGCCGCATTGGGGCCGAAGATCTTGTAGAGATTGCGCACGGCGATGCCGCCGAAAGCCTTGGACGCAAGGGGGTCAGCCATGGACGATCTCCCGGTGTTTCTGCAGGCGCTTGCCATAGGCCTGGCTGACGCGGTCGAAGATGATGGCGATGCCGACGATGGCCAGTCCGTTGAACATGCCGAGCGTGAAATACTGGTTGGCGATGGCTTTGAGCACCGGCTGGCCGAGACCCTGAACGCCGATCATCGAGGCCACCACGACCATGGCGAGCGCCATCATGATCGTCTGGTTGATACCGGCCATGATGGTGGGAAGGGCGAGGGGGAGCTGCACCTTGAAGAGTTTTTGGCGATCCGACGTGCCGAAGGCATCGGCCGCCTCCAGCACGTCCTTGTCCACGAGCCGGATGCCGAGGTCGGTCAGCCGGATCATCGGGGGGATGGCGTAGATGACGACGGCGATGAGGCCGGGCACGCGACCGATGCCGAGCAGCATGACCACGGGAATGAGATAGACGAAGCTCGGCATGGTCTGCATCACGTCGAGGATCGGATTGACGATCCGCCGGAACGTATCGGAGCGCGCCATGAGAATGCCGATCGGCAGGCCGACCGCGATCGACAGCACCGTGCAGACGAAGATCATCGCGACCGTCCGCATCGTGTCGGTCCACATGTCGAAATAGCCGATGAGCAGCAGCGTCACGAGACAGCCGAGCACGATCTTCACGCTGCGGCTGGCAAACCAGGCGATCGTCAGGATGATCGCGGTGATGATCGGCCAGGGCGTCTGCGTCATGAAGCGATCGGTCGCGAGCAGGAAGGTCTGGAGCGGCGAGAACAGGCTTTCGATCGCGTCGCCATATGTCCGGGTGAAGGCCCGAAATCCCTCGTCGATGGTCTTTTTCAAGTTGCGAAGCGCGTCGTCATCCATGTGTGGAAATGTGTAAAACCATTCCATGCGGGTCCCTTTCTCTGGAAGGAGCCGTGCGACGTCTTTTTCTTCTTCTGACGGCAAGCGGGAGGCGGCGTGCGCCGGCGCCGGGCCCAGATAGGCTCAAGCGCCGGCGCACACCGCCTCAAAGGACGGAGCTCAGAGCGCCGCTTCGATCTTCGCGGCCGCGTCGGCCGAAACCCACTTGGTCCAGATCTCCTTGTTTTCCTTCAGGAAGTGCTTGGCGCCGTCTTCGCCGCTCGCCTGGTTGTCGGTCATCCAGGCCATCAGCTTGCCGATGGTCTCGTTGCTCCAGGAGCGCTTTTCGAGATAGGCCATGACCTCTGGCCCGGCCTTCTCGGAGAAGGGCTTGGCCACCAGCGTCACGATGGTGTCGACCGGCCAGGCGTTGGGCTTGGGGTCCGGGCAATCGGCAACCGTGTTGCAGCGCTTCCATTCGGCCGCATCCGCCGGTGCGCCGGCGTCGAGCTTGACCATCGGATACTTGCCGAGCAGGGCGGTCGGTGCCCAGTAATAGGCGGCAAAGCCCTTCTCGCGCTCATAGGCCTTGGCGATCGCGCCGTCGAGGCCGGCGGCGGAGCCGGTATCGACCAGCGTGAAGTTTGCCTTCTCGCCGTCATAGGCTTTGAAGAGCTGCGTCGTCACCACCGTGCCGCCCCAGCCCTGCGGGCCGTTGAGCACGGCGCCCTTGCTCGGGTCTTCCTCGCTCGGAAACAGGTCGGGATGCTTCAGGAGGTCGGGAATGGTCTTGATGTCGGGATGCTTGTCGGCAAGATATTTCGGGATCCACCAGCCCTGGTTGCCGCCATCCGGCAAAGGCGAGCCGACCTTGACGATGCGGCCTTCTTCCGTGCCCTTGGCGACGACGTCCGGCAGCAGATCAACCCAGGCTTCGGGCGCGATATCCGGCTGGCCCTTTTCGGCCATGGAGGTGATGGTGGGAACGGTGTCGCCGACCGTGATTTCCGCCTGACAGCCATAGCCTTCGTTGAGGATCAGCTTGTCGAGATTGGAGATGACCTCCGCGCTCTGCCAGTTCATGCTGGCAATGGTGACGCTGCCGCATTCGGCCGCGCTGGCGACGGAGAGGCCGGCAAACAGGCCCATGGTGAGGCAGGTGGAGGCGAGTAGTTTCTTCATTATCGTTCCCCTTTTTATGGATGAGCGGCAAGGCAGAAAAAGCGGGACGCCGCAGACATCCGCTTCATAGGCTTGGAGATTCATAGGCCCCGAAGAACAGTCTCCTTATTCCGATCTTCGGCGCAGACCGCATCTGCGGCCCGCAGGTCTCCTTTCGTGAAAGGCCAGGGCCCTCGCGTGATGCAGGGAGTGTGGCGGATGGACCGGGCGACCGACAGTCCTGCCGCGCCATTCCAGGGCGCGATTAGACAGGCCTCGGCGCGATCAAACGGGCGCAACAGGTGGGTCGATGGACGTGTCGGCATAAGGATCGGTCGCTGCGCGGTGGCCATCGGGCCGGTGTTCGATATCGCCGCGACCGCCATTTCCGCTATCCCTGCAGGTAGCCGTGGCGGGCATGGAAACGGTCGAGCTCTCGCCTTTGCGGTTCCTGACCGGTGAAGATGGCGATGTACTGCGGAATGCGCTTCATCCGCAGCGCCACGTCCTCGCGGGCCTGCATGGAGATATAGCCGATCTGCACGAGATAGGTGGTGCGCGCGCGGACATCCGCCGCCACGTCGTCATGGCCGAAGCGTGCGAACATGCGGGCGAGCGCCGCCATGCGCGCCGCATCCGCGCGCTGCACCTCCGCCTCGATCTCGGGCGATTGCAGCGCCCAGCTGCGCACAGCAAATTCGAAGCGGGCATCGAACAGCGCGGTGTCGAGCCAGCAGTCGAACACGTTCAGCATCGCCTCGACGAGCGTCTCCGCATAGGCCTCCGACTGCCGGATGATGTTGCCGGTATTCGTGTCGCGCCAGCGGTCGATCAGCGCATCGAGCAGCGCCTCGCGATCCTTGAAGAACCAGTAGAAGCTGGTGCGCGACAGGCCGAGTTGCTTGGCGAGCGGCAGGATCTTGACCGAATCCACCCCGGATTCCAGCAGCGAGGTGTAGGCGGCATCGAACCACCCCTCGTAAGACCCCCGCCAGCCGCTGTCGCTCACCGCTTGCTCCATACCCTCATGCCTACCAAATCCCGGCCCAGTGAACAAGGTGAATGTACAGGCCTGTTTTGCGGATTGACACATGTGTACATTTCTCGTTAGCCTCCGGCCCCGACGCATCGACCCCCGACGCATCAATCGGAGCTACGGCATGTCCAGCGATCCCCTCCTGCAGCCCTACCGGCTGAAGCATCTGACCCTGCGCAACCGCATCATCGTGACGTCGCACGAACCGGCCTATCCCGAAGACGGCATGCCGAAGGCGCGCTACAGGGCCTATACGGTGGAGCGGGCGAGGGGCGGCGTCGCCCTGACGATGACGGCGGGCTCGGCCGCCGTGTCGAAGGACAGCCCGCCGGTGTTCAACAATCTGCTCGCCTACAAGGACGAGATCGTCCCCTATATCCGCGAGATGACGGATGCCGTGCATGAAGAGGGCGCGGCGATCATGATCCAGCTGACCCATCTCGGCCGGCGGACCCGCTGGGACAAGGGCGACTGGCTGCCCGTGGTTGCCCCGTCGCACCAGCGGGAGGCCGCACACCGGGCCTTTCCGAAGAAGCTCGAAGACTGGGACATCGCCCGGATCATCAAGGATTTTGCCGACGCGGCCGAGCGCATGAAGGCGGGCGGCATGGATGGCGTCGAGCTCGAAGCCTATGGCCACCTGATCGACCAGTTCACCTCGCCGGCCACCAACGAACTCGACGGCCCCTATGGCGGCGCCTCGCTCGACACGCGCCTGCGCTTCTGTCTCGACGTGTTCAGGGCGATGCGCGCCCGCGTGGGCGAGGATTTCATTCTCGGCGTGCGCTACACGGCGGACGAATGTCTGCCCGGCGGCACGGGGCAGGCCGAGGGTCTGGAGATCTCGCGCCGCCTGCGCGACAGCGGTCTGATCGACTATCTCAACGTCATCCGCGGCCATATCGATACCGATCCCGGCCTCACCGACGTCATCCCCATCCAGGGCATGGCCAATTCCCCGCATCTCGACTTTGCCGGCGAGATCCGCGCCGCGACCAATTTCCCGACCTTCCACGCGGCCAAGATCCCCGACGTGGCCACGGCCCGCCATGCGATCGCGAGCGGCAAGGTGGACATGGTCGGCATGACGCGGGCGCATATGACCGACCCGCATATCGTGCGCAAGATCATCGAGAAGCGCGAAGAGGACATCCGCCCCTGTGTCGGGGCCAATTATTGTCTCGACCGCATCTATCAGGGCGGCATGGCCTTCTGCATCCACAATGCGGCGACCGGCCGTGAGGAGACCATGCCGCACACGATCGCCAAAGCCGACGTCCTGCGCCGGATCGTCATCGTCGGCGCGGGACCGGCGGGGCTGGAAGCCGCCCGTGTTTCGGCCGAGCGGGGCCACCACGTCGTCGTCTTCGAGGCGGCCAACCAGCCCGGCGGGCAGATTCGCCTGACCGCGCAGAGCGAGCGCCGGCGCGAGATGATGAGCATCATCGACTGGCGCATGGCCCAGTGCGAAAAACAGGGCGTCACCTTCCACTTCAACAGCTGGGCGGATGCCGAGACGATCGCGGCCGAGCAACCCGACGTCGTGATCATCGCCACCGGCGGCCTGCCGCACACGGATGTTCTCTCCACCGGAAACGATCTCGTCGTGTCTGCCTGGGACATCCTGTCGGGCGACGTGAAACCCGGCACCAACGTGCTGGTGTTCGACGATGCCGGCGACCATGCCGGCCTGCAGGCTGCCGAGATCATCGCGAAATCGGGCGCGAAGGTCGAAATCATGACGCCGGATCGCGCCTTCGCGCCGGAGGTGATGGCGATGAATCTCGTGCCCTACATGCGCACGCTGCAGGCGCTCGACGCCACATTCACGGTCACCTACCGGCTTCACTCCGCCGAGCGTCGCGGCAACGCCATCGTCGCCCGCGTCGGCAGCGATTACGGCGGCAACCTCAGCGCCGGCGCGAAGGAGCGCATCGTCGACCAGATCGTCGTCAATCACGGCACCATCCCGCTCGACGATCTCTATTTCGAGCTCCGCCCCGCTTCCCGCAACCTTGGCGAAGTCTCTTACGACGCCCTTTTGGCGGGAGAACCCCAGACCCTCGTCCACAACCCCGCCGGCACCTATCGCCTTTTCCGCATCGGCGACGCCGTCGCGGCGCGCAATACCCATGCCGCGATCTACGATGCGCTGCGTCTGGCGAAGGATTTGTGAGCGAGGCGCGGCACGAGGCTGGACGGCTTCGGGAAGAGACCGGGATGGCCGCCGTCGTGCCTGCTGTCTGAAGCAAGGTCAGGCGCGCGCGTCCCGCGTCGCGGCCATGGACAGCGGGCAGGCGTTTGTCCGACCTCTTTCGCATGCCGGTCCGCTGCGGCGAACCTGAATTTCCCTCCATTTTATCAGCTTTCCCAGCGACGGGCGGCAGGCGAGGTGCTAACGTCGGCTAATGGTTCTCTTCTCGGTTCACCACAAGACGTCCTATCGTTACAAGCGGCCGGTCGGCTTCGGCGAGCACCGGTTGATGTTTCGACCGCGCGACAGTTTCGACCAGACGCTGCTGGAGGCATCGCTTCATGTGTCGCCGGAGCCGAGCTATGTCCGCTGGATTCATGACGTCTTCGGCAATTGCGTGGCTCTGGTCGGGTTCGAGAAGCCCGCGCGGGACCTGGCCTTCGAGACGCTGATCCGGCTGGAACACACGCCGCATGTGCCGATCGACTTCGAGATCGACGAAGAGGCGCGAACCTATCCTTTCGCCTACGATCCGGAAGAGGCTTTCGACCTTGAGCAGACGATGAAACGCCATTGTCCGGACCCCGAAGATCAGGTGGGGAAATGGGCACGCCAGTTCGTGCGCGTCGGCCGGCCGACGGAGACCGGGCATCTGCTGATGACGCTCTGCTTCGCGATCCGCGAAGGCTTCGTCTATGCGCGCCGGCAGGAACATGGGACGCAGCAACCTTTGGAAACCTTGCGTCTGCGCAAGGGAACGTGCCGCGATTTCGCGCTGCTGATGATGGAGGCCGCCCGCGCCCTGGGCCTCGCGGCCCGCTTCGTCACCGGCTATATCTATGTGCCGAGCCGGGATGGACAGGTGACGCTCGGTGGCGGATCGACCCATGCCTGGTGCCAGGTCTATCTGCCGGGAGCAGGCTGGGTGGAGTTCGATCCGACCAACGGCATCGTCGGCAACCGGGACCTGATCCGCGTCGGCGTGGCCCGCACGCCCCGGCAGGCGGTGCCGCTTTCGGGAAGCTATGACGGCAAGAAGGGCGACTTCGACAGCATGACCGTGCAGGTCAACGTCATCAGCGAAGCGTTGCAGGCAGGCAGCGTCGCGCAGCCCGCAAACGTCAATGCGCATCCCGAAGGCCAAAAATCCGACGTCATCGACGCCTCGGAGCGCGCGCACGCGCAACCATCCGTCTCACACGCCGTTTCCCGTCCAGCATGACCTCCCGCCACGCCGCACCGAAGGATAGAGCATTTGAAGATCAAAGCCGGGTTCCACATCAGCTATGAATGCCAACACGACACCGCGATGCTGCTGGTGCTCAACATTCATCCTTCCAGGCGCGTGGACCTGCTGACGGACCAGGTTTTGCAGTTCGACCGGCCGATCGAGGCCTGGGAATATGTCGATGGCTTCGGCAACAGTTGCAGCCGGATCGTCGCCCCGGCCGGCATCACGACGCTTTCGACCACCTTCGAGATCTACGACAGCGGCCAGCCCGATCTGATCCCCTATGATGCCGTTCAGCACTCGATCAAGGATCTGCCCGACGACGTGCTGGTCTTCCTGCTCGGCAGCCGCTATTGCGACACCGACCGCCTCTCGAACTTCGCATGGCAGACTTTTTCCCATACGCCCCCGGGCTGGCCCCGCGTGGCGGCGATCCTCTCCTTCGCCCACAATCATATACGCTTCGACTATATGAAGGCCGATTCGACGCGATCGGCCTTTGGCGGCTTTACGGACCGGGTGGGCGTCTGTCGCGATTTCGCGCATCTCGCCATCACGCTCTGCCGGGCGATGAATATCCCGGCGCGCTACTGCACCGGCTATCTCGGCGATATCGGCGTGCCGATCGACGTCAATCCGATGGATTTCAGCGCCTGGTTCGAGGTCTATCTCGGCGGTCACTGGCATACGGCCGATGCCCGGCACAACAAGCCCCGGATCGGTCGCATCCTGATGGCGACCGGACGCGATGCGACCGACGTCGCGCTTTCCACCGCTTTCGGTCCCGCGACCCTGGTGCGCTTCGACGTGGTGACGGACGAAATACTGCAGGATGGCGCGCAGTAGCTCGCTCGCGGCGACAAGCCCGGACGGTGCCGATGTCGCGGCCCGTCCGGGTAAGGCTTCTCGGTTCTCGAATGGGGTTCTCCGGTGATCTGCGACCTCAGCAGGCCGGCGCCGAAGGCGCCTGTTGCGGCATGCGCTTGGCTTTCGCCGCTGCGGCGAAGGTCTTGTTGGCGCGCTCCAGCACCGGCACGCAGAGATCGAGATCGTGCGAGGCGAGGTGGGCATAGCGCATCGTCATCTGCAGCGTCTGGTGGCCGAGCCACATCTGCACGCGGCGGATATCGATGCCGCCGCGCACGAGCCGCGACGCGCAGGTATGGCGCAGCACATGCGGCACGAGATCGGGATCGTCGAGAAAGCCTGAATCCTGCTTGGCAAGCTTCCACACCGTGCGGAACTGTTGCTGATCGATGCCGGAAAAAGGTCCGAGACCGCGCGATGTGGCGTGACCGATAGCCTTGCGGGCTCGGGTTGTCAGCGGAACGGAGCGGCTGCGGCCGGATTTGGTGATCCAGAAGGTTGCCATGGAGCCCTGCAGGTCGTTCCAGCGCAGGCCGAGCGCTTCTCCGAGACGCGCACCGCTATCCACCAGGAAGATGCAGAGCCGTCGATAGAGCTCGTTGCGCGCGCCGATCGCGGCGAAGAGGCGCGCCTCCTCATCGTGCTCCAGGAAACGGACGCGCCCGGCGCGTTCTTTCTGCCGGGTGAAATCCGGCAGGACGGAGATGTCGCCCATCTTGTGCGCCTTGCGCAGGAGCTTGCTCAGCGCCGACATTTTGCGGTTGATCGTCGCATTGCTGTTGCCGCGCTTGCGCAGTGCATTGAGCAGACGGTCGAGCATATCCTGGGAGAAGCCGGCAAATTCCTTCTCCGCCATCATTTCGTAGAGATCGTGGATGAAGGCGACGACATTGGCCTTGTGCTTGCCGCCCTCCCACAGCGTGTCGCCGTACCGATCGAGAAGCGTGACGAGCGTATGGGTGGCCGGCGGCTCGAAATCGCGCCCCGCGCGCAATGTATAGGACAGCCCGGAAAACGAACCGGCGCCATAAGTCTCCGCCGTGAAGGGCTTGCCGCTGATATCCATGAATGCCGTCTCCAATGATGCGTCCCGTGACGGACGCCGATGCAAATGCTCTCTGCACGGCGGAAAAGCCGCACAGAATGATGGGCCCAGGTTCGCGATATCGGCATCGAGATACGATGCAGACCATGCGGACGTGGGAAGCGTGATCGCTTCAAATGTTTCGAAAGCCGGACCGATGCGCGATGCACCGGATCCAGCGTATGGAATATGCCTTATACAGGCCATACTTATTTTCAAAATTCCAAAACCACAAGGCCCGCAGTTCGAGAGAACTGCAGGCTTTATGAATTTGATGTCAGACCTTCAGATCGAAGGTCTGACGACGTTGCGGTAGCGTGACTTAGAAGTCGCGCTGCAGGCGAAGGAAGCCGGTCCAGCTGTCGTCGTCGACACCAGCGGGCGTCGTGTCGTAGTCGACCTTGGTGTAGTTAACGGTCGCCAAAGTCTTCAGGCCAGTGGTGATCTGGTATTCCGCGCTCAGACCAACCTTCCAAGCATCATCATCGCTGATGCCACCGGCAATGCCGCCGAATTCACTCTGGTCGACGTTGCCAAAGTACTGAGCGCCCGGAGTGATGGTCAGCTTTTCCGATGCCTTGAGCGCATAGGATGCTGCGACAGACCACTCAGACTTCGACCAGTAAGCGTTCGGATCGGAGGCATAGATGCCAGCGATCTCAAGCGAGCCCGGGCCGACGTCGGCCGTTACGACACCCTTGAAAGCAGATTCATCGACATCGAAGTCGTACGATGCGATGACCAGTGCCTTTACGCCGCCGACAGTGCCGAGCAGGAGAGCAGATGCACCGACATCGTCGTTGCTGAAGTTATTCTGATTCTGCTGTGTGCGAAGGTCTTCGACGGAAACACCAGCGGAGAAAGCGCCGCCATCATAGGTGTAGCGCGCGGAGTTGAAGAGATTGCCGCCGCTTTCGTCGGTTTCACCTGCAATACCGTATTCGTCCCACCAGTTATAGAAATAACCGACATCGAAGCCAGCGAGGTTGATCCACGCGCCGTCGAGAGCAACAGCACCGAGGCTGCGCGAGCCATCCGGATTGCCGTACTGCTTGTCCGTATCGGCCTGAAGGTTGATGTAACCCGTCAGCGCGCCGAATTCGGTGTCGCTCTTGGCTTCGATCGTCAGATAGCCCTGCGAGTAAGCCTGCCAGTCGGTGTCGTCGCCATCGTTGATGCCGACCTGCGTACGAACACGGCCGCCGATCTTGAGGCAGGTTTCCGTGCCGGGGATGTAGAAGTAGCCCGTGCCGAAAGCGTCGCAGACGCGGACGTATTCCATTGCTTCCGGTTCAGCAGCGACGATAGCGTCGGCAGCGTGTGCGCCGGATACTGCTGCGAGAGCGGCAGCGGAGCCGAGAAGAAGGCTCTTAATGTTCATTTCTGACCTCCAGTCAAAAATGAGTCTCGGCTTACGAAACTCCCGGCTGACAGGGCTCGGAGAGCATCTCCGTCGAAATGACGCTCCTGAAGTGCGCACTGCCCACCGCGGAGCGCCACGCGCCCCGCGGCTCATTGCCGCCTTGAAGAGTCGCGACACCGATTCTCGGCAGGAATCATCCGCCGCAAACGATTCTCGCTGCCGCCTCGCAGCCGCCGCGAACACGTCATCGGCTGACAGCTGCGACCAGGACCGCTTCGGAGAATGCCGCAGCACCGGCGCCCAGCCCCCGTTTTGCCATGGTTTTCACCAGTTTCAGGCAAGCTTCGGCCGACCTAAGCCATTCTCAACAAACAATTTTCTTAAGGCCTTGTTAAGAGTTGAGCGCCCGGATGGCCATTTTGTGTCGTTTCAGCAACAGGACATGCGGAAGGGCGGACGAAAGGGTGCGCGATAGCAAGTTGGTGATTGCGCCATCGGCCGGGTCAGGTATTTTCAAATCCAGAAGCAAGGGCGGTTGATCGCCAACTTCTGAAGTGTTGGGGATGGGGCAGGGAACGCTGTCCTTCAGCAAAATACCCAGACCCGTTTTAAACTTTTGACTGGAGGTCAGAAATGAACATTAAGAGCCTTCTTCTCGGCTCCGCTGCCGCTCTCGCAGCAGTATCCGGCGCACACGCTGCCGACGCCATCGTCGCTGCTGAACCGGAAGCAATGGAATACGTTCGCGTTTGCGACGCTTTCGGCACGGGCTACTTCTACATCCCCGGCACGGAAACCTGCCTCAAGATCGGCGGCTACGTTCGTACGCAGCTCGAGTACAACGATGACTCGTACGGCATCCGCGACAACGGCGACGTTAACGCCTACAGCCGTGGTTACCTGACGATCGAAGCGAAGAACGACACCGAATTCGGCGCTCTGTCTTCCTACATCAACATCCAGGCCGACGCTGACGGCGAAACCTTCCTCGACGGCGCATGGATCAACATCGCTGGCTTCGACGTCGGTTACTTCTACAGCTGGTGGGACGATGGCCTGTCTGGCGAAACGGACTCGCTCGACTCTTCGTTCGGCGCTCTGCAGAACTCGGCTCGTTACACCTACGACGGCGGCTCTTTCCTCGCTGGCGTTTCGGTTGACGAAATCGAAGGCGGCTCCTACCCGACCAACAACGACCCGAACGACAGCCTCGGCGTTTCCGGCAAGCTCGGCGCAACGATCGCTGGCTTCAACATCTACGGCCTTGCTGCATACGACTTCGACGCCGAAGAAGCTGCTTTCCGCATCCTCGCAACGGCTGAACTCGGCCCGGGCACGCTCGGCATCGCTGGCTCGTACGCCACCGACCCGAACTACTACTACGATCGTTCGGAATGGACCGTTGCTGCTGAATACGCAATCAAGGCAACTGAGAAGTTCACGATCACCCCGGCCGCACAGTACTTCGGTAATGTTCGTGTAGGCAGCGAATTCTCCAGCGAAGATGCATGGCGCGTCGGTGTAACCGCCGGCTACCAGATCACGACTGGCCTGCGCACGCTCGCAACTGTCAACTACACGGACAGCGACGATGGCCTTCCGGGCGACCAGAAGGACTGGACGGGCTTCCTCCGTCTGCAGCGCGACTTCTAATATCACTTGACCTCACGGTCATTGATGGAAAACCCGGCAGCGATGCCGGGTTTTTTCGTTGTTGAGATGAGACGTATCCGAAAGCGCCGGGGACAGTGCGGGCCGCCTTCGATCGCTCGGCCTCGGCCGCCATTCAGTCGAGCGTCGAGAGGAATGCCTTGATCGGCGCGATGACGCCGGGGAGATGGAGGAGGGGGGCGTGGCCCTGACCGGCAACCGTCAGCGATTGCAGGGCCGGATGTCTCCCGGCCATGGCATCGACCGTCTCTTGAGACAGCAATGTCGACGTCTCGCCACGGATGACCATGAGCGGACGATCCCGCAGGCGCTCGAAGAGCGGCCAGAGATCGGCCAGCGGCGTTGCGGCCGAGAGTTCGAGAAGGGGAGCCACCAGCGCCGGATCGAAGTCCGGCAGGATGACGCCGTCGGCTTGGCGGTAAAGGCTCAGTGCCATCTCGTCCCAGTCCGCGGCCTCCAATGCGGGGAAGGCCGGTCCGTGCAGCATCTTCAGCGCCGTCGCCGCGGCGCGCCATGAAGGATAGCGGCCTTCATTGTTCAAATAGCGGGCGATGGCCAGCAGGCCGTCGATCTCGATGACGGGGCCGATGTCGTTCAGGATATTGCCACGGGAGAGATCCGGCGCCATGCCCGGCAGGAGATGGAGGATCAATCCGCCGCGCGAGGTTCCGACGAAGAGGGCGGCGTCGATATCGAGCGTGCTGCAGATTTCCAGGACATCGCCGGCCTCGACCGACAGCTGGTAACGGCAGGGGTCCGGGTCCCAATCGGATCGACCCCGGCCACGATAATCGATGGCAATGACCCGCCGCGGCTTTGCCTGATCGGTGGAGATCGCCTGCGCGAAGCGGTGAAAGTCGCGTGAATTGCGGCTGAGCCCGGGCAGGCAGATGACGGGCAGGAGAGGATCGCGCCCCGTCTGCGGTCCCGCGGCGGGATACTCCGCCGCAAACACCGTCAGTCCGTCCCGGACGCAGATGAAATGTTCCACGATCCCGTTTCTGTCCATAATCCCTCCTGAGGCGAACGCAAGCGTTGCTCCGCTGTCCGCTCTGCTCTTCTTTATAGAGAGGAGAGTTTATAGCGAGAGGAGGCAGGAAGGCGAGGGGGAGACGCCGGATCAGCAGGACGAGGCGTCAGGAGGACCATGCGTCAGGAAGACTGGCGGCCCATTCTCAGATCCTCGACGATATCGGCGTTCTGGCCGAGCCGCGACTTATAGACCTGGTAGTTTTCCATCACCCGCTGCACATAGTTGCGCGTCTCGGCAAAGGGAATGCGCTCGATCCAGTCCACCACCTCGTCGATCGATTTGCCGCGGGGATCGCCATAGCGCCCGATCCATTCCGGCACGCGGCGCGGGCCGGCATTGTAGGCGATGAAGGTGAGGATATAGGAGCCGCCGAAATCATTGATCTGTTCGCCGAGATAATGCGCGCCAAGGGTCGCATTATACCCCGCATCGGTCGTCAGCCGTTCCTTGGAATAGGGAATGCCATGGCGACCCGCGACGAGCTTTGCCGTCGTCGGCAGGATCTGCAGCAGACCGCGGGCATTGGCCGGAGACACGGCGGCAGGGTTGAACGCACTTTCCTGACGCGCGATGGCATAGGCCAGCGCCTTGCCGGAGCCCGAAATATTGGCCGTGCCCGGAATGACGCCCAGCGGGAAGGCCAGCGCCGCGACATCGACGCCGCGGCCGAAGGCGAGCTTGCCGACCTGCAGCGCGAGGCTATGCGTCCGCGTCTTTTCCGCCCGGGCGGACAGGATGGCGAGTTCGCCGGGACTGTTCAGGTTGTCGGCAAGCGCCAGATAGAGCCCATCCGCCCGCCAGCCATGGCCCGCAGCCTCCAGCCGGGCGATGGCACGCACCGCTTCTCGGCTTTCGAACTGAGTCCGGTCGTCGGCCGTCGGGCTGGGATAGGTGACGTTCAGCGTCTTGCGGCCGAGCTTCGCGCCGGCAAGCTGCCCGTAGAACGTGCCCGAAAGCGCTGCGGCCTTGGCATAATAGGTCTTCGCCTGACCGGGGCCGCCCTTTTCGGCGGCACGGCCAAGCCAGTAATAGGCGCGCGAAACCGAAATCGGCCGGTTGGAGGCTTTCAGAATGCGCTGGAAATGCGTGGCAGCCGTCTGGCCGTCCTGAAGACCGCGCAACGCGTACCAGCCGGCATGGAATTCCGCATCCACGACATCTGCGGCATCCGTGGCCACATGCGCGGCCGCAACCCGGTAGGCGCCGCGAAAATCGCCTTCATCCGCAAGCCCGCGGCTGATGATACGCTGCTCGACCCACCATTCGCCGGTATCGACAAGGCGGTCGGGGTCCTTGGGCAGCTGCTGCAGAAGCTTTGCCGCCGCGTCGTACTTTTCCTGTTTGCGCAACTGCTCGATGCGCACGAACAGATAGGCCGGATCGCCGCGCCAGGAGGGATCGACGGCCGCGATCAGGGCGTCGGCATTCGCAGCCTTCTTCGATGTCGCGATCCAGGCGCGATAGAGCGACTGTGCCTTGCCCAGATCGCTGAAGCGGGTCGCCTGCTCGAAGCGCCCGCGATAGAGCAGCATTTCCATGCGCCGCTTGTGGTCGGCCGTCGTCAGCAGGCTCGGAAATTCCGCAAGGATCTTCGTTTCGGTGGCGGCTTCCAGCGCTTTCGTCGCCCAGAGCGTGCGGATCAGGCCGGCGGCCTGTCGCGTGTCGCCCTTGGCAACCAGCGCCCGCGCAAGAATCAGCGTGCCTTCCGATGTCTCCGGCGTGCTCGTGCCGAACGCGGCAAGCACGTCGCGGGAGGGCGGGTTTTCGCGGTAAAGCGCTCGTTCGGAGCTCGCACGCAGGCCGCTGAGGCCCGGCCAGCCCTTCAGTTCCTGTTGCGCCCGCGCGATCTCATAGGACGGAATACCCTTCTGCGTCGATTGCGCGATGGCCCAGGTGAGGATGTGCCGGTCGAGCGTATCTTCACCCATGGCGTCCCGCACGGAAATGGCACGGACCGGGTCCCGGTTCGTCAATGCGTCGAGGCCGCTTTTCAACGCTTCGACGGACGCCGGAACGGTGCTGCGGGGAATGGCGCCGGTGATGCCGCCGTCGGTCATGCCGGTGAAGGCGGCAGGCGCGCGGGGGACGGGCGCAAACGCTTCCGCCGCCGACGCGACCGTGGCCGGCCGCGAAAGGGGGAGGGGCACGCTCGCTTCTTCCGCCTTCGAGGCGACCGGAGCGCTCAATGTTCCAAGGCCGAACGCGGACACGCTGAGCGCGGCGACCAGTGTTCGATGAATGGCACCCCGCATGAAAACTTTCCCGCCCCTGATCAACCGTACGCCGCTTTTCAATCCTACCTCATTTGGCAATCGAGACGCTAACGAAAGGTTAAGCTTGCCCGCGATCCCGCGCTTGCGACGAAAGGTGATCGCCGAGCATCCCGAAAAATCAGCGCAAAGCCCTTGAACCCCCGGCCGTCTCATCCGTTTCCGTCTCTGCCGCGCCGCCAGTCAATGCTTGCCGCCGGAGATCGGGACGATTAAGGTGCCGGCGATTTTCTAACCGTGAAATGCGGCCGAAGCATGGGTCTCCAATGCCCGTGCGCCGTCAGGAGTCGTGCATGTTCAAGGGATCCATTCCCGCTCTCGTCACCCCGTTCACGCCGGCGGGAGCCGTGGATGAGGACGCATTCGTCAATCACGTCCAGTGGGTTATTTCCGAGGGCAGCCATGGGGTCGTTCCCGTCGGGACGACCGGCGAATCCCCGACGCTGTCGCATGCCGAGCACAAGCGGGTGGTCGAACTCTGCATCGAGGCCGCGGGCCGCCGCGTGCCCGTCATTGCCGGAGCCGGATCGAACAACACGCGCGAGGCCATCGAGCTTGCCCAGCATGCGGAGAAGGCCGGGGCCGACGGCATCCTCGTCGTGACACCTTATTACAACAAGCCGACGCAGAAGGGCCTCTTTGCTCACTTCTCGGCGATCGCCGAGGCGGTCAAGCTGCCGATCGTGATCTACAACATTCCCGGCCGCTCGGTCATCGATATGTCGCCGGAGACCATGGGTGCGCTCCGCAAGGCCTATTCGTCGATCGTCGGCGTCAAGGATGCAACGGGCAAGATCGAGCGCGTGTCCGAGCAGCGCATCACCTGCGGTGCGGATTTCGTCCAGCTTTCGGGCGAGGACGCGACGGCGCTCGGCTTCAACGCCCATGGCGGCGTCGGCTGCATCTCCGTCACCGCCAATGTCGCGCCGCGCCTGAGTGCTGCGTTCCAGGAGGCGACGCTCGCCGGCGATTTTGCGAAAGCGCTCGACTATCAGGACCAGTTGATGCCGCTGCACAAGGCGATCTTCATGGAGCCTGGCGTGTGCGGCTCGAAGTTTGCGCTGAACCGGCTGCGCGGCATGAGCCGTCACGTCCGCTCGCCGCTGATGTCGTCGCTCGAGCCGGCAACCGAAAGCGCGATCGAATCGGCGCTCGTTCATGCAGGGCTGTTGAACTGATGGCACCGAAAGGCAGCGAGCGCACCGTTCGCAAGATCGTCGCCGAAAACCGCAAGGCGCGCTACAATTACGAGATCCTCGACACCTACGAGGCGGGCCTCGTGCTGACCGGCACCGAGGTCAAGTCGCTGCGCGAGGGGAAGGCCAATATCGCCGAATCCTACGCGACCGACGAGGGCGGCGAGATGTGGCTGATCAATTCCTATCTGCCGGAATATCTCCAGGCCAACCGCTTCAACCACGAGCCGCGCCGGCGCCGCAAGCTTCTTCTGTCGAAGCGCGAGGTCAACCGGCTGCAGGGCGCGGTCAACCGCGAAGGCATGTCCCTGATCCCGTTGAAGATCTATTTCAACGACCAGGGCCGGGCCAAGCTGGAACTGGCGCTCGGCAAGGGCAAGAAGCTGCACGACAAGCGGGAAAGCGAAAAAGAGCGCGACTGGAACCGGCAGAAGAGCCGTCTTCTCAAGGACGGCTGACCTGCCGGGCGCATGGGATCATCCGTTTCGCCCGTGTTCGGGCCGTGCCCTGCGTTAAAAGCCATCGATCGGCGCGCGGGCGGCGCCCATCCGCCTGTCAGCATCAGGTGAGATCGTCCTGATGGACGGGTTCGACGTTGCGCGACGACCGCTCGGAGGGATCGCGTCCGATTTCAGCCTTGAGACTGAGAAGATCGATGAAATGATCGGACTGGCGACGCAGATCGTCGGCGATCATCGGCGGCTGGGTCGACATGGTGGAAACCACCGAGACCTTGCGGCCCTTGCGCTGCAGAGCCTCGACCAGCGTCGTAAAATCGCCGTCGCCCGAAAAGATCACGAGATGATCGACCGTTTCCGACTGCTCCATGGCATCGATGGCCAGCTCGATGTCCATGTTGCCCTTGATTTTTCGCCGGCCGAGCGAATCGGTGAATTCCTTGGCCGGCTTGGTCACGACCTTGTAGCCGTTGTAGTCCAGCCAATCGATCAGCGGCCGGATGGAGGAGTACTCCTGATCCTCGATCAGCGCCGTGTAATAATAGGCCCGCAGAAGGTAGCCCCGCTTCTGGAATGCTTTCAAAAGCTTACGATAATCGATGTCGAAGCCGAGACTCTTCGACGCCGCGTAGAGGTTCGCGCCGTCGATAAAGAGAGCAATTTTTTCACGCGGATCGAACATTGGCATTCCTTCAAACCAGCGAGATTTGCATTTCCTCCGTGTCCGTTTTCGAACACGAAACAAGTGCATGCCGGAGCATCATGATCATTGTCCTTATCTCACGACCGATCGAGAGAAAAGTTCGGTAGAGAACAAATGTCGTTCGAGCACAGTTTTTCGAGGCTCTCTAGTCTCCATTCTCAGGCGCACATCAACATGTTAAACGAACTCTTAAACATGTCGGCAATTGTCTTTCTTTCATACAAACCTAAAGTTGTTGGTCTGTATCTGCAATTTCGATGATACGCCGGGGAAACAATACTACCGCGCGAACCGTCGCTTTCTCGCGTCACGCATCATGAAAAACTTGAATTTTCGGGCCAATGGATGTATCCGGCAACCAATCCGTTCCCGAGAGCCGGAAAGCTGCGCCAGCGCTTGGTCGCTCTCATCGTCAATGACTGCGCAGGCAGGGCCGCTTTTGGCCGCGTCCGGCGCTTGAAACCATCGAAGGATACGCAATGGCCCGCGTTACGGTCGAAGATTGCATCGACAAGGTCGATAACCGTTTTGAACTCGTGCTGCTTGCCAGTCACCGTGCACGCCTGATCTCCCAGGGCGCGGCGATCACGATCGATCGCGACAACGACAAGAACCCCGTCGTCGCCTTGCGCGAGATCGCCGACGAGACGCTGTCTCCGGGCGACCTCAAGGAAGACCTGATCCATTCGCTGCAGAAGCATGTCGAGGTCGACGAGCCTGAAGCGGATCCGGCATCCATCACCGGCGGCAGCGCGTCGAACTTTGCCGACGCCTCGGAAGACGACGACCAGCCGGAAGCCGTGACCTTCGACCGCATGACGGAAGAAGAGCTTCTCGCCGGCATCGAGGGCCTGGTTCCCCCGGAAAAGAGCGACGACTACTGATCGTCCCCTTTCGATCGTATCTTTGAAAAGCGCCGGCATCGTCCGGCGCTTTTTCGTTTTCGGGCAGTCGCCGCAAGAAAGCGCGATGATTTGCAGGAGCATCGATTTCCATGGTGGCAAATCTGCCGTAGCACTGTGTCATATCGTCAGAATCGTCCGGGTTTCCACCGGACGCGCTTTTCGTTGTCGCCACGTCATGATTTAAATGGAATTCCATTGAAGGAGTGACGCTGCAGATACACAGCCCCCGCGGAGCCGCACACGCATGATGCGCCAATATGAACTCGTGGAACGGGTTCAGAAATACAAGCCCGACGTCAACGAGGCACTGCTCAACAAGGCGTATGTCTACGCCATGCAGAAACATGGCCAGCAGAAGCGCGCCAGCGGCGATCCCTATATTTCGCATCCGCTGGAAGTTGCGGCCATCCTCACGGAAATGCACCTGGACGAGGCGACGATCGCGGTCGCGTTGCTGCACGACACCATCGAGGACACGACGGCGACGCGGGCGGAGATCGACGATCTCTTCGGCGAGGATATCGGCGCGCTGGTCGAGGGCCTGACCAAGATCAAGAAGCTCGATCTCGTCAGCCGCAAGGCCAAGCAGGCGGAAAACCTTCGCAAGCTCCTGCTCGCCATTTCCGACGATGTTCGCGTTCTCCTCGTCAAGCTGGCGGACCGGCTGCACAATATGCGCACGCTCGACCATATGTCGGCGGAAAAGCGCGCCCGGATCTCCGAGGAGACGATGGAGATCTATGCGCCGCTCGCCGGCCGCATGGGCATGCACGACATGCGCGAAGAGCTGGAGAACCTGTCTTTCCGCCACATCAATCCCAATGCCTTCGAGACCGTCACGCAGCGGCTCGACGAGCTGTCCGCCCGCAATGAAGGCCTGATCAAGAAGATCGAGGATGAGCTGGGCGACCTGCTCGCGGCCAAGGGGCTGACGGGCATCAGCGTCAAGGGTCGTCAGAAGAAGCCCTATTCCGTCTTTCGCAAGATGCAGTCGAAGTCGCTCTCCTTCGAACAGCTGTCCGATGTCTGGGGCTTCCGGGTGATCGTCGAGGACATCCCGGCCTGCTACCGCGCGCTCGGCATCGTCCACACCCGTTGGCGCGTCGTTCCCGGCCGGTTCAAGGATTATATCTCGACGCCGAAGCAGAACGACTACCAGTCGATCCACACCACCATCGTCGGCCCCTCGCGCCAGCGCATCGAACTGCAGATCCGCACGCGGCGCATGCACGAGATCGCGGAATACGGCATTGCCGCGCATACGCTGTACAAGGACGGAGCCGAGGCCCAGGGCGACGTCAAGCTGTCCCCGACCTCCAATGCCTATTCCTGGCTCCGCCGCACGATCGAGGCGCTGGCGGAAGGCGACAATCCGGAGGAGTTCCTGGAGCATACCAAGCTCGAGCTGTTCCAGGATCAGGTCTTCTGTTTCACGCCCAAGGGCCAGCTGATCGCTCTGCCGCGGGGTGCCACCCCCATCGATTTCGCCTATGCGGTCCACACCAATATCGGCGACACCTGTGTGGGGGCGAAGATCAACGGCCGCATCATGCCGCTGGTCACACGACTGGCCAATGGCGACGAGGTCGAGATCGTCCGGTCGGGCATCCAGGTTCCGCCGGCCGCCTGGGAGGAAATCGTCGTCACCGGCAAGGCCCGCGCCGCCATCCGCCGCGCGACCAAGGCGGCCATCCGCAAGCAGTATTCCGGCCTCGGCTACCGCATTCTGGAACGCACCTTCGAGCGCGCCGGCAAGCCCTTCTCGCGCGAGGCGATGAAGCCGATCCTGCATCGCCTCGGCCAGAAGGAGGTCGAGGATGCCATCGCCGCCGTCGGGCGCGGCGAGCTGTCCTCGCTCGACGTGTTGCGCGCCATGCATCCCGACCATCAGGACGAGCGGGTGACGCCGAAGCCCTCTACCGACGACGGTTGGTTCGCCATGCGCTCGGCGGCCGGCATGGCCTTCAAGATACCGGGTCATTCCAAGGACAGTGCGACGGCCATCGACGCCGGCGGGCCGGAAGACCTGCCGATCCGCGGTCTGTCGGGCAACGCCTTCGTTCATTTCAGCGCATCCGGCGCCGTGCCGGGCGACCGCATCGTCGGCATCATGGAGAAGGACAAGGGGATCACCATCTACCCGATCCAGTCGCCGAGCCTGCAGCAGTTCGATGACGAGTCGGAGCGCTGGATCGATGTGCGCTGGGATCTCGACCAGGCCAACAACACCCGCTTCATGGTGCGCGTGCAGGTCAACGCGCTGAACGAGCCGGGAACGCTCGCCGATATCGCGCAGTCCCTGGCGACCGGCGACATCAATATCCGTGCGATCACCATGGGTCCGATCGCGGCCGATTTCAGCGAACTGCTGATCGATATCGAGGTCTGGGATCTGCGCCAGCTGAACCATATGCTGACGCAGCTGAAGGAACTGCCGGTCGTCTCCACGGTGAAGCGGGTTTTCCTCTAGACTGTCCTGCCTGCGCGATAGGCTGCGGGCGGCAGCGATATGCGCGCTCCGCATGGCTGCCCGCCGAACCCAACGCTGGTGAAGCGGTCTTCAGACCCTTATGTTCTGCCTCGGGAGGTAAACGAAGAAAGGTTTACCAAATGTTCAAGCAGATCAAGAAGCTCTCCGGCGCCCTGCGCCCTCTGTCGGCAGCCGAACGCGAACTGAGCTACCTCAATGGCTCGTCCGATCGCATCGACCTCGAATATCGCCAGCGTCAGATCGACCGCGGCCTCTTCCGCAGCGGCTTCTGAGCGAGCCACGTTCGAGCGGATTGAAAATCAAAGCCCTGCGTTTGATGCAGGGCTGGTGTGCGCAACGACTCTGGCCTGCGCAACCGTTAACAGTGACTTTGACCCTCCTGTCGGTACGGGCCATGATGGCCCACGGCCGGGAGTGTTCGGCGCATATCTGCCCATGACGGGCGATATCGGCGGGCAGGCGGGATCGTCGCGCCCTGCGACCCACAGCCGCCGCGCTCTCCGTGCACCATCCGGGCCGTCTTTCGGTCCTCGGCCCCGCGCGAAATGCGCCTTTGACAGACACGGCCCTTGAGAGGGGCATGGCAGAACCGGATCGACCGTCGCATTCCACCTCCCGCGCGACCGTCAAGCGAGTCTGCCGAGACGATGTGTTGGTGGGGACCGGCAATCGAAATCCGAACCCTGTCTGAGGGCAGGGCGGTCCTACCCCCGAAATGATGCCGTGGCGCGGTCTTTGCGCCGGATTGCATCAGATTGCCATTGTACGGCCACATGGCCGTCGTCTATCACGGCACCATGATTTTCAGACGTCGTCAGCCCGCATCTCTTTCGGCCCGGCTCCGCGAGCTCGTATGGCCGCGCAAGGGGTTTACGCGCGGGCTGCGGTATCTTGCATTGCGCATTCTGCGCCTGTCATCCTCGCCGCACTCCATCGCCGTCGGCGTTGCCGCGGGTGCAGCGTCCTCCGCGACGCCGTTCGTCGGTCTCCACATTCTCATCGCGGTTGCCGCCGCCTATCTCTTTTCCGGCAACCTGATTGCGGCCGGCATCGCGACCGCGCTCGCCAATCCGCTGACCATTCCCGTCATTCTCGCGACCAGCTACGAGATCGGCACATCCATTCTCGGCGCCGGCGGCCAGGCGCCGCTGGGCGGCGAGGACATGCTGCACAAGCTGACGCATCTGCAGCTGTCGGAACTCTGGGGTCCCGTGCTGAAGCCGCTTCTGGTCGGCAGCCTGCCGCTGGTCGTCGGCAGCGCCGTGGTGTTCTACACCGGAGCCTACGCCGCCGCCCGGCTGTTCCAGTCGCGGCGCGTGTCGCGTCTCGCGGACAGACTGAAAGAGTCGCAGGCGTAAACCTCAACCTATCGAACTCATCAGGTTTCCATGATCATCGGCCTCGGCAGCGACCTCATCGACATCCGGCGTATCGACAATTCGCTGACCCGTTTCGGCGAGCGTTTCATTCAGCGCTGCTTCACCGATGTGGAGATCGCCAAGTCCGAGGGGCGCAAGAACCGGTCGGCCTCCTATGCCAAGCGCTTCGCAGCCAAGGAAGCCTGTTCCAAGGCCTTGGGAACGGGGATCGGGCAGGGGGTTCTCTGGAAGGACATGGGCGTCGTCAACCTGCCGGGCGGCAAGCCGACCATGGTGCTGACCGGCGGGGCCGCGCTGCGCCTGGCCAGCATGCTGCCGCAGGGCCACCGCGCCGTGATCCATCTGACGATCACCGACGATGACCCGCTGGCGCAGGCCTTCGTCATAATAGAAGCGCTGCCCGTTGCTCCGGAAGACGTTAGCAGCTAGAGGAATGCGCAGTCGAGGTCCGGCTGCGCATGACGCTGCGCGCTTTCGCGCGGGCACTTGAGCCAGATGGCGCAAGCTTGGCGGCACGCGCTTGACGGACCCCTGCAGACCAACGGCATTCGGACGACAACAGGCGCCGGTCAGCGGCAAACAAGGATGGACGGGCGTGGAAGAAAAAATCGCAAAGAAGGACAGCGGCCTCTGGGAGAATGTGAAGGTCATCATCCAGGCCCTGCTTCTGGCCCTGGTGATCCGCACCGTACTCTTCCAGCCCTTCACCATCCCCTCCGGCTCGATGATGCCGACGCTGCTCGTGGGCGACTACATCTTCGTCAACAAGTTCGCCTACGGCTATTCGAAATACTCGCTGCCGCGCTCGCCCGACCTGTTCAGCGGCCGCATTTTCGGCAGTGACCCGAAGCGTGGCGACATCGCCGTCTTCCGTTTCCCGCCCAATCCCGAGATCGACTACATCAAGCGCGTCATCGGCCTGCCCGGCGACCGGGTGCAGGTGCGCAACTCCATTCTCTACGTCAACGACACGGAAGTCGCCCGCTCGCCCGCCGGCGTCTTCCGGGCCGATGACCAGTACGACACCGGCGCCGACGTGCCGGTCTACCGGGAAACGCTCGACAACGGTGTCAGCTTCAACACGCTGGACCAGTTCCCCGATACGCGAGGCGACAACACGCGCGAGTTCGTGGTGCCCGAGGGTCACTACTTCATGATGGGCGACAACCGCGACAATTCGGCCGACAGCCGCTTCGACGTCGGCTACGTGCCCGCGGAAAATCTCGTGGGTCGCGCCAGCCTCATCTTCTTCTCGCTCGGTCACGACACGTCCTTCCTGGAAATCTGGAAGTGGCCGGCAAACCTGCGCTACGACCGACTGTTCAAGGTCCTGAAGTAATGAAGCCGCGCGATCTCGGGCCGCAGGAGCGCGAACGCCTGGAGGAAACGCTCGGCTACGTCTTTATTGACAAGGTCAGGCTCGACCGCGCGCTGACGCATTCGAGCGCGCGCAATTCCGGCGGCTCGGATTATGAGCGGCTGGAATTTCTCGGCGACCGGGTCCTCGGTCTCTGCGTCGCGGAGCTTCTGTTCCAGACCTTCAAGACCGCGAACGAAGGCGAATTGTCGGTGCGGCTGAACCAGCTCGTCAGCGCCGAAAGCTGTGCCGCCATCTCCGACGAGATCGAGCTTCATCGCTTCATCCGCGCCGGGGCCGACGTCCAGAAACTGTCCGGCAAGCATGTGCTGAACATCCGCGCCGATGTGGTCGAGGCCCTGATCGCCGCGATCTATCTCGATGGCGGGCTGGAAGCCGCGCGGGGCTTTGTGCTCAAGCACTGGAAGGCACGCGCGACGCGGGCCGATGGCGCCCGCAGGGACGCCAAGACCGAGTTGCAGGAATGGTCGCATGCGAAATTCGGCGTCGCGCCGCAATATCGCGTGGACGATCGTTCCGGTCCTGATCACGATCCGCGCTTCACGGTGACGGTGATCATCCCCGGCGTTGCGCCCGAAACCGGCATCGACCGCTCGAAACGCGCTGCCGAACAGACCGCCGCGACCCGCATTCTGGAGCGGGAACGGGTCTGGGCCGCTCCCAACACGTGATCATGGGCACCCGACGATAGGCGCCTGATCCCGCGCAGAACGAACCTTTTCCAAGCCTCTGGTCGCGGAAGCGATTGCGGTTCATACTCACGCCGACAGACATGCCGGCCCTCAACGAATTGACGGATATGATGACCGAAGATCACACGGATCCTGCCGAAACGGCGCAGGACGCAGCAGTCGAAACCGATGGCGCAACGGACGCTCAGGACAGCGGACCGACGCATTCCGGTTTCGTCGCCATGATCGGCGCCACGAATGCCGGCAAGTCGACGCTGGTCAACCGGCTCGTCGGGGCCAAGGTGTCGATCGTCAGCCACAAGGTGCAGACGACGCGCGCCATCGTGCGCGGCATCGCCATCCACGATCGCGCGCAGATCGTGTTCATGGATACGCCCGGCATCTTCAAGCCGCGCCGCCGCCTCGATCGCGCCATGGTCACCACGGCCTGGGGTGGTGCCAAGGACGCGGATTTCATCATGCTGCTGGTCGATAGCGAACGCGGCCTGAAGGGCGATGCGCAGATGATTCTGGAGGGATTGAAGGAGGTCCACCAGCCGAAGATCCTTGTCTTGAACAAGATCGACCAGGTGTCCCGCGACGTGTTGCTGCAGCTGGCCGCCGCCGCCAACGAGGTCGTGTCCTTCGAGCGGACCTTCATGATCTCGGCGCTGACCGGATCCGGCTGCGAGGATGTCATGGACTATCTGGCGACAACCCTGCCGGAAGGTCCCTGGTACTATCCGGAAGACCAGATTTCCGACCTGCCGATGCGCCAGCTCGCCGCCGAGATCACCCGCGAAAAGCTGTTCCTGCGCCTGCATCAGGAGCTTCCCTATTCCTCGCATGTGGAAACGGAGGGCTGGGAGGAAAAGAAGGACGGTTCGGTGCGGATCGAGCAGGTCATCTATGTCGAGCGCGAGAGCCAGAAGAAGATCGCCCTCGGCAAGAATGGCGACGCCATCAAGGCGATCTCCATGGCCGCCCGCAAGGAAATCTCCCAGATTCTCGAACAGCCCGTCCACCTCTTCCTCTTCGTGAAGGTGCGGGAAAACTGGGGCGACGACCCCGAGCGCTTCCGCGAGATGGGCCTCGAATTCCCCCGCTGACCGGCAAAGGCGGAGCGACGGCACCGATCGGTGAACGCTCCGTCCAGTCCCGCGCTGCTTGCCCCGCCGGAACGCCCATGCCACCTGCTGTGAGCAATCAGGGACAGGGAGACAGCGATGCCGCAGCTTGTGAACGGTGTTTGGGAAAAGGGCGACGTCGCCGCCAGCGAGATGAAGGGCGGCGCCTTTCACCGCGAGCCGACCAGCTTTCGCACCTGGATCACGCCCGACGGCAGCCCCGGACCGGACGGCCAGCCGGCGCTCGCGGCCGAGCCCGGCCGCTTCCAGCTCTTCGTCGCCTATATCTGTCCCTGGGCGTCGCGCACCCTGATGATGCGCAGCATCAAGGGGCTGACCGATATCATCCCCGTCGCCATTTCCGAGCCGGAACTCGGCGACAACGGCTGGACCTATGACCCACCCGCAGACGCCGGGCCGCGCGTCGGCCCGGTCCGCCATCAGCACGAACTCTATACCGCGTCCGACCCGCGCTTTACCGGCAAGGTTTCGGTACCCGTTCTCTGGGACCGGAAAGAGGGGCGGATCGTCAACAATGAGTCCGCCGATATCCTGCGCATTCTCAACGGCGCCTTCGACGGCATCACCGGCGACCGACGCGATCTCTATCCTGCGCATCTCCGGCCCGAGATCGATCGCTGGAACGCTGTCATCTACGACACGCTCAACAACGGCGTCTACCGTGCCGGCTTCGCCCGGACGCAATCCGCCTATGAGGACGCCGTCACCTCCGTCTTCGCGACGCTGGATCGGCTCGACGCGCATCTCGCCCACAATCGTTACATTGCCGGGCAACACCTGACAGAGGCCGATATTCGCCTCTTCGTGACGCTGGTGCGCTTCGACGCCGCCTATCACGGCGCGTTCAAATGCAATCTGCGCCGCATCGCGGACTATGCGCATCTCCAGGCCTATCTCCGCGACATCTACCAGTGGCCGGGCGTCGCGGAGACGGTGCGGATCGTTCACATCAAGCGCGGCTACTACTCCATCGCCCACATCAACCCCACGGGCATCGTCCCTCTTGGGCCCGATCTCGATTTCGCAAGCCCCCACGGGCGGGACGGATTGCCGAGCGCAGGGATCGCCGGGCGCGGCTGAAGACTCAAGGCGTATTCCCCCCGTCTTGGCTTGGCGTCTCGGCTTGGCATCTCGGCGTCTTGGCGTTCCCGTCCGATCTCTCTATGGTCCGCGCGACTCGCAAACAGGAGATCGTGCCTCATGTCCCAGCCCGCACAGACGACCCCGCGGACGGTTCCGCCGATTGCACTGCTGATCGCGCAGGAGATCAAGGCGACGCAGGCCCAGGTCGTCTCCGCCGTGGAGCTGCTGGATGGCGGCGCGACCGTGCCGTTCATCGCCCGCTACCGCAAGGAAGTCACCGGCGGCCTCGACGACACGCAGCTGCGCACGCTCGCCGAACGGCTGGTCTATCTGCGCGAGCTGGAGGCCCGCCGAAATTCCATCGTCGAATCGATCCGCGGCCAGGACAAGTTGACCGACGAGCTCGAACGCAAGATTGCCGCGGTCACGACCAAGGCGGAGCTTGAGGATATCTACCTTCCCTACAAGCCGAAGCGCCGGACCAAGGCCGAGATCGCCCGCGAGAAGGGGCTCGGACCGCTGGCCGACGCCATTCTGCTCGATCGTCGCATCCCGCCCGCAGACCGTGCCGCTTCGTTTCTCTCTCCGGATGTGCCGGATGTGAAGGCGGCGCTCGAAGGCGCGCGCGACATCGTTGCCGAAGGCATCGTGGAGAATGCCGACCTGCTCGGCCGGCTGCGCGGCCATATGCGCAGCGGCGCTTTTCTCCGGGCGAAGGTCGTGGCCGGCAAGGAAGCGGCGGGCGCGAAATTCTCCGACTATTTCGACCATTCCGAACGCTGGGCGACGGCCCCCGGTCACCGGGCGCTCGCCATGCTGCGCGGCTGGAACGAGGAGATTCTCTCGGTCGAGATCGTCGTGGACGAGGCCGATCCGTCTCCCGTCAAACCGGTCGAAAGCATCATGGCCGCCGCCCTCCAGCTCGGCAGCCTGCCCGGTGACCAATGGCTGATGGAGGTCATCCGCTGGACCTGGCGCGTCAAGCTTTCGACGTCGCTGTCGCTCGACCTGATGCGCGAACTGCGCGAGCGGGCGGAGGAGGAAGCGATCCACGTCTTTGCGCGCAACCTGAAAGATCTGCTGCTGGCGGCCCCCGCCGGCTCCCGCGCTACGATGGGTCTCGACCCCGGCATCCGCACGGGCGTCAAGGTTGCCGTGGTCGATGGCACCGGCAAGCTGCTGGAAACCACGACGGTCTATCCGTTTCCGCCGAAGAACGACGTGCGCGGCGCGCAGGTCGAGATGGCAAGGCTTGTCGCCCGCCACAAGGTGGAGCTGATCTCCATCGGCAACGGCACCGGCAGTCGCGAGACCGAGCGGCTGGTGGCCGACATGCTGGCGACGCTGAGCGGGCCAAAGCCCACCAAGGTCATCGTGTCCGAGGCCGGCGCCTCGATCTACTCGGCCTCGCAGGCGGCAGCCGACGAGTTTCCCTCGCTCGACGTTTCCCTGCGCGGTGCCGTCTCCATCGCCCGCCGGCTGCAGGACCCGCTGGCCGAACTCGTCAAGATCGAGCCGAAGTCGATCGGCGTCGGACAGTACCAGCACGATGTCGATCAGGGTCGCCTGAGCCGATCGCTGGATGCCGTGGTGGAAGATGCGGTGAACGCCGTCGGTGTCGATCTGAACACGGCCTCCGCGCCGCTCCTGTCGCGCGTCTCGGGCCTCAGCCGTTCGACCGCCGAGGCGATCGTCGCGCACCGCGATGCGATCGGCCCCTTCAAGACCCGCACGGAGCTGAAGACCGTGCCGCGCCTCGGCGCGCGCACCTTCGAGCAATGCGCCGGCTTCCTGCGCATCCCCGGTGGCAAGGAGCCGCTCGACGCGTCCTCGGTCCATCCGGAAGCCTATGGAATCGCGAAAAAGATCATCTCCGCCTGCGGCCGCGATGTCCGCACCGTGATGGGCGACTCGCAGCTCCTGAAGTCGCTCGACCCCAAGGTCTTCATGGACGACCGCTTCGGCCTGCCGACCATCCGCGACATCCTGTCGGAACTGGAGAAGCCCGGCCGCGACCCTCGCCCGAGCTTCAAGACGGCGACGTTTGCAGACGGCATCGACGACATCAAGGACCTGAAACCCGGAATGCTGCTGGAGGGCACGGTGACCAATGTCGCGGCCTTCGGCGCTTTCGTGGATATCGGCGTCCATCAGGACGGGCTGGTCCACGTGTCGCAACTCGCCGACCGCTTCGTCAAGGATCCGCATGAGGTGGTGAAGGCGGGCGACGTGGTGAAGGTCCGCGTGACGGAGGTGGACGTGCCGCGCAAGCGCATCGGCCTCACAATGCGCAAGGATGGCGGCGAGGCGAGCGGCCGGCCGGCGTCCTCTCCGGCGCCGCGGGCGGACCATCGCCCGATGAAGCAGGAGAAGCCGCAGGCTCCGGCCACCGGCGCACTGGGCGAGGCGCTGCTGCGCGCCACGAAACGCAAATAGGCAAGGCGATCCACCGTTCGCCGGACGGGTCATCCTTCGCGGGCTTCGCGGGATGTCTTGTCAGCAGGCGGCGCGCGCTGCATACCTGCGGCAAAGATCAACGGAGAGGCATGGCATGGCGGTACTTGTAACGGGTGGTGGCGGCTACATCGGCAGCCATATGGTTTGGGCTCTGCAGGAAGCGGGCGAGGAGGTGGTCGTCATCGACCGGCTTTCGACGGGGTTTCGCTGGGCGATCTCGCCCGAAGCGCGCTTTTATGAAGGCGACATCGCCGACGCTGCGCTGCTGGCGCGCATTTTCTCCGAAAACGCCGTCGATGCCGTGATCCACTTCGCCGGCTCGATCGTCGTGCCCGACAGCGTCAGCGACCCGCTCGGCTATTACGAGAACAACACCGTCAAGTCGCGTGCCCTGATCGAGAGCGTCGTGAAGGCCGGCATTCCGCACTTCGTCTTTTCCTCGACCGCGGCCGTCTACGGCACGCCGGATGTGCTGGAACCCGTGACCGAAACGGTGCCGCTTCGTCCGGAATCGCCCTATGGCTCGTCCAAGCTGATGACGGAGATCATGCTGCGCGATGCCGCCGCGGCCCATGATCTCACCTATACCGTGCTGCGCTATTTCAACGTCGCCGGTGCCGATCCGAAAGGCCGATCTGGTCAATCCTCCAAGACATCGACGCATCTGATCAAGATCGCCTGCGCCGTGGCGCTCGGCAAGCGCGCCTCCATGAACGTCTTCGGAACGGACTATCCGACGCCCGACGGCACCTGCGTGCGCGATTACATCCATGTGTGGGATCTCGTCCAGGCGCATTTGAAAGCGCTGCAGCGGATGCGCGCAGGCGGCGGATCGCTCGTCGCCAATTGCGGCTATGGGCACGGGTTCTCCGTTCTGGAGGTGCTCGACACGGTCAAACGCGTTCACGGCTCGGACTTTTCGGTCGAATTTGCCGGCCGGCGGGCAGGGGACCCCGCCATGATCGTCGCCAATCCGGCGCTCGCAATGCAGGAACTCGGCTGGACGCCGCAATATGACGATCTCGACGTGATCGTTCGGGATGCGCTCAACTGGGAGGATCGTCTCTCGCGCAGAAACGCGACCGAGTGACTTGTTGAACGGCCGTCTTCGCGTTAGGGCTTGCTGCGCTGCAGCATTTTGGCTGCCGGATACTTTACGACACGGCGAATGTGTCGGGCGAGCTCTCGTTCCTCCTGTGTAGAGAAGGTTTCACAATGAAAATAGCGGTCGCCGGTCTCGGCTACGTCGGGATTTCCAACGCCATGCTGCTGGCGCAGCACAATGAGGTCGTTGCCTACGATACCAATATCGACAAGGTCAATCTTTTGAATGCCGGGAAGTCTCCGATCGTTGATGCGGAAGTCTCGGACTATCTGGGTCGCGGACTGAATTTCCGGGCGACGGGCGACAAGACGGACGCCTATGCCGGCGCCGATTACGTCGTGGTCGCAACCCCGACCAACTACGACACGGCGACCAATCACTTCGACACGCGCTCGGTCGAAGCCGCGATTGCGGATGTGCTGTCGGTCAATCCGGATGCCGTCATCGTCATCAAGTCGACGATCCCGGTCGGATACACGAAACGGCTGCAGGAATCGCTCGGGCGTGAGGCCGTCATCTTCTCGCCGGAGTTCCTGCGCGAAGGCAAGGCGCTCTACGACAACCTCCACCCGTCGCGCATCGTGGTGGGCGAGCGGTCGGAACGCGCCCGGATCTTTGCCGAACTGCTCCTACAGGGCGCGATCAAGAAGGATGTGAAGATCCTTCTGACCGATTCCAGCGAGGCAGAGGCGATCAAGCTGTTCTCCAACACCTACCTCGCCATGCGCGTTGCCTATTTCAACGAGCTGGACACCTATTCCGAGATGCACGGCCTGGATGCCCGCCAGATCATCGACGGCGTCGGGCTCGATCCGCGCATCGGAACGCACTACAACAATCCGTCCTTCGGCTATGGCGGCTATTGCCTGCCCAAGGACACCAAGCAGCTCCTGGCGAACTACGATGCCGTTCCGCAATCGCTGATCGGTGCCATTGTCACGGCCAACACGGTCCGCAAGGACTTCATCGCCGACAGCATCCTGCGGCGCGATCCCAAGCGGGTCGGCATCTATCGCCTCGTGATGAAGACGGGATCCGACAATTTTCGCGATTCGTCCATTCAGGGCATCATGAAGCGCCTGAAGGCCAAGGGCATCGAGGTCGTCGTCTATGAGCCCTCCCTGCCGGGCACGGAGTTCTTCAAGTCGCCCCTGATCTCGGACCTCTCGGTCTTCAAGTCGACCTGCGACGTGATCGTCGCCAACCGCAACACGGCCGATCTCGCCGATGTCGCGGAGAAGGTCTACACGCGCGATCTGTTCGGGGCGGACTAACGATTGATGGCCGATGGCCGACGGTTTCGACCGTCGGCGTCGATCTCAAGCCGAGCGGGGCCGACCAGGCGCCGGCCCTCTCGATAGGCCGTCGAATGCGGTCAGAATCGGACCGCATCCGACGATCCGTCCGGCGATTTCGCCGTCGAATCCATCATGGCCGTTTCGCTCAGGCTTCCCGCTGTTGCGGTCTGGTAGAGGGCGAGTCCACCCTGAATGAGGACGGCCCAGAGGGCGATCGAAATACCGAATGCGGCGGACAAGCTCTTAAATCGCAAGGACATATGTGCCTCCTGTGTTGAGCCGAGGCTACGGTTTCGACCCTACGGAGCCGTTAATCCGCCAACTGTCCGTCAATCTTCTCAAGGGCTTGGTGAAATCTGCCTGAAGCAAAACGAGAAGATTTTACGCATCTCACACCTCAAACGCGTCTTTCCATGCATTCGCCGCATATCGTCCTCACGGTCACCATGTTTTTGATCGATTGAGTGGGCGCACATCGCCGGAAAACCTGGAAAGCCAGGACCGAGCTATGCGCCAGACGCATGGCAGCTGCCCGTAGTTAATAGAATCTCTAATTGGCGATGACAGATGGTTGATTATGAGGCATATTGCGATGCAACATGAGATGGCAACATTTTGGAGGCCTGCATGAAGGACTATGGTACGATGACCTATGCCGATGCAGCAACGATTTCCCGCGCTGCCCTGAACAAGGGCTCGGTCGCGGACGTGCAGAGCGGTAAGGCAGCGCACTTCGCTGCCAAGCGGGCGCTGGACTTCGCGGTCTCCTTGACGGCGTTGACGCTCCTGCTCCCGCTCTTCCTGCTTGTGTGCATCGCGATCCGGCTGGAAAGCCCGGGTTCGCCGATCTTCTCCCAGGTTCGCTGGGGCGTGAACGGCAAGCGGATCCGGATCTACAAGTTCCGGAGCATGCGGACGGACCTCTGCGACACCACCGGCGTCGCACAGACCACGAAGAACGATCCACGGATCACGCGCCTCGGCGCCATTCTGCGCAAGACGAGCATTGATGAGCTGCCGCAGCTCCTGAACGTTCTTCTCGGCCAGATGTCTCTGGTTGGCCCGCGTTGCCACGCCATCGGCATGCTGGCTGCGGATCGTCTCTATGAGGATCTGGTGCCGCACTACCATAACCGCCACATGGTCAAGCCCGGCCTGACCGGACTCGCACAGGTTCGCGGCCTCCGCGGCCCGACCACGGACCCGGTCAAGGCCCGCGCGCGCATCGCCTGCGACATCTATTACGTTCACAACTTCACCTTCTGGATGGACGTGAACATCATCGTGAAGACGGCATGGTCCGAACTTCGCGGTGGCACGGGCTTCTGATCGACCCCACTCATCGACCCCATCCGGTCGATCCGAAAATCACGAAACCGCAGCGATCGAAGGGTCGGCTGCGGTTTTTCTGTGTTCGGGTTCGAGCAGCCGAGACGTCTGCGCCACTAGCGCAGGAAGGGGAGGCGCAGGAAGGGGAGGCGGGGAAGGTCGTGACGACCCTCTTCGCGGACCCCGCGTGAAACTGCAAGCGCACGCCCCGCTTGGCGTGGCGGAGAGCGTCCCGCGTCTCAGTTCTTCGGAAGGTCGATCCCGGTCGAGGCGATCAGCTCCTGCAGGGCGGGACTGGGCGACAGCAGGACCTTGGGCTTCATGGCTTTGAAATAGGCGTCGTAGGCGACGATGTCGGCTCTTGCCGCCGGCTCGGCCGCCTTGATCGCAACGCGCGACATCCTGTTCCACATATCGATGCGGCCGATCAGCGTCGTGGTTTCCACCGGCGAGAGCTGCTGCGACCGCATCATCGCCGTGGCAATATCGGCCGTGGAGGCATCACTGGCCCAGCGGACGACCGCCAGACGAAGCCACAGGCCGCCGTCTGTGGGAAAACAGGTCAACCCACGCGTCGCAAACGCGCCGGCCTGGACAAGCGCCTTCTGCCATTTGGCGGGGTCTGTCGATGCGGTGTTCAGCCGGTCCAGCGTGTAGAACCGCGTCGTCATCACGGCCGTGACGACGTCATAGCGACAGGGGATGTCCACAGCGTCCATCTTGTCCAGCAAGGTCTCGATATAGTCGGCGCTGACCGGCTTGCCGTCTTCGATGAGTTGCGCGGCGTAGAGCAGGTCGTAGGAGCGAACCGTGGTCTGCAATTGCGCAATGGAGCCGGCCAGAAACAGCAATGGCACGGGGACAAACAAGAGCATCTTGAGCGGAAAGCCCATTCTTGCTCTCGGCGTCCTCGTCGTCATGCCTGAATACCCGTCTTGCAAAAGGGCTCTTGAAAACGCCCCGTTTAAAAAAATGCCGGTTCAAAATAAAAAACGCCGCACGTTTGAAAAAACGTCCGGCGTTCTCAGATTTCAAGACTCTTGAAAAATCAGTTCGGGCTTGTCAGAAGCCGGGTCGTCCTGCTCGAGGAAGAGCTGAAGGGCGAGCCCTGACCGTTGCCGTCGAACGATCCCGAGGTCGTCGGGATGGAGTCATCACCGGATGCGCCGGCGCCACCGCCAGCCGCGCCATTGCCGCCGATACCCGAAGCGCCACTCGATGCGCCGCCGGCACCATTGCTCACCGAAGCCGTCTGAACTTCGGAGAGACCCGCGACGAAGGCAAGGCTGAGCGCTTCGCTGTTCATCTCGGCAACCTTCGCCTGGATCATGGCTGCATAAGGCGGGCTTGCCTTGGCGCAGATCGTCGCAGCGCGGGCCAGTCCCTGACCGATGGCCAGAACCTGTGCCTTATTTGCCGCTGCCGACAGAGCCACGACTTTGTCGAGCGTCGTCGAGCTGGATCCCACAAGACCGTTGACGCGGCTGGACAGGACCATGCCGCCGGATTCGGTGCCCTGCAGAAGCGCTGACGGGTCGTCGGTGAACTCCGAAACCTTCTCGTCCGTCAACTTGGCCGGAGGCAGGAGGCAGGAAACCGTCTCCGGTGCTTCCGGTGTCGTCGCCGCCACGGTCACGGGAGGTGTCGCCGTCGGTGCCGCAGGTGCAGCCGGCTGCGCCACAGGCACGACCGGAGCTGCGCCCGAACCCGTTGGTGCAACACTCGGTTGCGAAGATGTGACGGCCGGTGCAGGCACGGACGGCGCTGTCGCGCCTGCTGCCGTATCCTGCGCAAAAGCGCTGCCGGCTGAGAGGCTTGCGATCACAGCGACCGAAAGAAAGTACCTGCTTTTGTAAGTAGAAATATAAGCGGCCATAGCAAGCTCCTCACAAGAAACGTTGTCTTTTTGATCTCACGGAACGCCAGCTGATGCAACTGTTTGTTGTTAACTTTTTAGAAAGCATTCAACATCGTTAAGCCGGCTCCCGTTTTAACCGATTAGAGCGCCTTTCCTGCATCACGTGTATTGACGACATCGGAGCTCACACCCGAAGCCGTCGACGTCACAGAATTCAGGATGTCGAGGAACTTGATGACTTCGACCGAGTCCGCGTTCGTGACGTACAGGATATCCTTGTCCTGCATCGGGAACTTCTGGATGAGGAAGAAGGACGAGGGATCACGCAGATTGGCCCGGAAGATGACGGGAACCTTGTCGCTCGGATAGCGCGAGACATCGGCGCCGAGACTTCTCAGGAACTCCTTGCCGACGACGCGGTAGAGGAGAACCTGGCCCGGGTTCGCGCGGCCGTCCAGGAGACCGCCGGCCTTGCCGAGGGCTTCACCCATGGTGAGGTTCGATTCTTCGAAGTCGAAGCGACCGTTTTCGCCGGACGCGCCGAATGCCAGGAAGGTCCGGCGCTCGCGGTCGACGATGACGGTATCGCCGGGCGCGATGAAGATGTTCTCGCTCGGCGTGTTGATCAGGTGGTTGTAAAGAATGGTGGCCGTACGCCCGCGGCGCTGCAGCGTCACATAGGTTTCTTCACCCGGCGTGCTCAAGCCGCCTGCGCGGGAGAGGACGTCGAGGATGCGGTCGCCGGCTTCCGTCAGCTCGATCTTCGCAGGGTCCTTGACGTCGCCGAGGACCGCGGCCTGTGCCGAAATGCTGGTGACCTTCGTGATGACGACCTGAGGCTCGATCGCGCGGTTGGCGAGCGCATTCTCCAGATCGGCCTGCACGGCATCGACCGAGCGACCGGCAGCCTGGACCCGTCCCGCATAGGGAACGCTGATCGTGCCGTTCCGGTCGATCGTCTGGTCCGGCAGGTTCACGAAGTTCCCGGAACGCGCACCGGCATCCGCCGGAATGAACAATCCGCCGGCCTGGGATTCAAAAATCGAAACGCGCACGACGTCGCCCACACCGAGCGGCAGCGACGGGGCACCGCCCCTGCCTCCGCCGAAGCTGCCCTGAAGCGAAGAATTGACCGCCGTCGCAACATTCGCGATGACCGCGGTTGTGATATCGACCAGGGCGTAGTCGACATTGGCGACGCGCTTGTGCCCCTGCTTGGGCGCCGCACTGACCCGAATGGCGGCCTGCGAGGTGATATCCCGTTCGGAAGGTCCGGAGCTGGGCGTGGACGTGCACCCCGTCAACGCTACAGATGCCATCATTGATAAAATATACGTGTTTCGATAGGGCAATTTCATTCTCCGTAGATAGACGGACCATAACAGACCATTACGAATTGTGCATTAATAAGCTATTACACACAGCAAGGATGGATGTGGAGAAGTGAAATACCGTCGCAAGTGTTGCCGAGCTGCAACAAGTATAGGGATAAGGACGGCCTTCACGGGATTCCTATTACCAGATGATGACATATCTCAAAACATTGCCCCGATTACGTTTGATTTGTGGGCTTTAAGAATCCACATCGCCAGAGCCCTTTAGAATAAACTTACCTTAGGTCTCACGAGTCCGCAGAGAGAATACACTTTCGATGAAGTCTTTATTACATACATTCGGTTTTCGCAAATCGAACCCGGCGCTTTCACGGCAGAAAAGGGGACGTCTGAACCTGGATGGGATCGAAAAGCGATATTCTCTTTATGCAGTGGGCGACGTGCATGGTTGTCTCAGAGAGTTGCACGCGATCGAAGCTCAAATTCGCGAGGATGTTCGGGTTCGGCAACGGTTTGGGATTATTATCTACCTTGGAGATTACGTTGATCGCGGCCCGCAGTCTGCGGCGGTACTCGATCATCTTTGCCAAGCGCCGCCGAACGAATTCCGACGGCTGCCGCTCTGTGGAAATCATGACGACATGTTCTTGAGATTTTTTCGCAATCCCGCAAGACATCTTAATTGGCTAGAGATGGGGGGAGAGGAAACGCTGAAATCCTACTCCATCGATATCGGGCGCTACCTCGGCCGAAGGAAGGACATGGCCGGACTGCGCGCAATCATGAAGGAGCGCATTCCGGAACAACATCTGGCGTTTCTCGATAAACTCTACATTTCCCTCAAAGTCGGCAAATTCCTGTTCGTCCATGCCGGGATCAAGCCGGGATTGCCGATCCAGCAGCAGACGGATCACGATCTGATGTGGATACGCGAACCCTTTCTGTCGGAAGGGTCCGGAAGCCCGCTGACCGTGGTGCATGGCCATACGATGACGATGGAACCGGTGTTTGGTAACAAGCGCATCGGAATTGACACCGGCGCCTACATGACGGGGAGGTTGAGTGCGGTGCGGATTTTCAACGATGTCTGCGAGGTGCTCTGACGTGCAGAGAAGAATGAATCGACGGCCGTCGGCGAGACGGAATGACTTGGAGCCGGCTCGGGCGGATAACGGCCTGCTGCGCTTTTCACGACAGGCGGTTACGCTCGGCTACTGGTGCGTCCTCGTGTTTGCGGTGATGTCCTACGGTGCGAATACCGCGCTTTCCCTCAGCCTTGCCAGTGCTCTGGCCTGCATGGTCCTCATTCTCGCCTTTCTGACGCAGGGCGAACCATCGACCGGGCGCAAACCCTTCTGGTTCGCGCTCGGCCTGCTGCTTGCGCTGTCGGTCTGGTCCTGGGTGCAGACCTTGCCCTGGCCTGCAAGCCCGGTGGAGGAAGGGCTTTGGCAGCCTGTCCAAACCCTGGCGCCGGAGGCGCAAGCCTCGGGTTCCGTCTCGTCGGGAGACACCATGCTCGGCCTGCTCAAGGCGGCCCTGCCGATTTCCGTGTTCATGGCCTCTCTCGTTCTGTTCGATCGGGAGGAGAGGGCCGTGCGCGCCTTCAAGGTCGTCGCGACCCTCGGCGGCGTCGTGGCGATCATCGGCGTGCTCCAGTTTGCGATGACGCCCGACGTCCTTCTCTTGCAGCCGAAACTCTTCTATCGCGACAGTCTGACGGGCCCCTTCGTCAACCGCAACACGGCGGGGACGTTCTTCGGTGTCGCCTCGATCATGCTGCTCGCGCTGGCCGTGCATGCGGCAACCAAGATTGACCGATACAGGCTTTTGAGTCTTCTCAATGTCGGCGGTCGGCTGGAACAGCCGAAGGAAGTTGCCGCGGCGGGCGCGTTCGGGGGTCTCTTTCTCGTTGCGCTCGCCGCCGAGTTCCTGACGAATTCCCGCGCAGCAACCGTCATAACCTTCGTCTCGCTCGTCTGCTTGATCCTGCTCCTCACCTTCGGCGCTCGCTATCGGCCCCCGAGGCGCAGACGCCGGGCCGGGTGGAAGAGGACCGCCCGGAGACTTGGCATTGCTGCCGTTCTCGTCTGGATCCCGCTTCTGGTGTTCTCGGTGCTGAGCAGCCGGGTGCAGCAGCGTTTTGAGGAAAGCGGTGCCTTCGATCCGCGCTTTTGTGCCGTCCATGCCATCTGGTCGGCGACGGCGGATCATTGGCCGAAAGGCGCCGGCTTGACGAGTTTTCAGGAAGTCTACCCCGCCTACCGCGAACCCGCCTGCGGCGTTCACGGGATCTGGGACAAGGCCCATAACTTCTATCTGGAAGGTCTGCTCGCGCTCGGGATCTTCTTCCCGATCGCGCTGATCGCGTCGGCAGGGGTGATCGGGCGAATATTCTGGAAAGGCTTTGCAGGGAGGAAGAGCCGCTCCTATCTCGTCGCGGCCGGGTTCTGTGCAACCCTGCTCGTTGCAGCGCATGCCGCCTTCGATTTTTCGCTCCAGATCCCTGGCTTCGCAACGTTCTTTGCCGCCGTCCTCGGTCCCGTCACGACGATTTGCCTGAAGAAGAACGGGCCGGTGCAAACGAGCGCGAGCGAGAACCCACTGCGCTTGCCATCAGACACTGGCATTCTGGAAAATGAAGGGCTGAGAGGCGCCTGAGCGTGCCGGCGGCTGAACGTTTCCGTCAACCCGTGACGAGGAGGACGTTTCAGCGCCGGTCCGGGAGACGTGGGAGCCGGTGTCCGCAGCTCTGCCCGATCGCTGATAAACTAAATGGGCTCACCAACGTTCGAGCGCGGAAGCCTGCAAGGACGGAGGGACGTAAAGGGCGATACCGAACAAGCACCACCGGAGGGGCTTCGAGCGCCTCCGGTGTGGACCGCTCGATCAGCCTTCCTGATAGTACTGCGAATAGCGCGAATGATAATACTCGCTCGATCCGTAGGACCGGTAGAGCTTCATCTTCTCGTTATCGACCTTGTTGAGGATCACGCCGAGGCATTTCGAGGCGATTTGCGGCTCGGTGTTCAACGTATGACGAACGACCCGACGCGCGGTCTGGCCCCATTCCACCACATAGATGAAGCCGTCGATGATCGTGCTGGCCATGGCGCGGGCATCGACGACCGGTCCGATCGGCGGAAGATCGACGATGATGTAGTCGAAATGCTGGGACAGTTTCGCGATGAGGCCGCGCATCGCCGGCGAGATCAGCAATTCCGAGGAATGGGGCACGCGATGCTTGATCACGGCCGGAAGGAACGCAAGCTTGGTCCGCGGGTTCGACAGAAGGACGTCCTGAGGGGCCTTGTCGTCCAGAAGGATCTCCAGAATGCCAGCCTGGGCATGACGGGCCAGCATGCGGGTCGTTCCCGGGTTTCGAAGGTCGGCGTCGATCAGCACCGTCCGGTTGCCCTGGCTCGCCAGAAGCTCGGCAAAATTCGTCGATACGGTGGACTTGCCTTCTCCCGGCAGGGTCGACACGATCCCGATGACCTTGCACTTGTTGCTCAGGATCGACAGATCCGCAGCGATTTTCGCGCTCCGCAACGTTTCGGCGAAAGCGGAGAGGGGATTGTCGAGGACGTAATCCGAAATTGAACTCTGCTTGTTGATCAGCCTTGGATTGACCTCGCCGACCTGCAGCGCGTTGCGCGGCTGCTTCGACTCGATCACGAGCGGCGCTGCGCCGAGATATTCCTGTTTCAGAATATCGCGCACCTGATCTCCCGTGCGGAAGAACCGATCGCGGAATTCGCGGAAGGCGCCGACACCCGTGCCTGCAGCCGCACCCATGACGACGAAGAGCGCGAGAACCAAAGGCTTGCGAGGAAAGCTTGCCTTCTCCGGCGCTGAGGCGCTGGAAATGATGCGCGCTTCCGTCACGGGGAAGGACTGCTGCTGGACGGCTTCCTGATAGCGCTGCAGGAACGTCTGGTACAAGGTGCGATACGTGTCGGATTCCCGTTCAAGTTCGCGCAGCTGAACTTGGGTCTCATTGGCCGTCGCGCTGATATTGGTCGCCTTGGACACGCTGTCCTGCAGGCTCTTCTCGCGCGCAGCCGCCACATCGACCTCGCTTCGATAGCTCTCGGCGATGCGGTTCACTTCTTCAAACATCAAACGCTTGTATTCCGCCATCTCGGCACGAAGACGGACGGCCTGCACGTGGTTTGGACCGAGCTTCTTGGAAATCTCGCCTTCGAGCTTGGCCGAGTCCAGATATTTCTTGCGCAGTTCCGTCGAGACCGAGCTGTCGAGCACGTCCGTCACGATGGCGTCGGACTGGCCGGAGGAGACGATGCTCTGGATACGGTCGAGACGTGCCCTGGCCTTGGCCGTTTCGGCCTGGGCGGTGATCAGCGCGGTGTTCAGCTCGGAGAGCTGCTGATCGGAAACCAGCTGGGAGCCCGTGGAGACCAGTCCGTTCGCGGTGCGGAACTTCTGAACCGCAAGGTCGGTCTCCAGCGCCTTCTGGCGAAGTTCGACGATACGCTCCTGAAGCCAGGCGCTGGCGCGGCGGGTCGACTCGTATTTGGAGTTCAGCTTGTCAACGACATAGGCGTCGCCGATTGCGTTGGCGATCCTCGCTGCCATCTGCGGCGAGGGAGAGGTATAGCCGATGCGCAGCACATAGGTTTTGCCCACCCGGTCGACCGACATATTGCGGGAGAGAATCAGCTGTGCCTGAGCGCGTCGCGCCTGGGCGTCGTCTTCGACCTGATTGGAGGCGAACCACTTCGGGATGTTCATCAAGGCGCGGACGGGGGCCAGAACCGTGCCGAGGATCGAGCGTGGCTCGGCCATGAAGATCGGATCTTCGCCCAGTTTCAGCTTGTCGACGACAGCAAGGCCGATCGTCTCCGACGTCAGGACTTCGATCTGGCTGAGGAGCGCCGTTTCATCCTCGAGGCCGGCGCCCGACATCGAAAGCTCTTCGACCAACTGGTTCTTCTCGGCGTCGAGGAGAACGCTGATGTCGGCCGTGTAAAGCGGCACAGCCGTCATGACATAGAGCAAGCCTGCAAGCGCAGCCAAAAACGCGGCAGCGGCGACCACGCGCCATTGGCGCCGGGCAATGCCCAGCATCCATTCGATATCGAGCACATCGAACTGATTGCCGCCGGTCTTCTCGTTCTGGAAATGCCCGACGAAATCACTATTGTGGACTTGCAATGTCGTACCTCGTTGCTGTCGTTTCCCGATCCGGGCATCGGAAACGGAGCTACCGCGCCAAGCCGGGGGAAACCGAAGCCAGATTGCTGGCCGTAACAAATCACACTAACCCGGGAATAAGACAGTTTATGGCTTTTCCAAGCCCTGGAGGCCTACAAAAAGCAGCTCATTCCATCAGGTGCTAGCATTCTCTAAATTCAGTGTCTCTGTGCGAGGGCCGCGGCCTATCGCTGAACGTCTGGCGTGTCCAGAATAAGTCCATCCCCGCTTGAAACGTCCTGCGGATTTGATATCAGGTTTATGTTGCACTGCAAACTGCATAATATCATCGGGTCGGTGGTCACATCACATTCCCGAATGACCGTTGTATTGTCCGACACGTCGTACCGCGACGTCATAACCGAACGCGAGCCGCGTGGAGACCCTTGATGGATGCTCATGAAACGCCATTCCAGAAGATAAAGGCCGACTTGCGCATCTTCGCGGAGGGCGAAAAGCGCGGGGTCACGGCAGGCTTCACCTTGCGCATGTTCCTCCTGACCCCCGGATTTCAGTTCGTCTTTTCGAGACGCCTTCAGGAAATCGTCGTGCGGATCCCGCTGATCGGCCGCTTGCTTCGCCGTATTCTGTGGTGGGCGACATGCCTGTGCTTCAGTTCCGAACTGGCCATGGCGGCCAAGGTCGGCGGCGGTCTCTACACGCCGCATCCGTTCGGCATCGTCATCGGCGCAGCGGAGATCGGGCGGAATGTCACGATCCTGCAGAACGTGACGATCGGCCGGACGTCGCCTGCGAGCCTGCGGGATGCGGTCGTGGGAGACCGGGCGAAGATCTTCGCCGGCGCCGCTGTTCTGGGCGCTATCACGCTTGGCAGAAATTCCCTGGTCGGCGCCAACTCCGTCGTCTTGAAGGATGTGCCGGACGATGCGACGGCCATCGGGGTTCCCGCCAGAATCCTGATCAAGAAGGCCGAGCAGGCCGTAGATGAGGTTGCGGCGCAGCCACTGCCCGCAACCTTGCCACAGCAGCCCCTGGATAGTTGAGCCGACGGATAGTTGAGCCGACGGCTGTCGGACCGGCAGGAGACGCCGCCCCGGCGCCACGACACCGTGACGCCGAAGTGGTGCGGGCAGGGCCCCGTGCCAGGGATTACCAGCCGCGTCCTCGTGTCGCCGCCGCTCAGACGAACAGGAAGTTGCCGGAGGTCACGCTCCCGACGGCGATGCCTTCGAGCGTGATGCTGTGGCCGTTGTCGAAGGAAATGACGGTATCCTTGCCGCTCTGGCTCATGTGCAGGTCTGCCATGGACGCCGCCCAGTGATCGTCCAGGACGATCTGGTCCTGCGAGCCCGCCGTCACGTTGAAGCTGGTCAGCGTGTCGCGGCCGCCGTCGAACGCAAAGTTGCCCTTGATCGTGTCACGGAACTGGATGGTATCGTTGCCGGCGCCACCATGGAACGACTGCCCGTTCGCATAGACGGTGAGGGCGTGCGAGCCGTCCTGGTGGCGGATATCCGCCAGCAGCAATTTGATGGCACTGTCGTAGGCGTCGGTGCGCACATTGCCCGTCCCGTCCTTCAGGAAGGTTTCGACCGTGCGGGACGCGTCGGCGGCCAGTGAGACGCGGGTCGAGATCTGGCCTGCGGCATCGTAGGACGAGATCTCCTTGGAGCCGTCGAGGTGGCGAACCTCCTTGTAGTCATAGGACCCATCCGCATGCAGGCGCTCGATCAGCAGGATGTTCCCGCCCTTGTCGATGGTCTGATGCTCGGTCGTGTAGGACAGTCCGGTCTTGTTGAAACTCGTATAATCGATGGTTCCGTCTGCATTCTTGACGGTCTGGTTGGTCAGGACGCCATTGACGAATTTCTTGACCTCCAGGGTGCCGTCACCGTTTTCGATCATGCTCTGTGCGAGTTTCGATGTCGCAGCATCATAGGTCAGGGTGGTGCGCGAGCCGTTGGTGCCAACCGTCACGTCGTTCAGCAACACGCCCTTCGCATTGTAGTAGAGATAGTCCTTGGTGCCGTCGGAATTGACTGTCTCGCGGGAATCGAACGTTCCATCGGCATGCTTGCGGATGAGATCGACGATCTGGCCCTTCGCATTGACGACCTGGATTTCCGTCGTCCAGGACTTGCCTGTGATGTTGGACAGCGTGTTGGTCTGACTTCCGTCGCGGTTCACCTCGTACTGGGCGGACAGAGCGCCGTTGACATAGACCTTGACGACAGAGCTGCCATCGACATTCCGGACCGAGTCCGTGAGCATCTTTCCGGTCTTGGTGTCGAACGTGACGGTTTCCTTCCATCCCGACTTCAGGACGGTATCGACCGTGGCCTTGATACCGGCCTTGTAGCCTGTCGTGGTCAGGTTGCCGTCCTTGTCGAGCGTGAAGTTGTAGGCGATCATCTTCGTCGCCGTATCGTAGTTCAGGGTAACCCGCGAACCGTCGGTTGCAACCGTCACGTCGTCGCGCAGCACGCCTTTGGCGTCGTAGTACAGATATTTCTTGGTACCGTCCGCGCCGAGCGTTTCGCGGGAGTCGAACGTCCCGTCCGCATGCTTGCGGATGAGATCGACGATCTGGCCCTTCGGATTGACGACCTGAATTTCCGTCGTCCAGGACTTGCCGGCGATGTTGGAAAGCGTGTTGGTCTGGCTTCCGTCGGGACCCCGTTCGTACATGGCCGACTGGATGCCATTGACGAAGACCTTGAGCACGGAGCTTCCATCGACGTTCTTGATCGCGTCCGTCACCGTCTTGCCGGTGGCCGTGTCGAAGGTGACCGTTTCCCGGAAGCCGGATTTGAGCGTGGTCTCGACAGTGGACTTGATGCCGGCAATATACTTGGTCGTGACGAGGTTGCCATCCTTGTCCAACGTGATGTTGCGGGCGATCTTGCCTGTCGCGGTATCGTAGCTGAGCGTGACGTTCGAACCATTGGCGCCGACGGTGACGTCGTCGCGGAGAACACCCTTGGCATCATAGTACAGATACTTCTTGGTGCCGTCAGCGTTCAGCGTTTCGCGGGAGTCGAGCGTTCCGTCGGCATGCTTGCGGATGAGATCGATCACTTTACCCTTCGTGTCGGTCACCTGGATTTCGCTCGTCCAGTTCCGGCCCTTGATGTCGTAGAGCCAGTTCTTCTGGCTGCCGTCGCGGTTCAGATCATACTGGGCGGAGAGGGCACCGTTGACGTAAACCTTGATCACCGAGCTTCCATCGACGTTCTTGATCGAGTCCGTCAGCATTTTGCCGGTGGCCGTGTCGAAGGTGACGACTTCCTTGACCCCGGCTTTCGTCACGGACTCGACCTTGGATTTGATGCCGGCCTTGTAGGTGGTCGTGGTCAGGCTGCCGTCCTTGTCGAGCACGATGTTTCGGGCAAGTTTCCCCGTGGCCGTATCGTAACTCAGGGAGACCTTGGACCCATCGGTCCCCGTCGTGACATCGTCGCGCAGTACGCCCTTTGCGTCGAAGTAGAGGTACTTCTTCGTGCCGTCGGCGTTCAGCGTTTCGCGGGAGTCCATCGTGTTGTCGGCATGCTTCCGGATGAGATCGACGATCTGGCCCTTTGCGTTGACCACCTGCGTCTCGACGGTGAAGCTTTTCCCTTTCACGCCGAAAGCGGTGTACTCAAAGCCGCCGTCGGCGGACACCTTGCATTCGCTGACCACCTTGCCGCCCGACAGGCCATAGTCGGTCCGGGTCAGAAGCTTGCCCGCCTCGTCGAAGGTCTGGACCTTTCTCCAGGTCTGCTGTTCGAAGCTGACCGAGAAGGTGAAGTCGCCTTTCACCTTCGACAGGACGGCGCCGTAGGTGGCGACCATATGCTTCATCGTCTCGAGCGACGACACCTTGAGAACGGCGCTGTCCGACAGCGTGATCGACTGGAGCCCGTTGGAAACGGCAAGCGTATCGATACTGGCAACCAGCTCGGCCGCCGTCATCGTCAGGTTGGGCGCAACGGTCGTCACCGGCTCCGTCACCGGACCCTTGGCGCCGACCTCGATGATCAGCGCGTGGTCGCTGAGCGGGATCTTGATCGACTGGACATTGCGGTAGACGGCGATCGGCTCGATGCCCTTCAGCGGATCATAGACGTAGACCAGCGCCTCGACCTTGCCGAGATTGACCGTGACGTCGGTCGTTGGCGTGACGACGTCCTTGCCCGTGGTTTCGTTCCAGACGATCTTGTCCGTCCAGACCACGATATCGTAGACGCCGCCGGACTTCTGCATTGCCATCGCATGGGTTTCGGACGGCGCGTTGCTCAGGCTGTAGTTGATGGTGGTCCCGGCCGCTGCCGAACCGTCGTCGCCGGACTGAAGAATGGTGGTAAAATTGTGGATCGCGTTGGCGGCGAGCTTCGGGCTGCCATCGGCATTGAAGACGCCGAACTCGACTTCCTTCAGGCCCCGGAAGGCAGCCGACGGCACATCGAACAGCATGTAGATATAGGTCTGCTGCGACCCGTTCTCGTAGGCGTTGAGCAGGTTGTTGAGGATCAGCTTGGCCTGCGCCGTTTCGCTCGCGCCGATGCCGCCGGCCCCTGTGTAGGTGGTGTAACCCGTTTCGGTGACGACGATCGGATCGCCCTTGGAGGCTCCGCCCGCCAGATCCATCGAATTCTGCATGCTATCGTCGATGACCGAGCCCGTGTGCGGATAGGCATGGGCATTGGCGTAGTCGGAATATTTGCCGAGATCGCCCAGCGCCTTGTAGGCTTCCAGGCTGTCATGGCTGATGCTCAGGTTGAGAACGGAGACGTCGCTGAGGCCGGATGCGCCCTTGACCGCCGTGTAGAGCGCTTTCTGGAAGGCGGCTGCCGCTTCCATGGTGAAGGCGCCGATATGCGCGCCAGCGATATTGGCTTCGTTCAGTCCCTCGACGGAAATGATGCTGCCCGGGTGCGCTGCCTGAAACGCCTTGAGGACATCGACATAGGCTGCAAGCCCGGCCGAACCGCGGGCGACGAGCTCGCCCGGCGTCATGAAGTCGAACTTGATGCCGGCCGCCGCCATGGCGTCGAGAACCGGCTTGGCCTGGCCATAGGCGGACAGAGAATCCCGCACCGTATCGATGCCGAGATATTTGAGGCTCGATATGGTCTGGCTGGAGTTCTTGTAGGCATCCATATAGTAGCCGCCGCTGGTATTGATGCCAATGGAGCCGACAAAGGCGTTGGCGCTGACGGTTTTCGTGGTGATGATCGGGGTGGATGCCATGTTGGGACTGTCTCCATCGTCGTTTGAGGAGACGGTACCCGAGCGCCAGAAAGAAAGGTTTAGGCGGATAGTTCAACTTTTATCGATCGGACGATTCGCCATCGGTCCATCGGGAAACCCCTTGGCCATGTCGCGAAAGATCGCCTTCGATCGCGGCGGCGATATCGGTACGGGCTCCTCCGAAGCCCGTACCGATGACCATTTTGCGACCGGTATCCGGCCATCGCCCGGCGCTTTCAGATGTCTGTTCCTCAGACGAACAGGAAGTTTCCGGCTCCCACGCTGCCGACGGAAATGCCGAGGAGTGTAATGCTGTGGCCGTTATCGAAGGAGATGACGGTGTCGTTTCCGCTCTGGTTCAGGTGCAGGTCGCTCATCGCCGTCGCCCAGTTGGCGTCGAGAAGGATCCGGTCCTGCGTGCCCGGCGTGACGTTAAAGCTCGAGAGCGTGTCGTTGCCGCCGTCAAAGTCGAAGATGCCCTTGATGGTGTTGCCGAACTGAATCGTGTCGTTGCCGGTGCCGCCATGGAAGGTCTGCTCGTTTGCAGCGACCGTAATCGCGTGCGAGCCGTCCTGATGGCGGATATCCGCCAGCAACAGCTTGACGGCGCTGTCATAGGCGTCGGTGCGGACGTTGCCGGTGCCATCCTTCAGAAACGTCTCGACCGTGCGGGAGCCGTCACTCGCCAGCGTGACATGGGTCGAGATCTTGCCCGCGGCATCGTAGGACGAGATTTCCTTTGAGCCATCGAGATGGCGGACTTCCTTGTAATCATAGGTTCCGTCCGCATGCAGACGCTCGATCAGCAGGATGTTGCCGGCTGCGCCGATGGTCTGGTGTTCGGTCGTATAGGACAATCCGGTCTTGTTGAAGCTCGTGTAGTCGATGGTTCCGTCCGCATGCTTGATCGTCTCGTTGGTGAGGACACCATTGACGAAATTTTTGACGTCGAACGTTCCGTCGCTGTACTCGATTTTGCTCTGCGTGAGTTTCGACGTCGCCGGGTCGTAGGTCAGAGCCAAGCGCGATCCATTGACCCCGACCGTCACGTCGCTCACCAGCGCGCCCTTGGCATCGTAGGAGAGATACACCTTGCTGCCGTCGGCGTTGACGGTCTGGCGGAAGTCGAGCGTTCCGTCGGCATGCTTGCGGATGAGGTCGATCAGTTTGCCCCCGGCGTTCACGACCTGCGTTTCGGTGACGTAGCTTTTGCCTTTGATGCCGAAGGCCGTGTATTCGAAGCCGCCATCGGCGAAGATCTTGTTTTCGCTGACCACCGTGCCGCTCGACAGGCCGTATTCGGTCCGGGTCAGAAGATTGCCCGCCTCGTCGAAGGTCTGGACCTTTCGCCAGGTCTGCTGTTCGAAGCTGACCGAGAAGGTGACGTCGCCCTGCACTTTCGACAGAAAAGCGCCGTAGGTCGCGATCATGTACTTCATCGTCTCGATGGAAGAGACCTTGAGAACGGCGCTGTCCGACAGCGTGATCGACTGGAGGCCGGTGGCGCCGGCAAGTGTATCGATCCTGGCGACCAGCTCGGCCGCCGTCATCGTCAGGTTGGGCGCAACGGTCGTCACCGGCTCCGTCACCGGACCGCTGGCGCCGACCTCGATGATCAGCGCGTGGTCGCTGAGCGGGATCTTGATCGACTGGACATTGCGGTAGACGGCGATCGGCTCGAGGCCTGTCAGCGGATCATAGACATAGACCAGCGCCTCGACCTTGCCCAGATCGACGGTCACCTCGGTCGCAGCCGTGACGACGTCCTTGCCCGTGGCCTCGTTCCAGACAATCTTGTCCGTCCAGACCACGATATCGTAGACGCCGCCGGACTTCTGCATCGCCATCGCATGGGTTTCGGACGGCGCGTTGCTCAGGCTGTAGGTGATGGTGGTTCCGGCCGCTGCCGAACCGTCGTCGCCGGACTGAAGAATGGTGGTGAAATTATGGATCGCGTTGGCGGCGAGCTTCGGGCTGCCATCGGCATTGAAGACGCCGAACTCGACTTCCTTCGGGCCGCGGAAGGCAGCCGACGGCAGGTCGAACAGCATGAAGATGTAGGTCTGCTGCGACCCGTTCTCGTAGGCATTGAGCAGGTTGTTGAGGATCAGCTTGGCCTGTGCCGTTTCGCTTGCGCCGATGCCTCCGGCCGGTTTGTAGGTGGTGTAACCCGTTTCGGTGATGATGATCGGATCACCCCTGGAAGCCGCGCCTGCGAGATCCATCGAAGTCTGCATGCTCCTGTCGATGACCGAGCCCGTGTGGGGATAGGCATGGGCGTTGGCATAGTCGGAATATTGCCCGAGATCGCCCAGCGCAGTGTAGGCTTCCAGGCTGTCATGGCTGATGCTGAGGTTGAGAACGGCGACGTCGCTGAGGCCTGTTGCGCCCTTGACTGCCGTGTAGAGCACCCTCTGGAAAGCGGCCGCCGCTTCCATCGTAAAGGCAGCCGTGTAGTCATCGGGGATATTGGCTTCATTCAGTCCCTCGACCGAAATGATGCTGCCGGGATGCGCTGCCTGAAAGGCCTTGAGGACATCAATATAAGCAGCAAGCCCGCTTGCGCCTTCGGCCACGAGGCCTTTTCGCGTCATGAAGTCGAACTTGATGCCGGCCGCCGCCATGGCATCGAGCACCGGCTTGGCTTCGCCATAGGCGGCCAGAGAATCCCGCACCGTATCGATGCCAAGGTATTTGAGGCTCGATATCGTCTGGCTGGAGTTCTTGTAGGCGTCCATATAATAGCCGCCGCTGGTATTGATGCCAAGGGAACCGACAAAGGCGTTGGCGCTGACGGTTGTTGTGGTGATGACCGGGGTGGATACCATGGTGGAACTGTCTCCATCGTCGTCAGGCGGGGGGCGTCCAACCGCCAAAAGGAAAGGTTCAGGAAGTCGATTCGACTTCTCAAGGTTCGAAGGTCAGCCAGCCGTTTGTAACGACCAGGTGTCTGCTGCAGTGGCAGCAGGGTTTGGCATCACGGGGCTAAAGAGATTTACGTCTTGTGTGCACTGCACAATGCCCTTATCGTAAGCGCCTCGTCTCCTTGCCCTGCTTCAGCTTTGTGATCGTCGGACAATCATTTTGAAGCTTGATGAAAAAGAGACGCTTATGCTAGGTGTTCGTAATTTAGATTATTCTAAATATCAACGAACTTTTTTTGATGGGAATTCTCGTGGCAACAATTCCAGTACAGAAGATTGCTGAGACGACGGTTCCCGTCAGCGCGCATAGGTCTCGAGTGTCGCACGCTATACCGCCTGTGAACAACATGGACAGCTTGCGACTGTTCTTCGCGAGCATTGTCGTTTTCGCTCACTGCTATGATCTCACCCTAAACGCCGCGCTTATACCCCTGCGAACTCTGGCCTATTCCAGCGTAGCGGTTCAAGGGTTCTTCATCCTGAGCGGGTTTCTCGTGACCATGAGCTACGAGCGGTCCAAGACGTTAAAATCGTATTTGAACAAGCGCATAAGACGCATTTACCCCGCGTATTTTGCGATTATTGTCCTCTGTTCCGTTCTGGGCGTTTGGCTGACGACGCTGAGCCTTCGCGAGTATTTCGGGCTGGATCTTTTAAAGTATCTTTTCGCAAATCTGATCTTTTTGAATTTCTTGCGGCCAAATTTGCCGGGCGTGTTTGACGGAAATCTATTGAACGCCGTAAATGGCTCTCTCTGGACCATCAAGATCGAGGTGTCTTTCTATCTCGCCGTTCCGGTTATCTGCTATTTTATCCGCAAATTCGGCGCTTTAAAGATGTTGATTGCCATCTACATCCTGTCCTTTGCCTATAAATATACGTTCGATTATTTAAGTGTCACGACGGGTCGGAACATCTTCGATCTTCTCGCAAAATCGTTGCCGGGTCAGATGATGTATTTCGTTTCCGGCGCCGCTCTGTATTATTATTTTGACGTGTTGATGAAGCAAAAACTTGTGGCTTTTGCTGTGGGCATTGTGCTTCTCGGTCTGGGCTGGGGCCTTGGATTTGAGCCGGTTGCGCCGATCGGTTTGGCTCTGGTCGTGTTCTCGGTCGCTTTCGGCCCGTACTTCGGGAACGCCGCGAGATTCGGCGATCTCTCATACGGTGTCTACATTACGCATTTCCCTATCGTGCAAACGCTCATCCTCTTCGGGGCTTTCGCTGCGAACCCGTATCTGGCAACTGCCGGCGCATATGTCCTGGCGGTTCTCGCTGCGCTTGTGTCGTGGCACCTGATCGAAAAGCAATGGCTGTCACGCTCAAGCCATTATGTCGCCGTAAACACGTCGGTCCCTGCAGGGCATACGGCATCTTGAGGAGCAGGTGAGAACCATATGCAAGCGCTTCATGAAGCGGGTCAGGCCGCCGTGGGAAACAATTTGGAACACTCTGCCAGCCCGATGAGCACAAATAGCTCAGATCGACTTAAGAACTTCATTTTCAAATATTCCGTCTTTACATTCGTGCTATTCTGCTTGCGGGACGGCTTTACGGGCTCGGTGCGCTATTACTTTCAGATGCTCGGCATCAGTTTTGTGTGGTTTTTGCCGGACGTGCTGGCATTCGGGTCGGTTCTGATATTTTCGTACTTTCAAATATTTAAAGAGAGAAATCCGGTTGGTATATTTTTCGTAGCGGCATTTTGTCTGGCTTTGTTTACCAGCGTCATTTTTATGAATGACAGTGCTTTTACGCTATTTTCATCTATCAAAATGTTTATCCCAATGTTTGTTGGGTTTTGTTTCTACGAAAGGCGCATAACGGACATTAAGTGGGCGCAGTATCTGTTCCTTTTCGTATTTTTTGCTTCTGCCATTGGGGTCATACTGAATCCCTATGTTGAGTATCCCTGGTACGGTCAGGTTCTCGTCAATTTCGGCGTTGAGCGAGAAGCAACCAAGATGTGGTGGGTGGATGGCGTTCCCCGCTATGGCGGGTTTGCGGGCGATAGCACGATGGCCGCCTTTATGACGCTCTTCACGTATCTTCTAATATCTCCCTATCGTGGGATCATTTTCAACGTCTTATGCTGGCCGATCGTGATCATCGCCTTGTATCTGACGAATAGTAAGACGGCGATCGGGATCGCTGGGATCTACGCTATCCTCTACACAGCTATGAACTTCGTGCCATACGCCTCGCGCGTTCCGCTTGTTAAGACGTTTACGCTGTTGTCGTTCATATGCCTGATCGTCCCTCCAATCCTCATGATCGCGCTCGGGGGAGTCGATCTCGGCGCCATCGACCCGAAACTGGAAAGTATGGCGGACCGTATCAACAACACGTGGAACGGACCGTTCATCTGGATTTCCGAACTGTTTCCTGTCGGCATGTTCACGGGATGCGGAATCGGCTGCTACAGCTACCCCATGTCCTACACCGACATGGCAAAGTACAACCTGCCACTCGATAACTTCTACATGACGACATTCCTGATGATGGGGTACCCATTCCTCCTGTTCGTCGCGTTCCTGTTTTCCAGGGTTCCGTTTATGCGGGATCCGATCAAGCTGTCGATCCTCATGCTTTGGAACATCTACTCCGTTACCGTTCAGGGGTACGGCCCGTCCTATGCGACGCTGCTCTACGGCTACGCCATCAGCGAGGTCTTCGGGCGGGTCTCCATCCGTCGCTCGTCGACCCGCTCTCTGAAGCGAGCACCGGAGGGCAATCCGGGCCTGCAGACGATCGCCGCGCAGCCTGGTTGAATTCGCCCAGCCTCCGTTCTGCCTTACATACATGTCATCCGGATCTGAATTCGCCCGTCGAAATGAGAGTTCGAGAGAAGGAGACGTGATGAAATTTTGGGATGTCGTCAAAGCTGATATGCGGGCAAACGCCGGTCATGCGAACATGCTCAAGCTCCTCCCGACCTTCATTTTCAATCCCGGATTCTCGGCCATATTCCTGCATCGTGTCGCATGCAAATTGCGGCAGGGCGGCGTGGTCCGGCGTCGGCTGGGGCTTCTCGTCTGGCGTTGGAACGTTGGCCGTTCGGCGTGTCATATCAATCTCGACAGTGATATCGCTCCAGGGCTCTTCCTCCCGCATCCCACGGGTATCGTCATCGGTTCGGGTGCCAGGATCGGTCCGGGAACCACGATCTACCAGTCGGTGACGATCGGGAAGACGGCGTCTCCGCAGTATCCCGTCATTGGCGCCGGATGTGTCCTCTACCCCAATTCCCTCGTCATCGGCCCTCTCACGCTCGGCGACCGCGCGATTGTCGGCGCGGGATCCGTCGTGTTGAAAAGCGTGCCGGCGGACGGCGTGGTGGTCGGTACGTCGGCAAAGGTCCTGCGGGTGGGCCAACCGGAAAATGCGGTCGCCCTGCCGGTTTAGAGCGTTTTACCGCAGTGTCCGACGCCGAAGCGATTCCGCTTCGGGTGGAGATGCCCCCCATCGACGCGACGCCCAACGCTCCGCGACGCCCAACTCTCCGTAAGAGCCCGGGGCGTCCTGTCGCGACTTTTCAAGTTCGCCTCTCCCATCGGTCGGTCCCGTCCTCTGCGCGTGGGCGGGCACGTAGTGCCGTGCGCGGCCCTCAGGTCGCGGTGTCGGGCTGACGGGAAAAGATCAGGAGATAAGCGCCTCGGATCCCCGTCACGACCAAGGCCGTGATCAGCGCGGCGACGCCGGTTCCATTGAAGCCCAGCCAGGCAATCATGGCGGCCGTCATCGTGACCGACAGGCAGACGCCAAACATGTTGATCGTTGCGTAGTGGCTGTCCTTGTTCAGGCTGGTCAGGCCGACATTGAGCAGGTCGGAGCACGAGCGCACAATGGCTGCGAGCAGCAGCAGGATGAACAGTCCACGATGTTCGCTGATTTCCGTCATCGACAGGAAGCGGATCAGCAATTCGCTTCCGCCGAGAACGCCGGCGGCAAGCACGGTCGCGATAATGGCGGTCTTGACGATCTGCTTGCGGAAAACCTGCTTCCACTCCGCAATCGAGCCCTTCTGCCGGGCCTGGAACAGGATCGGCAGGGCGAGTTGGACCACGGCGGTCTGCATCAGCGTCTGCAGCGCATTGGTCAGCGACCAGAAGAACGTATAGATGCCGGTGAGCGTGAGGTTCAGCATATAGTTCACGATGTAGCGGTCGGCATAGATCAAACCGACGATGCTGAGATCGCTGATGTAAATGTGCCAGGAGTGGCGCAGCCGCTCCTTGATCCAGCCGAAATCGACGGGTGTTGCCGCCGTCTGGCGAAGCGGCCAGCTGCGCAGCAGATAGGCGAGCAGTGCCGCCGCAAGCACGTAGCTGGCGATCCAGCCGATGAAGACAGCCTCCAGCGTCCGGAAGACGGGAAATGCGACGCCGAGACCGACAACGACCGGCACCCAGAGGGCCGAGCGGACGAAAACCAGCAGATTGGCTTCCGTCGCCATGCTCTGTCCGATCAGCGGCATATGAATGTCGAGCCCGTAGGTCTCGAGCCAGATAAGGGCGATGATCAGTCCGTAGAGGAACGTGATCTGGTACCCCATCGCAAAGGCCACGATCACCCCGATGATGGTGGCGAGGACCAGCGTGACCGTCGTGACGAACAACCGGTTTTTGACGATGGCGGCAGCAAAGGCTGCATCCCGGCCGATGACTTCGCGAGATGTCCGATAGTTCAGCCCCCATCCGAGCATCGCCGGCAGAATGCCGATCGCTCCGAGCGCCAGACCGTAAATGCCGGTTGCCTCGAAGCCGAGATACTTGATGATGTAAAAGGACAGCAGGAACCGAAAGACCAGCGTCGAGCCCCGAAATGTCAGGTTGACCAAGCTCGACAATTTACGAAAGTGGCGCATCAGCAGTGATCTTTCATCTGGACGACGACGCGATGGTCGTCACCACACGCAGCAGCTCGGTCGCGCTGTTCTTCCACGAAAACTCTGCCGATCGCAATCGTCCCGCTTGTCGCAAAGCCTCTAGGTCGGCCTGGCCGTCCAGGACGGCGAGCATCGCGCGGGACATCGAGCCGATGTCCAGCGGATCGAAATAGGCAGCGGCATCGCCACAGACCTCCCGCAGAACGGGAATATCGGAGGCGAGGACAGGACAGTTCTCGCGCATCGCCTCGAGCGGCGGAATGCCGAAGCCCTCATAGAGGCTCGGAAACACGAGAGCCTGCGCATGCGCGTAGAGCGAGAGGATCTCGGCGTCCGACAATCTCCCGGTTTCGAGGAGATGGGCCGGGCGTACGGTCGCTTCGCCTTTGGAAAACGCCTTTGCCGCCTTGCCGACCAGAACGAAGGAGACGTCGCTGCGGTCAAGCGCGCCGAAAGCCTGGATCGCCCGTGCCAGGTTCTTGTTCGGGGCAGGGGAGCCGATGAAGAGAAAATACCTGCGATCCCTCAGTCCCAGCCGATCGAGGACGGTCTCGTCCGCCGTCACGTCGCCCATGTGATCCACCGCATTCGAGATGACCGAAATCGTCTCGACCGGCACCTTCAGAACGTCGGACAGTTCTTTTCGGGAGAAGTTCGAGACTGTCGCGAGACGCGAGCGGCGCGCGAGCAGGCGGCCCAGCGTCTGGTGGAGAAGGCGGTATGAGCGGGAAAAACCCTGGGGGAAGCGGTAGACCAGCGCGTCATGGATGACGGTCAACTGCCGTCCGTGCAGAACCGGTGCCGAATTGCAGGGGTTGACGAGAATGCCGTCGCGGCTGGCAGCGAGGAGGTCGATCTGTTCCCAGGCATGGCCCGTCAACCGCCCGGCGGTTTTGACCGCGATCTTCCGAAAACCCTGATCGAGCGATACGCCTTTCGGCACGAGGATCGTCCAGGCCTTTGCCTGCTCGTCGTCCAGCAGGTCGTCGATCGCGTGCAGGATCCCGCCCGCGAAACGCTCGACGCCCGTAAGCGGACGTCCGAGGAAGCGACCGTTTACATAAATCGGGATCTGGTGGGGTGGGGTCCCAGACGGCATCACGCGATCATTCATTATGGCTACCGGGTGCAGGCCCGCAAGCAGGCAAACAGTGTCCGCCTGTGTTGGCATGGAATTGTGCGGCGCACAAACAAGTCTCGCAATGTGGGCTGGACATGGCAATCGTTGAATGGCCGGCGTGGCGAAAAGGACACCTTCTGTCCGGTCCGCGGGCTTGCCTCGCGGGGCAAATCGCGATCGATCCCGTTTCTCTCTCTGCGTGGCGCTCTTGGATAAACAATGTTTTCCAGCTAGGTGTGGAAAAGCCCTCGCGCCAATGAAAAGGTTGATCGAACATCGTGCGGATCGCCATTTGCAATGCCCTTTATCCCACACCCGACGATCCCCTGATCTTTGGCGGTGCGGAAGTCTTCGTGCGCCAGTTTGCGGAAGAGCTGGTCCAGCGTGGCGACACCGTGACCGTGTTGCGCGCATCGCTGAAGGGCAGGCGCTCGACGGAAAACGTCAACGGCGTCACCGTGGAGTTCATCCCGGTGCGCAATCTCTTTCCACCCTTCGAAGAGCGGAAGAATCCGCTCGTCCGACTTGCCTGGCACGCGATCGATGACAGGATCCATGCCAGCGGCGAGATCCAGCGCATTCTGGACGCTTTTGCACCAGACCTGCTGCATTCGCACACATTGAACGGCTTGAGCACGGATGTCTGGCGGATGGCCAAGCGGCTGAAACTGCCGATCCTGCACACGATGCACGATTACTATCTCATCTGTCCCAAATGCTCCCGTTTCAAGTCCGGCGCGTCCTGTCAGACGACCTGCGGATCCTGCCGGGTGCTGTCGGACAACCGGCGTCGCCGGACGGCTCTCGTCGATGCGGTTGCCAGCGTCAGCCAGCGCACCCTCGATATTCACCGCGAGAATGGCGTCTTCGACGGGTCGAAGCCGACCTATGTCGTCCGCAACGTGCCCAACCCTGCCATCGTCTTCTCCGAGCTGACGCGCGGCCCGGGGCCGCTGACGATCGGTTATCTCGGCCGTTTCTCGGAGGAGAAGGGTGTCCGGCTTTTGCTGGAGGCCGTTGCCCGTCTGCGTCCGGGCAGCGTGCGCCTGCTCCTGGCTGGCCGCGTGTCCGACGCGGAGAAGGAAACGCTGAAAGCTCTGGCGCCGGAAGCCGATGTCGATTTCGTGGGCTTCGTATCGCCATCCGATTTCTACCGGCAGGTTCAGGTGGTCGTCATGCCGTCGATCTGGCACGAGCCGGGGTCGCTGGCCCTGGTCGATGCTCTCGCGGCGGGCAGACCCGTCATCGGCACGCCGTTCGGCGGAATACCCGAGATCATCGAAGACGGGGTGACCGGCTGGATTGCGGAGGCGACGCCGCAGGGCATGTCCGCCGCCATATCCCGCCTCGTCGCGGAGCCACAGCTTGTCGTGGCGGCGCATGAGGCCCTGGCTGAGAAACGTCATGCCCGACGCGCTTTCTCCGACGTCGTCGACGACTATCAGTCGATCTACAGCTCTCTCCTGCGGGGCCGATCGAACTCGCCCGGCACGGCAGCGGTCTTGCCTCTCAGATGATCGAGGGGGACGCGCCCCTTCCTGTGGTGAGACCGGAGGAGACCCGATTGAAGAATCGCCGGCCGGGCTCTTCCACGAAGCGGTAGGTGATCGTCGCGAACATGAGGACCACGCCGATATAGGCGAGGGCGACAAGATCCATCAGTCCGGCCGGGCCGAAATCCAGACGGTCATGAAGGCCGTCGAACCGGATGAGATCCACGCCGAGCCGCCCCTGCGCGATGCGAACCGCCGCGAACAGGATCGTGAAGACGATGAAGTGAACCAGATAGATCGAGTAGGACAGCGTACCGAGTAACAGGAGCGGCCGCACGCGCAGCAGCCGGGAAATCTGACCCCGCTCGAAGGAAAAAAGCAGGATGGCCACGCCGAACGCAATGATGTCGGCGGCGACGTAGCGGGGCTTGAACCAGAACAGCAGCACCATGATCGTCGTTGCCACGAGCTCCGGTGCCGTTCCCGTGAGGTAGGGCTTGTCCCGCAGTCGAAGATAGAGGTCGTAGGTCAGGTTGCCGGTGAAGAAGCCGAAAACGCACTGCACCAGGCCGAGGCCCGATGCGAGATTCAGCGTCGTCTGGATGTCATCGAGCCAGAAAAGCAGCAGGCCCGACGCGGCGAACATGATCACGGCCCCCCACTGGCGGTAGGTTCCAAACCCGAGAACGACCGCGACGAAGATCAGATAGGTATAGAACTCGGTGCTGATCGACCAACTCGGAGCATTCCAGGTCAGTTCTGGAAACGGAATGATGGCTTGCAGAAGAAACATGTTCGCGACCAGCGACGGGACATCATTCGTCCCGGCAAAGGGCGCTTCGGATCCGTGATAACCATGCGACGACAGGTAGAGTTTCGCCGTTTCCAAGAGGATGAGGATGCCCAGCGTCACGATGTGCAGCGGATAGAGCCGGCCGAACCGGCGGATCATGAACCGCAGGCCCTCCTGCGGGCCATCAAGGCTGGCGCGATAGGCATGCGTGATGACGAAGCCGCTGAGAACGAAGAAAAAGGGAACCGCGAGATTGCCGTTCCGCACGAAGGGGACGGCGTAGAAGTAGCCTGCGGCCTGGAAATGAAACAGTGCAACCAGCAACGCGGCAATGCCACGCCAGGAATCCAGCGCATCGAACCTGACCGGCTTTTCTCTCATCGTGGCGCCTCGTTTTAACGTGAGCCACTGTTTTAGAACAAACTACATAAGCGTCAATGAGAATGCCGAGCGAAAGCGCGAGTGCCGTCAGAAGACGCGCATTCGTTGCGAAGTGGCATGCCGGACGCCCGCGCCGGAGCGCAGAGTCATACGGGAGCGCGTGCCCGACCGGCGTTCAGACGGCGGCTCAGCGCGGCCCCGATGGGCTTTTCGACCCAGAGATGCACGGCCAGCGACCCGGCAATGGTCGCCAACATGCCCAACCAGTAAAGCGCATGCAGCGGCAGGCCGGCCTTGACGCCGATGGCGGCAAAGATCTTGATCGTGAACGGATGCGTGAGATAGAGCGCATAGGACGCATCGCCGCCGAGTGCCAGAAAGCGCGAGACGCGACCGTCAGGCGCGGGATTGCCGAGCACCACGGCCGCCGTGATCAGCACCGCGGGAATGCCGCCGGTGATCAATCGTGGCAGGTATTCGTAGCTTCCCGTCTGGAAGAACAGGACGGCAAGCACGAGGCCCGCGCCGACGAGAAGGGCTGAGACGGGCCGCGAAATCCGTGTCTTCCGCAGGAACAGGGCGGCCACCAGAATGCCGAGCAGGAACTCCCCGATGATCGAATTGCCCCAGAAGCGGAGAGGCCACACGGTCGGCGGAACGGCCAGCGCGACGATCATGAGCAGCGCGAAGGCAGCGACGAGCAGGCCGAGGCCCAGACGTTTCGGCAGGAGAAGCGCGACCGCGAAAACGAAATAGAAGAACATTTCGAAGTTCAAAGTCCAGCCGAGCGACAGCAGGGGGAACAGCTCGCCATCGGCTCGAGGCCATGGCAGGAAGGCGTAGGACGCAACGATATGCACGGGATCGATCCCGTTATTGTTGATCATGCTGCCCGCTGCGAGGATCGAGGCCAGCATCAAGGTCGTGCAGATCCAGTAGAGCGGCACGATCCGGATCAGGCGACGCATCAGGAACAGTCTGGCGGTGCCGGGCACGCCGAAACGATCATGCATCAGGTAATACATGATGAAACCGCTGATCACGAAGAAGATGTCGACACCGAGCCCCCAATCGAGCGGATGCCACATCGTGAACGCCTGACCCGTCGCGCGGGCCTTGTTCTCGATCTCCACACCCACATGCGCAAAAACCACCAGGATGGCCGCGCAGAACCGCAGGATCTGCACGTTCACGACATATCGGGCGGCCATGTCGAATCCTGTCATGGTTTGGAGGCGGCACAGGCATGAAGCATCATGCCGGGGAATACGGGTTGGCCAACTTTAACGCGGTCTGAACCGGGTTACAATCCATCCCACAGCTTAGATCGTTGTTTCCCCTTGACGAACGCGCTTGTCACGGGCGCGGCGACGGCTGTTTTTTTCCGGGGATAATCGTCCTTCGTCGAAAAATCGTTCCCGCTTTGTCCCCGCATGCCTCTGCGGTGGGATAGTCGGCCCGTCATCTGAAACGAGGTTCCCATGATCTGGACAGGTATCGGCATATCGCTCTCAGCGCCCTCGACCGCCTTGGCTGTCACCGCCGCCGCATACGTCCAGCTGAAGGGGAAAGTGACGTCGGGTGGCGACGTGGACCTGTCGGGCCTTTTGCCTGGCGGGTCCAGAATGGCTCTCATTGGAAAGAAATCATAATGGCTGGTGAAATCGAACTCTCCGACATCCGTACCCTGACGCATGTCCTCGGTCATGACGCGCAAGGCCTTTTCGGCCGGGCGCCGATCGGCAAGATCGCTGCGCCGCGATCCTTCAATATCGTCGCAGCCCTTGGCGACAGCACGGTGCAGCAGATGCACCTGGACTCGACGGTCCGGAACCGTGCGACCTACAACCACTTCTTCATCGGCAATGCACTGTCCGGCAACCGCATCGCCCGCGCCTACAATTTCGGTGTTTCGGGCGAGCGCACCGACCAGACGCTGGCGCGTCTCCCGGCGGCGCTCGCAACCGATGCCGGGGTCCTCTACATCAGCGAAGGCGTCAACTCGATCGCCCAGGCACCCTACACCCATGCGGTCAGCGGCCTGACCGTTTCGGCGGCAACCGTCGGAGCATCGGCCTTTGCCGATACGCAAACGAAGGTCGATGCGGCGCTGGCCCTGGGCTTGCGCGTCATCGTCGTGCTTTGCCACGGCGCGACGAACTATACGGCCGCGCAGATCAAGCAGCTCGTCATTTACAATGCGGCTCTGCGGCGCCTGGCGGAACTGCGTCAGAACGTCTGGCTCCTGGATGCTCCGGCCATTCTCCACGATCCCGCCACGTCTCCTACGAGCCTCGTCTTCCGCACGGGCTATATGCGGCTCGGCGAGGCGACGATCGTTCATGAGGCGACGACCGGCGCCTACTTCGTGGGCAAGGCCTTCGCGAGGATCCTGAGCGAGGTCATGCGGCTTCTTCCCCGGAATTCTGTCGATGGCTCGAACCAGCGCGTCAACGGCCAGCAGCTGATGAACAACCCGTTCTTCAACGCGACGACCGGCAATGCCGGCACCCTCGGGGCAGGCGGGTCGCTCGCGGCGGGAACGTCGGCAGTTCCGCGCGAATGGCTGTTCAACCGGGCGAGCGGCGACACGACCACGACGTTTACGGTGGGTGTCGAGCCGAACGCGGACGGCAATGGCAACGACGTTGTCATTACCTACAATGTGACCACGGCCGGCGGTGGTGTTCGGGTCGTTCAGGATCTGGCGGGCACCAGCCCGAATGGCGACTATTGGGTGCCGGACACGGTTCTGCAGGGGTTTTCCAAGATCTCGGTCGCAGCGGGATCGACGGGCATCGCGTCCGTGCAGACGAGCGTCGACATGAACGGTACGCTGAACGGCACCAGTACGACCCTGACCACGCACGCGCTGCTGGGCGATCTGGCCAGCGGACTGCTGCCCTCGACGGAAGGCTACGCGTTCGAGCATGCCACGGAGCAGATCCAGGTTCCCGCCTATAGCGCGCGCGCCTATCTCAGCTTCCGGGCGCTCAACCTGCTCTGCGGCGCGCCGGGCACGGGCACGGTGCGGCTTAACATGCCGCAGCTGAATGTGATCTCGACATTGGTTGCCTGACGATAGAACAGGCCCCGATCCCACCGTATGGGATCGGGGCCTGTTTTCCATTTGGCGACCGCCGGACGTCGTTACGTGACATCCGTGTCGGGCAAGGACTTGCCGGCATAGACGGCGTCGATTTGCCGGACCATCCGATCGGCCGTGTAGGTCGAGGCGAACCGCTGATATCCGATCGCGCCCATCTCTTTCAAACTTGCCTTGTCGAGGGTCCGAAGCGTCTCGTGCAACTGCTCGATATTCTCGGCTTCGACGATATAGCCGTATTTTCCGTGATCGACGATTTCCTGCAATCCGCCGACGGCGGAAACGATCACCGGCTTCGACAAACGCATGGCTTCGATGGCCACGAGGCCGAAGCCTTCCCAGCGCGAGGGGACGACGAGAACGTCGCAGCTCTTCATCTGGGCCGTCACGTCTTCTCTGCTGAGCCAGCCCAGCTTGACGATACAGTCGGGCAGTGCCTCGGGCAGGACATTCCGGCTGACGGCGACATCGCCCACGAGGCGCACGCTCAGCTTGTCCTCGAGACCTTTCACGGCCTTGATCAGGACATCTACGCCTTTTTGATAATCGAAGCGTCCCGCGTACAGAACCTTGATCCGATCGTCGTTCCAGACGGCCGGTTCAACGGCGGGTGCGGTCGTGGCGATGCCGTTCGGAACGAGACTGAGACGATTGAACGGGATGCCCAGTTTGAGCGCCCGGCCGAGTTCATGGCTGGAAATGACGATGATCTGATCCGGAAACACGGCGAGGCCGCGCTCCACAAGTTCGGCAAGCTTACGGGTTCTCGGGTTACCGGTCATGTCCATAGACCAGCCATGCGCACAGAAAATCAGCCGGGCTTTGGTAAAAGCCCGTGCGACGCGCACCACCGCACCCGCGATCGACGAGTGCGCATGAACAATATCCGGTTTTACGGATTTCAATACTTCAAGATACCGTCTCGCAAGCAAAAATGCGCCATAAAGTCTCTTGGGCCGTCGGAATGTCGTAATCGTGATGCCGGTCGAGAGTATTTTTGGATCGATATACTTTAAGTGGGATTCAGGGACTAAGAGAGAAACATTCTCTACGCCGTATTTTTTGACCTGATGAGGGACGAGTTCAGCAAGATATGATCCCGTCCCTCCAATGATTGTTTCACAAACGTGCAAAATCTTCATAAAAAAACGTTTCTTTCAACTCCAAAATGGACCGGCTCTTTCGGTTTTACTGTTATAATCAAGCCGTCTTGTCGTCAATCGCTAACGTTTGGGTTGGCTAACTGCCTTGTTGTCCGATAGGAGTAGAGCTGACCTCCCGCCGGCTATTCGCCAGAGACTCTGCCAAGGCCTGCGCGTTGGCGCGGGGAAGCCCCGGGACTCCGGTGCAGGATTTGATGATCCTGGGGACGCCGGGTGGTTTGAGGAGCGGAAGGACGAAGCGCTTTCGAAACAGCATCATGCTTTTCAGATGTGCGCGTCCTGCAAACGTCATCGGGCCGCTGGCGCTGGAGCGCTGGTGGTCGTGCACGAGTTCTGCCCCAGGGAAGCACTTGACCTTGTATCCGTAGCACCAGACCCGCGCGCAAAGATCCACGTCTTCCATGTAGAGGAAGTATCGCGTGTCCATTCCGTTGAGCTTCTTGTAAAGCGCCCGGGGGATCAGGAAACCCGTTCCCATGACCCATTCCGCATCGAAGGGCTCCTCACGCGGCCAGGCATCCAGCATCAGGTGCCGGTCGAGATGCTTTTGCAGAAGAGGCTTCAGTTGCGCCACCCGGCGTGCGACCACGTCGAGCGCGGAATAGAAGCGCCGTGCGGAAAACTGCCGGCTCCCATCGGGGTTGATCAGATCGAGGCCGACCAGCCCCACATCCTGGTTCTCCGCCATGTAGTCGAGCACGCGCGATACACTGTCGAATTCGAAGTAGGTGTCCGGATTGAGCACGAGCAGAAAGTCGGCCGTGGCATTGGTGGCGCCGATATTCACACCGGAGCCAAAACCCTCGTTCGTCGGCGAGAGGACGAGCTTGATCGACGGCGGAAGCTCGCGCTTCAGGCGCTCTGCGGAATCATCGGGAGAGAGATTGTCGACGACGATGATGTCTTCCGGGTCGCAGATCTTCTGCTCGACGATGGATGCGATGCATCGCAGCGTCAGATCGACCGTCCTGTAGTTGACGATGATGACATTCAGACTGGGGCGGTGTGACATGAGAACCTCACAACGATGTTTCTCTTGGGTCGGGAACGGTAAGTCCCAAAGCTGCAAAGAACGTCCTTGCATCCGACCGGGATGTTTCATGCATGGATTTGACGTGCAGGACGCAAGCTTGCGAAATAACGGTCCGTTGCTCGGCAACCTCCGTGATCACGCGGTCGAGAAGCCGTACGTCCTGTTCAAGGTCAAAGGTGATGAGCATGCTCGGAAGACGCATCCGCTCGGGGATGCATCCGGTTGAAGAAGCGAGAATCTCGCTTCCATAGCTGTAAGCTTCCAGTATCACCAGCGGGTCTGCTTCGTCTACCAGGCGTGTGGGAAGAATGAAAATGTCGACGTCTTCGTAGAAATGCGCCTTTGCGTCGCCTTGCACGGAGCCGAGATAGGTCGAAATCGTCGGGTGCCGCTCGCAGAACGCGACGATCTCCTGCTTGAGCGCGGCGTCGGCCACGGGGCCGGCAAGGCAGAAACGGAAATCGCTCCGGATCGCGGCCAGTTTCTCGATCATCTGCAGAAGGTAGTCGACGCCTTTCTCCCGCGTGATCACGCTCAGATGGCCGATCGTAACCGGGCCATGACGCTCCGCCGTGCGCCCCTTCTCGTCGTAGAAGAAGAAGGCATTCGGCAGCACGAAGCTCCGGCTCTTCTGTTGATCGGTGAGGTAGAGCGCCGCGTACCCGTCGCGCATCCTGGCGGACAGGAAGACGTGACGCTGGAACGGCCCGCCCAACCTGCACAGGACACGACTTGCGCGCGCCGGACCGAGATTGATCGGTCGGAAGGAATGGTGATGGACGATGTGGTCGAGTTTGCGCAGACGCAGCGCGGCGATGGTGGGAAGAAACAGCCAGACGCCGTTCTGGCCGGGAGGAGACGTGTAGACGTGATCGTCCCGACGAAGGAAGAACAGGATGATGAAGGGCAGCAGACAGCCCGCTACGATCTTCTCCGCCCCGGTGCCGCCCGTCGGCAGAATGGTCGTCGGGGCCTGTGATTCGAAGAATCGGGTGATGGTGGCATTGTAGTTAGACTGGCCATTCAGTGGCAGCGGCATCGGGCCGATCATCCAGATGCGCGGGCGCAGATGCGTCTCGGCTCTTGCCGCGCGGGCCCTGTTCATCAGCAATATCAGGAACTTCAGCATGGATACCCGTTTCAGAACAATCGGTTTCAGGACGGCCGACGGTCAGGTGTGTGGAGCGAATCAGTCGGTGATATCGATCGAGAACGGCTTGGCTGCATCCACATCATACATGATGGGCGCCGGACCGAGAGCAACATTTTGCGTTGCAACATTATTATCGCCGCACATCATCGTCCCGGTCGGGGTCCCGAAGGGCAGCGTGAAGGTCGCTTTTCTCTGTTCGTAGGACGTCCAGAGGACGATCTTCTGGCTCGTTCCAGACGTTATGCGGGCAACGAAGACATCCTTGAGGGGTTGTCTGACCTCGATGGCGTCAGCCGACTTGACGAGATCGGTTGCCGTGCGGACGAAGCAGACGGCCATCTTCGGCTTGTCGGCATAGGTGAAAAGACCGTAATTGCTTTCGCGATCGACCGGGTCCGGGCTGATGTTCTTCAGCGCGTGTATCCAGATGCCCTTGATCCACGGGATCGTTGCACTCTGCAGGATAAATTGTGCAAAATTATAGGCCGTGAGGTCATAGGGCATTCCGCAATTGCCGTTCGATGTCGGCCAGCCGTACTCCGTAATGTAGATGGGCGTCTCGACGCCGCCGCGAATGGTCTTCAGCTTGGCCTGAAGATCCTCGACGCGTTCGATCATTTCCGCCGCCGTGCGTTTCGACGGTTCCGCGCGGCACTGGTTGTAGAGGTGAACGGACAGGCCGAGGGCATTGTCGAGGACGCCGCCCCGAACCACCGCCTGAGCCCACTCCCAATTCGCGTCGTCACCGACGGTGCCGACGAGAATGCGCGCGTTCGGCATTTTCGCCTTGATCGTCTGGACGGCGAACTTGGCCACGCGGACATAGTGGACTGCGGCCCGCGGATCGTCCGGCGGTCCTGCGCCGTCAAGCGTCTTTTCCCGCGCGCCAAAGCCGATCGTCATGTTCCACTCGTTCCAGATCTCATAGATTGGATTGAACGGTGCGGTGATCTCGACGGCTTTCCTGAGATAGGCTCCGAAGTAACGCAGCCCCTCGTCGGTGAGCGGCGGTACGCCGCCGGGCACGGTCAGCGTGTTGGTGTGCCCAAGGTTGATCAGCGGCTGGAGATCGGACTTTGGCAGGAATCGCATCATGCGCCCTGCACCGGCAAGCACGACGCCGCCCGCCGGCGGAAACTTGAAGGACTGCCAGATGAGATAGTCACGGGTGGATGTGGCTCCGAGGTCGTGCAACTGGCGCAATCCCGTATCGGGATTGATGTAGCCGAGCACGCGAGACGGACCGTAGTAGACGTTGACGCCGATGATGGGCGGCTCGAACCTGGGCGCGTGTGACGCGATCGGATCAAACGTCACGGAGCGTGTTTCTGCCAGTGCGGATGCGCTCAGAGCGATCGTGGCGGCAGTGATGGACGCTGCCCATCGAAGCAGAGACGACAATCTTGAAAACAGGGCTGTAACTCCTTCCGTCTTTTCAGACGAGATGATGGCCCCCCAGAGCGACATTTGTGCGACGATGGCGACGCACGAACCTTCCCACACTTCCCTTACGCCCATGCTTCGTCAGAGGGGCGCGATCTTCCTGGCTGTCTGTATAGACATTACGCCCGCTTTCCGACAGGCCCGGAATCGCGAATTTTCTCCATGAACGCCAGAAATCTCGAACCCAGATGATCGGGATCGTATTCGCTGGCGCGCGCTGCAGCATTGGAGCGGAGATGCGCCAGTTTTTCAGGCTGGGACAGAAGGGTCTCCAGCGCCCGACGCCATGCATCGACATCACCCGGTTGTACCAGCAATCCGTTGTAGTCATGCTCCACGAACTCGGGGATGCCGCCGATCTTGCTCGCGATGACGGGCACGCTGTTCTGTAGCGCCTGCACCACGACACCGCCTAGAACCTCGAACCACAGGGATGGGATGCACAGGACATCGCTGCCGGCGATATGGTCGATGGCTTCTTGCATCGGGACGTGGCCGGTAAATTCGATCCAGTCGTGATGCCCGTAGCGCGCCTTGAGGTCCGCTTCGGCGGATCCCTTGCCGACCACCTTGAACGTGAAATTCCAGTCCTTCCTTGCGGCTTCAGCTGCCGTCAGAAGGACATCGACGCCTTTGCTTTCTTCCAGGCGTCCGGCATAGACGAAGCGGACAACATCGGATGGCTGACGTGCGATCGTGGGGGGCGGATATTTATTGGCGTTCGGAATGGCCGCCGTCGGATAGTCGTTGAGCGGCTGGTGCCGTGCGTTCAGTTCCAGATTGGCGCGCGATGGAGAGGCAAAGCCGATGCGCCGCGCCGCCGTGATGCCCTTGCGCTTCGACCAGGCCGAGACCTTGCAGACGGTGCACTGGGTTTCGCAGGTTTTCCCCTTGGAGAACATCGTCATACGGACGCACGAAAGTCCCATGTCGTGCATGACGTACATCATCGGGATATCCCTCTTGCCGATTTCGGCAAGTGCATTGTGCCCGATCCCCGTCATGTAGTGGACGTTGCAGAAATCTGGCTTGAACGCGTCGAGAACCTCACCGAGAATGCGCGGGTTGCGCGGGTCGATATGATCTTGCAGGTGCCAGAGTGGCTTGAGATAGGTCTGCTTGACATTCCCCTGCTTGTGGATCGGGTAGGGCCGCGGAAAGAAACGCGCCCACACCTTCATGCCATCGACCATCTCGCCGGATTTTTCCTCGTCCGGTGAGGGAGCAGCCGTGAGCACCCCGATTTCGTGTCCCTGCTTCAGGAGCCATGAAGCCAGGTTGGAAGCCGAGATCTCGGCGCCGCCAAGAATATGCGGCGGGAACATTGCTGATACGACAAGAATCCGCATTACAGTCCGCTCTCATGTTGAACGGACCCAAATTCCCGATCATGTGCAGCGGAAGCCAGTTTTTCACAGGGAATCAGATAAGAACGACCAAAGTCGCACGTCTCAAAGAGCTTCCGGTTTCCGAAACGCCGTTCGTGAATATTCAGTAACATTAAAAGCTCCGCAGCGTTCGAAGTATAGTGTGCAGCGGTTGCTTTTATATCAGAAAAATGCTGCAGGGCAATGATGGGGCTCGCTGCAGCGCACTAAATTTCGCGATGTCGTTTCGGTGGGCGGAAGCGCAACGCGCGCAGCGGGGCCGCAAGCGTCAGAGCGTGCGCGCATCCATCACGCGTCAAAGACCCAGGCGGCGTGGCGGCTCAAGCGGCTCGGCGTGTCAGCTTGCGTGAGCCGTTGATGCTGCGTTGCGCGATGTGTCGGCGAGATTGCCTTGGGCGCTTGATGCCGGCGTGAAATTGCGAATCTCGTCCATAAACGCAAGATATTTCGCGCCGAGATAATCCTGGTCGAATTCGCTGGCGCGGTTGGCAGCGTTCGTCTGAAAGCGCGTCAGGCGCGCGCGGTCCGAGAGAACCGCATGCAGCGCCTCGCGCCAGGACTCGACGTCGCCCGGTTGCGCCAGAAGGCCATTCTCGTCGTGGCGGACCAGTTCGGGAATGCCGCCGACATCGCTGCCGATGACCGGCACGCTCATGCCGAGCGCCTGAATGACGACGCCGGGGGAGTTTTCCATCCAGATCGACGGAATGCACAGCATGTCGCTTCCGGCGATAGTGTCGATCGCCTGCTGGAGCGGCACATGACCCGTGAAATCGATCCAGTCATGATGATCGAACCGGGCGCGCAAGTCCGGTTCGGCCGCTCCGCTCCCGACCACCTTGACGGTAAAATCGAAGTCCGCTTTGAGCATCTCGGCTGCGGAGAGCAGGACATCCACGCCCTTGGCCGACTCCAGCCGTCCGGCATAGATGAAGCGGACGGTTTCGGATGGGCTGCGCGCCATCGTGGGGGTAGGGTACTTGTTGGCGTTGAGGATGTGCGCCGTGGGATAATCGGCGAGCGGCTGGAAGCGTGCATTTCGCTCGAGATTGGCGCGGGACGGTGCGCAGAATCCGATCCGGCGGGTGGCGCGGATGCCTTTCCGCTTCGAACGCGCCGAGAGCTTGCACGTCAGACACTGTTTCTCGCAGGTCTTCCCGTCCACGAACATCGTCAGCTTGCTACAGGACAAGGCCATGTCCGGCATGACATACATGACCGGAATGTCGCGTTTCCCGATCTCTTCCAGAACATTATGCCCCAGCCCGGTCAGGTAGTGGACATTGCAGAAGTCCGGCTTGAAAGCATCGAGGATGGGCGCAACAAGCGACGGGTTCCGGGGATCGAAATGATCCTGCAAATGCCAGAGCGGCTTGGAATATGTCTTCTCGACGTGCCCCTGCTTGAAGATCGGGTAGGGCCTGGGCATGTACAGGCTCCAGATCTTCATGCCATCGACCATCTCTCCGAACCGCTGTTCCTCCTGGGTCTTTGCGGCCATGACGACCCCGATGTCGTGGCCCTGTTTCAAAAGCCAGGATGCAAGATTAAAGGCGGATATCTCTGCGCCACCCAGTATATTGGGAGGAAACATTGCCGAGAAAACGAGGATGCGCATGTCGTGACCATTTCAATTTCGCGGGTTCTTCTGGACCCTGACGTGCTGAGAAGAACGGAATTTTGGGAAGGATATCCCGGTTGTTTTTCGGGACCCGATCGGCTTTCCTTTTTGCGTCGAGGGGTTTCAATCTTTCAGAGGGATCAGGCGCAGATCGATGGCCTGTATCCTGGCTGTCACGGAACGGCCGCCACGTATCATGGAGCCGTTGCGGGGAGGCTTGGTGATGCTCGCGCAACGGTTGCAAGGGCGCGGAGAGCATAAGTCTTCCACGCTCCTCAGGAAGGCGAAACGTCCACCAGCAAGTCTCTGCATTGTCTATCGTCTCTCCGCTCAACGCTGCCAACAGAGGGCCGGAGAGTGGTGCAATGCAAAGCATCTCACCCTATCCGGTTGTAATTCCACGATGTTGCATTGCGGTAGAGGCGAAAATTGGGCATGGTGACACGAGGCTCTGCTTTTCGATATCTTCTAAAGTATGAAAGACTGAAAAGATATTCTTGGTAATGGCAGGGTTTGAGATCAGCTTTAAATTGTATAAAGAAGTCACATGCGCTTTCTCATCACTGGAACGGCCGGCTTCATCGGCTTTCATCTCGCAAGACGGCTTCTGGACGCAGGCCACTTCGTCGTCGGTTTCGACGGGCTGACGGCCTATTACGACATCGAGCTGAAAAAGAAGCGGCATGCCATTCTGGAGCGGTCGAACGGTTTCAAGCCGGTCATCGGCATGCTGGAAGACAAGGTGGCCATCGATCACGCGGCCGATCTGGCCGAGCCGGATGTCATCATTCACCTCGCCGCCCAGGCGGGCGTTCGCTACAGTCTGGAAAACCCGCGCTCCTACGTGGAATCCAACGTGGTCGGCTCGTTCAATATTCTGGAAATCGCCAGAAACCTGAAGCCGCGGCACCTGCTGCTGGCATCGACCTCGTCGGTCTATGGGGCCAATGAGAAGGTGCCTTTCGCCGAAAGCGACAAGGCCGACGAGCAGATGACCATCTACGCGGCCACGAAGAAGTCGATGGAACTGATGGCGCACAGTTACGCCCATCTCTTCCATGTTCCGACCACGGCGTTCCGGTTCTTCACCGTTTATGGCCCATGGGGTCGCCCGGATATGGCGCTGTTCAAGTTTGTCGAGGCGATCCGCAACGACCGCCCGATCGACATCTACGGCGAAGGCCGGATGAGCCGGGATTTCACCTATATCGACGATCTGGTCGAGGGCATCGTCCGTCTGGCCGATATCCCGCCGAATGAGTCCAATCGGGTGACGACGGAGGGTGTCAACGACACCCTGTCGAAGCATGCGCCTTTCCGTGTCGTGAACATCGGTGGAGGTCAGCCGGTCGAGCTTCTCCGCTTCGTCGAGACGATCGAGGCGGCGATGGGCAAGGCGGCGGTGCGCAACATGCTGCCCATGCAGCCGGGCGATGTCCCCAGAACCTACGCGTCGCCGGATCTGCTGGTCGCCCTGACGAACTTCCGTCCGGACATCGGTCTGGACGTCGGTGTTGAAAAGTTTGCCGAATGGTATCGGACGCATTACGCATAGGCGACAGATTGCCATCGGCGTCGGGCCGGGCTGTGGAGATGCGATGTGAGACACCTGTTTGCGGCTTTGTTGGCTCTTTCAGCCGTTGCGATCTCCCCCTCGGCAGCTTTGTCTCAAGGCCCTGAGAAGACGATCGCCTTCGATGCCCGGACTTTGGTCTCGCGGCCCGAGCCGCTCATCATCGGCGTCGGTGTTCATTTCGGCATCGGCGGCGACATGAACTATGTTGCCGAGGCCTCTGCCGCGCGCCTGAAGGAACTCGGCGTCGATTCCTACCGTGACGATCTGGTGTGGCCGATCTTCGACCAGCCGGGGAGCGTGGCCGGCGCCTATCAGCCGCGCCAGCTGTTCGATTTCATGGCGGTTGCCGGTCTTCGCCCGCTTCTCATTCTCGGTCATGGAAACGAGCAGGTGAAGGAGGGCAATCCGCCCTTGACCAAGAACGGGCGGCAGGCCTTTGCCGATTTCGCCGCGCGGGCGGCGGCAGCGACGCAGGGTTTCGACCCGATCTACGAGATCTGGAACGAGTGGAATGTTCAGCAAGGCTTCAATCCGCCCTGGCTGATCGGCGCGGGCGTGCCGTCCGACAAACGCGCCGCTGCCTATTATGCTGCCCTGGCGAAGGTTGCGGTGCCCGCCGTTCGCAAGGTTGCCCCCCGTTCGACCGTTCTGTCCGGAGCCGTGGGGGCCGATCAGGACTGGCAATGGACGAAGGCGATCATCGATGGCGGTGCGATCCGCGATGCGAGTGCCTTGTCCGTTCACCTCTACAATCACTGCGACCCAGATGAGACCAAGCGCACCGCGACGGAAATGATCGACAGGCTTTCCCTGCTGCAGGAGCGTTTGTCCGGCAATGGCGTGCCGAAGCCGATCTACGTGACGGAGTTCGGCTGGCCGACGGCGCGGAAGCCCTGTGTGATCAGCCAGCAAACGGCTGCCGACAATGTCTCCCAGTTTCTCCTCTGGTCGGCCGCCACCCCCTGGATGAAGGGGGCGTGGGTCTATCAGTTGAAGGATCAGGGCCGTAGTCCGGACGAGATGGAGTTCAATTTCGGCCTGTACGACTATGACTACAAACCGAAGGCCGCCGCCTGCGCCGTGCGCGAAGCGACGCGTCTCATCAAGGGTGGAAAGGCCTTCCGGCTGGAGCGCCCATTTCCCGACATGTTCGTGCTGCATGTCACGGGCGACGACGGTCAACGTCTCGTCGCCTGGACCACAGGGGCCGGCAAGACGGGCAGTCTTTCCCTAGGGACCTCGGAAGGCGCACCGGCACGGGCGCTTTGCGGGTCCGGGGCGGTGTGGAAAGACGGTCGGCTGACCATCGGCGGGGAGCCCGTCGTCATCGATCTGCCGAAGGCGGAGACGGTCAACGTCACCGTCGGCCTGGCCGGGAGCCCTTGATCGACGCTTGTTGGCCCCGCTAAATTATGCGACTGATCGCAGCGCGATAACACGGCTCGGCAAGCACCCCACCGGAGGGTGACGGCCGGCAAAGAGGTGGTCTTGAAGCTCTATAAAACGGATAGCATCGACGTTCCGATCGGACCGCCTGGCAGCAGGGCCGAGTTCATCGATTTTGACGAGTGCATTGCGGTGATCAGGAGGCAGGTGAGGATTTTTCTCATCATCCTGCTGGTGTCCCTGTGTGTCGGCGGCGCTTATCTTTCCGTGGCCAAACCGTTCTACAGCGCGGATATTCTTGTCCTTCTCGATGAAGATGGCGACCTCGCCAGTGAGCGGCGGTCGGAGTCTGCGCGCGATTGGGCCAAGATCGACCCGATGCGCAACAGTCCCTACATCCTCACCCAGATGCAGCTCTTCACATCCAACGCGGTGCTCGACAGGGTTATCGACAGTCTTGGCCTCCTCAAGGATCCGCTGTTTCAGGACTCCAACCGGTCGCTTCAGGAGTCTCTTCTGAACGTGCGGACGAAGATATTGATCTTTCTGGGAATAGCCTCGGACGGCCGTGTCGCTGCGGATGCGGACGTCGCGCGCGAATCTGCGCGCGCGGGGCTTCTGTCGGCTCTGCGCGTCACCCGGATCGGTGAATCGAGCGTCGTGCGCGTCCGGTACGTCTCGACGGACGGCGACATGTCTGCCCGGATCGTAAACGCGATCGGCGACGCCTACGCGACCGATCTTCTCAGTGCGCGCTACGACGCGACGCGGCAGACAGGCAGCTGGCTACAGGCAAAAATCGGGGAACTGCGTCAGCAGGCCCTCGATAGCGACATGGCGGTTCAGGCCTTTCGGACCGAGCACGATTTGTTGACCACGACCGACAAGGAGACCGAGGAAGACTCTCTCATCTCCGATCAGCAGTTGCAGGAGCTCAACAAGAGTCTTTCGGCCGCAACCTCGGACGTATCCTATCTCCGTGCGCAGTATGATCAGATCAAGCGCATCGTCGATTCCGGACGAACCGATTCCGAGGTGACGGGGACGATCCGAAACTACCTGTCAAATGATCTGCGCCAGCGCTATCTCGACGCGGTCCGCATCGAGGCCGATCTCAGCCGCCGTTTCGGTCCGAACCATATTCAGGCCGTCCGTGAGCGCGTGACGATCGACGGCTATCGCAAATTGATGTTCGAGGAACTTCAGCGTGTCGCCCAGACCTATCTCAGCGAGTTGACCGTCGCGGAGGCTCGATTGGCCAATATCACCGATCGCGTGAAGAAGGCCACCGAAGTGACAACCCTGGCATCACAGGACAAGGTCCAGATGCGGGAACTCGAGCGAACGGCCGAAACCTATCGCCGGCTCTATGGCGCATTTCTCGCGAGTTATCAGCAGGCGCTCCAGCAGCAGAATATTCCGGTTTCACGATCGCGCGTCGTCAGTAGCGGTCGTCCGCCCGAAGCGCCGAACTATCCGAGCAAGTCCTTGATCATGGCGCTCTTCTTCATGATCGGAATGATCGGCGGCGGCAGTGTCGCCGTGCGCCGCGAAAACCGGGAGAAGTTTTTCCGCAATGGTGCGCAGGTGCAGGAGCGTCTGGGGCTGACCTTTCTGGGTACGGTTCCCGCAATCGTCAAAACGGACGCAACGAAGAGTCTCGAGCCGAATCCGCTGCTCGGGTCGCAGGCCGCTTTCGCAAGCTATGTTCTCGACAATCCGTTTTCGGATTTCGCGGAGACCTTGCGCAGCACGAAGATCGCCATCGACATCGCGAAGAGCAGATCCGGGGCAGCTGTGATCGGCATCGTCTCCACGGCGCCCGGCGAAGGGAAATCGACGATTGCCATCAACTTCGCAAAGCTTTTGGCGGACCAGGGCAAGCGCGTCGTTCTGATCGACGGAGACTTGCGCAATCCCGGGGCGACCCGCGCGCTCGCCCCGGCCGCGACCCGCGGTCTGTTGCAGGCGCTGATGGAGGAAGGTGCCCTGGGATCGACCCTCATCGAGGACCAGCGAACCGGACTGAAATTCCTGCCGGCCGTCATCCAGCACCGCGTCTCGCATTCCGCCGATCTGCTGTCGTCCGATCGGATGCAGGCGCTCCTCGAAGGCATGAAGCGGGAGGTGGACTACGTCGTCATCGACCTTCCGCCGCTGGAAGCGCTGGTCGATGCGCGCGCGATGGAGCATCTGATCGACCGGTTCGTCTTTGTCGTGGAATGGGGCGGCATCTCGGAAAAGGCTGTGCTTCAGGCGTTCGATCGCGCACCAATGGTGATCGACAAATGCGTCGGGGCGATCTTGAGCAAGGTCAACATGGCCAAGGCAAAGCTTTATCGGCGTCCCGATCTTCTGAACTGATCGGCTGCCGGAGACGCGGCGGTCGTCTGGGGAAGACGAGACGCAATCCCCCGAAGACGAGCGAAAGCAGAGATATCCAACGTTTTTCTGATCCGGAACGGAGCTGACGGACGCCTCGAGGAGAGGTCAGGTCGATGCTGCGGAACGTCGTTTCCGCGGACCGCGGCGAGCGGAGCGTCCGTTCAGGGGCGGCAACCGATCGAGGCGACGAGCGGACACAGGAAACATGCCCCAGAACGCATGATGGCGTCGGTCCTGTCAGAGCCGACGCCATCGCTTCGCGTGAGAACCGTATCCGTGTTACTTGAGCGGCCGGATATGGCGCATATAGTACCAGCCGGGAGACTCGGCCGAGATCAGGTTCTCGTACATGATCCGCGGCGCCTTGATGCGCCGGACGGAGCCGTCGTTCAACTTGATCAGCAGAGCACTTGCCGCCACGTCATAAGACGCCGACGAAATCATCTTCGATGTCAGATTCATTGTTTCCATAAGGACCACCGCTGCGAGCAAATTCACGTGAACCGGTAAAATGCCACCGATTCATGGTTAAATTGTGCGCTGCAGCGAAGATTGTCAACCGCCTATCCGGTGCCGGCCTTACAGAGCAAACCAGAGGCGGGGGTTCTCGCCGGACTGGATCTTGATCCAGGAGAGGCCCGCCTGGCGGAAAGGCCGGATCCGGCTGGTGCGATTGTCGAGGACGAGATCGCCATCGGATGTCTTGACGACGAGGACAGCGTGACCTTCGCCTTCACGGGTGCGGGCGACGGCGATGCGCAGTGCCGTGGCGGGCCAGCCGAGCGACATCAGCTTGCGTCTCTTGGTGAGGGCGAAGTCCTCGCAGTCGCCGGCTGAGACATCGGCCTGCCAGACATCGCCCATCGTGCCGCTCCGGTCGTTGACGGGGATGATCGCGCCGTTGACGGCGCGGTTGACGCGCTGCAGCTCCGCATTCTTCTCCGAGGTCAGCGTGACGATGGCCGCACTGGAGCCGACCTCGCAGTCGCCGGGGTTCTGCAGGCAGAAGCGGATCTGCGCGAAAGGCGCCAGCGTCGGGCCCTTCTGCTGGAGATAGAGGGCAGGGTTCACGAAGCCGACCCCGCGGGAGAGTTCGCCGAGCGGTGCAGCGACCGCCTGGAAAGGGACCATCATGGATGCCGTTACGGAGAAGGCCAAGATGAGATGTCTGATCATACTGTTCTCCATTTCTGGCGCCTCGATGAAGCGCATCTCGGCGGTTCCAACCGGCGCCGTGTCTGGCGCTTTTCGTTTCCTGTGCGATCACCCTAGCAGCGAGATTTTACGGGCCGCTTTCCCGGATGCTTAAAATTTGAACGGTGCTTCGTTTTCGGAATCTCGGTCCCGTTTTTCTCTCTGTCGCTCTGGGGACGCTCCGACGCACGATTGAAAAATCAGCAGAACGCGGGTAGAACCCGGCCATGCAATGGACCGATGAGGCTATAATCCTGGGCGTGAGACGTCACGGCGAGACGTCCGTCGTCGCCGAGGTGATGACGCGGGCGCGGGGGCGTCATCTCGGTCTGGTCCGGGGCGGGCGGTCGCGCGCGATGCAGCCCGTGCTGCAGCCTGGCAATGCGGTGGAGGTCACATGGCGCGCCCGCCTGGACGAGCATCTCGGCGAGTTCCGGATGGAGCCGCTCGAACTGCGTGCGGCCCGCCTTATGGAAACGGCGGCCGCGGTCTATGGCGTACAGGCGATGGCGGCGCTGCTGCGCCTTCTGCCCGAGCGCGATCCGCATCCGCACCTCTTCACGTCTCTGTCCGTCATCCTCGATCATCTGCATGATCCGCGCGATGCCGGCGAGCTGTTCGTCCGGTTCGAAATCGCCGTGCTCGAAGATCTCGGCTTCGGGCTCGATCTCGCCCGCTGCGCGGCGACGGGAACGCTTGAGGATCTCGCCTTCGTTTCGCCGAAATCCGGCCGCGCCGTCAGCCGCACGGCGGGACTGCCCTATGCCGACCGCATGTTCGCGCTGCCGCCCTTTCTGTCGCTCGAGGGGAGGGCGGCCGATCGGCAAAGCCTGGAGGATGCGCTGCGCATGACGGGATATTTCCTGCACCGGCATGTCTACGAGCCGCGTGGCATCGACGTGTCCGCTGCCAGAAACGGCTTCGTACAAGCCGCGCTGAAGGCGCTCGCCCCGCTGCCCCCCGCGCCGGATGCTTCGGAGACGGGCACCGCGGCAGGGGATAAGCCGCGTGGCATCCCCTCTCTTTCAAACGATTAGCCTCCGATCGCGAGATTAACGCCGCGCCCGTCTTGGTTTCCGCGGCAATGACGATAAGTTGCCGTCTTTCCTTATCGCCTCCGTCGGCCGCTGCCGGCAGGGTCTGTATGACGGGTACCCATGACCGACCTCCTTGTCCTCGCCGCCTTCGTCTTTTCGTTTCTGGCCTTTGCCCGGACCCGCCAGGCCCAGGAGCGCTTCACCCGCGACATCGCCTTCCTCCAGTCCGAGGTCGCGCGTCTCTCCGCCGACCGTCCGCAAGCCGCACTTGCGGCAGGCGCGGCGACGGAGGTCGTGGTGGTGGATGAGAACAACGAGGCCGATGGCGCAACGGCAAGCGAGGCCGTGATCGAGCCTGGGACGCTGGAGGCCGGGGAGCCGCCCGCGCTGCCGCCGGAAACCGAGCCGCAGACGCCGCGCGAATCCTTCGAAAGCTGGCTCGGCGCGCGCTGGGCCGTCTGGGTCGGCGGCATCGCTCTGGCGCTGGGCGGTATTTTCCTGGTCAAGGTCTCGATCGACGCCGGGCTGTTGAGCCCCGCCGTGCGGCTCGTGCTGGCCGCGCTGTTCGGCGCTGCCCTGATGGCGGGCGGCGAGATGATCCTGAGGCGCGGCTCCGTCGAAGGGGCGCGGCGGTTCGGCAATGCCATGATCCCGGGCATCCTGACCGCGGCCGGCGCTGTGACGATCCTCGGCGCGATCTTTGCGGCGCATGCGGTCTACGCGTTCATCGGACCGACGACCGCCTTCGTTCTCATGGGGCTGGTCTCGTTCTTCGTGTTCTTCCTGTCGCTGCGCCACGGACAGGCGCTGGCGGGGTTGGGTCTCGCCGCCTCGCTCGTGACGCCGCTGCTGATCGATGCCGACGATCCTTCTCCCTGGAGCCTCTTTGCCTTCCTGTCGCTGGTGTGGCTCGCCTCCATGGCCACCGCACGGATCGGTCGCTGGCGCATCGTGCCGGCTCTCGCCAATATCGGCCTCGCGCTCTGGGGCACGGTCTATCTGATCGCGGCAGATCCGGCCGTCACCCTGCCGGTCTCCCTCTCGCTGCTCGTCCTCATCTTCGGTCATGCTTTCGTGTGGCCGGCTGGTGCCGACGATGCGGAGCCCGAGACCGTCGAAGACGACCATCCTGTCCGGGAGCCAACCGAACCGACCGGCGAGATCGCCGACGTCCCAGCCGAAGGCCCCGCCGCCGTGCCGCCGCGCCGCGCCGCGCCCTGGCGCCGCCTGCTGCTGCCGCGTCATGCGCCCATCATTCTCACCGGCGCCTTTGCCGTCTTGATGACCGGCCTCTCGCTCATCGGGCCGCTGACGGAAACCATCGGCGATCCGACCTATGAATTCCTGGCGGTCACCGCCGCCCTCGGCCTCCTCGGCGCCTTGCGCGTGCGCGCCGTTTCGGCCGCGCTGGCAGCGGGTCTCATGGCCGTGCTCGGTGTCTCCACGCTCGCCACCTTGCCGCAGCTTCTGGAACTCTCCAGCATCGGCGTCGTTGCCGACCGGCCGTTTTCGACGTCGTCCTTTGCGGCGCTTAGCCTCGCGGCCATCTTCATCGCGCTCTGCGCCTTCGCGCTGCACCGTCATTCCGGAAGAGCGCGCTTCGCCATGCTGTGGGCAGGGCTGGCGGCCGTCACGTCGGTCGCCTGCGTCGGGCTCTCCTTCCTGATCCTCGGCACCTATGCCTTCGATCCGCTGCATGGCCTGGCTGCGACGGTCGCCGCGGTCGCCTTCCTCGCGCTGGCGGAGTTGTTCTCCCGCCGCGATGCACGCCTGCCGCCGGTGGCGCAGGGGCTGCTGCTGGCCGGCGCGCTCGGCCATCTCGTCATTGCCGCGCACGCGCTGTCGGACGGATTGGGAACGGTGCTCGCAATGGCAGTCTTCGCCGCTGCCTTCATCGCGGCCACGAAGGTTCGCAACTGGGTGGCGCTGCCATGGGTCGGCGCTCTCGGCTTCGTTCTGGTGCTCGCGCGCATCGGCTGGGAGCCGACCATCGTCGGACCGCTTGCCCTTGGCCGCACGCCCGTGTTCAACGCGCTGCTGCCGGGTTACGGCGTTCCCGCGCTGCTCGCGCTCTGGTCGGCCTATGCGCTGCGCGACTGGCCGTCCGACCGGCTACGTAACGCGCTGCAGGCCATCGCCAGCCTATTCGCCCTGCTGACGCTCGCCATCCTCGTGCGTCACGCCATGAATGGCGGCCAGTTGCAGGGCGGGGCGCCGTCGCTCGCCGAACAGTCGATCTATACGCTGCTGGTCATCGGCGGTTCCGCCATCCTGATGCGGCTCGATCTTAGCCGTCCCGGCTCGTTCCTGCGCTATGGAAGCATCGGCCTCGGCGTCCTCTCGCTGCTGATGACGTTGTCGGCCCATCTCTTTGTCCTCAACCCCTATCTGACCGGCGAGATGCTCGGCCCCTATCCGCTGTTCGATCTCCTGCTGATCGGCTATCTCCTGCCGGGTCTTGCCTATGCCGGTCTCGCGCGCGTGGCGGTCGGCCGGCGCCCGCCGGTCTTCGTCGCAGCCCTCGCGACGGCTGCGGCTTTGCTGGCTTTCGCCTGGGCCACGCTGTCGGTGCGCCGTGCCTGGCAGGGGCCGGGGATTGCCGACTGGAAGGGCTTCCTGGCGGGCGAGACCTACACCTATTCGGTCGTCTGGCTCGTCCTCGGCGTGGTTCTGCTCGTCGCCAGCCTTCGCTTCCACAGCCGCGTCATGCGCATCGTGTCCGGCGTGCTCGTCTTCGTGACGGTGCTCAAGGTCTTCCTGTTCGACATGGCCAATCTGGAAGGACTGCTCCGGGCCCTGTCCTTCATCGGCCTCGGCCTCGTGCTCATCGGCATCGGGCTGTTCTACCAGAAAGTCCTGACATCGCGGCCGAAACAGGCCGACGATGCGTCGGCGGGAACAGGCCTATGACGCCGACCGGGAGACAGTCCGAGGCTATGTCCTCACCCGGCCTCACCGCCGCCTTCGCCCCTTTCGAGGATCTGGCCGAGGCACTGCTTGCCGAAGGAGCGGCGGGTGACGACGGCTCGCACGATGCGGCGCATCTGATCCGCGTCTGGCGCAATGTCTGCCGCCTGCAGGCGGAGGAGGGCGGCGACCTGCGTCTGCTGTGCGCGGCGGTGCTGCTGCATGACGGGGTGGCGGTGGAGAAGAACGCGCCCAACCGCGCAAGCGCCTCCCGGTTGTCGGCGGAGAAGGCCCGCGGGCTTCTGGCAGGCCTTCGCTGGAGCGCATCCGATATCGATGCGGTCGCCCATGCCGTCCTCACGCACAGCTTCTCGGCCGGCATTCCGCCGGAAACGCTGGAGGCAAAAATCCTTCAGGATGCGGACAGACTCGATGCGATCGGCATGATCGGTGCCGCCCGCTGCTTCTACATCGCCGGGCGTCTCGGCAGCGGTCTCTACGATCCGGTCGATCCCCTTGCCCAGCACCGTCCGCTCGACGACAAGGCCTTCGCGCTCGATCATTTCGAGGTCAAGCTCTTCAAACTTGCCGCCAATTTCCAGACCGGGAGCGGCCGGCGCATGGCCGGGGAACGGCAGCAGCGTCTGCGCACCGTCGTCGACATGCTGATGCAGGAAATCGGCTGATCCGGACAAGCGCCGTATCCAGCGTCGTCGCCTGTTCAAGCGTTAACCGCGACTTCTGAAAGGAGACGCGAATATTTGACTTGGTGTCATCGCGATGATGTTGTGTCGGGGAGCTTCACCTTTCACGACGTGACCGGAAACGGCTGCCAGCGGGATGTCCATGCGCGCCACCAGACACATTGCGAGCCTCGATGGCCTGAGAGGCATCGCCGCCTTTCTGGTGGTCGTCTCGCACGTCGCTCTTCTGTATCCGCATCTGCCGGGATGGTTCTCGCTGAACATCGGCGCAGAGGCGGTGGAGATCTTCTTCGCGCTCAGCGGCTTCCTCATGGCGAGCCTTTACGCGGCGCGCCCGATCGATCGGGTGGCGGCCACCGATTATCTCTTGCACCGCTTCGCCCGTATCTATCCGGTCTATCTCGTCGCCGTGCTGTTCGTGGTGTTCCTGTCGTCCGTCCCGGGCCTGGATTACATCCATCCGATCGAGGGTCCGGTGGAGATCCTCCGGCATGTCGTCCTGCTCGGCTCGTCCGGCGTCTTCTGGTCCGTGCCGCCGGAAATCCAGTTCTACTTCTTCTTCCTGCTGGTCTGGCTGTGCCTCTCCAATCCGCGGAAGTACCGGTTTCTCGCCTTGTTCCTGACCCTGTGCCTGATGCTGGATGCCGTCTTCGATTTCCCGGGGCCGGGCATCCTGCTGCCCTCCAAGATTCATTTCTTCCTGTCGGGCGTCGCCGCCGGTCTTCTCTTCGCATCCGGGCGCCTGCGGCCGACGGGCCCGGCCGTCGGCATCGCAACCCTGGCGCTGCTCGGCTTCGTCTTCCTGTCGAAGATGCTGATGTGGCGCGACCAGCAGGACGGCTGGGGACTGGTCATGGCCGTCACGGCGGGCGTCATCGTCTTCCTGACGGCGCAGGAACACACCCTGTCGAGAGCCGTGCTCGCGAGCCCGCCCTTGCGGTTCCTCGGCAAGATCAGCTTCTCGCTCTACCTTTTCCACGTGCCGGTCATGTTCCTGTCGATGAAGACCCTTGGCATGTTCCTGCCCGGTGCCGTCTCGGTCGTGCTGGCCGTCGGCATCGCCGTCGTCTTTGCCACCTTCTCCTATCATCTGGTCGAGGACCCGGCCCGCCGCTGGCTGGTGGAGAGCTGGAAACGGCAGCGCGCAGGCCATGGCGATGGTCTGGCCCTGCCCGGCGAGACGCAGGCCAGGGAGGCCCACACGAGAGACGCGCACCCCAGAGATGCGCAATCAAGAAACCCGAACGGAAGAATGCCATCGACGGCGTGATCCTTCGGCGGTTAGAAGGATGCACCAAGCCGCCGTCGGAGGACCGCCCAGATGCCGCAAAGTTCCCAGATACCCCTGGACGCCCGTGTCACAGCTCTCAACATCCATCCGCTGAAGAGCGGTCGGGCGATGCCTGTCGATGAGGCCGATGTCGGGTATGACGGTCTTGCCGGTGACCGCCGCTTCATGCTGGTCGATCCGGAGGGCACGTTCATCACCCAGCGGGAATGCCAGACACTGGCGCAGATTTCGGCCGTGCCGCAGGCGGGCGGTGTCGATCTGCAGAAGGGCGATGCCAGCCTGTCGGTGCGGTTTGCCGGCGACCGGCGCATGATGGTCCGCGTCTGGTCGAGCAGCGTCGATGCGGCCTGCGCCGACGATGCCGCAAACGAGACCCTGTCCTCCTGGCTCGGTCGCCCCGTCCGCCTCGTTCACATGGACGACAAAGCCGAGCGCACGGTCGGTGCGGAATGGGCGGGCGCGCCGGCGTCCGTCGGTTTTGCCGACGGGTTTCCAATCCTGATCACGACGACCGGTTCGCTCGATGCTCTCAACCGGACGCTTGCGTCGCTGAACCAGCCAAGCGTCGGCATGGACAGGTTCCGCACCAACATCCTCATCGATCACGACGGGGCATGGGACGAGGACCTGTGGGAAGCGATCGAAATCGGCGGCATCCGCTTCGATCTCGTCAAACCCTGCACCCGCTGCATCATGACGACGCAGGATCAGAAGACAGGCGAGCGCACGGGTGGAAATCCGATCGAGGCCTTGCGCGTGGAGCGCATGTCGGCCGACCGCCGGGTGGCCGGCGTCCTGTTCGGCTGGAATGCGGTGCCGCGCGGCACGGGGCCCATCGCAGTGGGGGCGCCCGTCCGCATTCTTTCGACCCGCAGCGAGCGCTGGCCTATGAAGCGTCGCGGCTGATCTTTCGCCCGGCGGGGTCGGGCGCCCGGTCGTCGGAGGAAAACCACCGGCGGCGGGCGACCAGAGCCAGCTTGCCGAGCGCGAGGCCGACCACGCTCCCGATCGATTTCACCACCGCGTCGGAGACCTCTGCATGCCGGGTCGGCGAGATCCATTGCAGCATCTCGATGAAGAAGGCGGCGGCGATGAGGAACACGGCGAGTGAGAGCCAGCGGCGCGGATAAGCGATCGCGAAGATCGCGCCCGCCAGGGCAAAGGCCGCAGCCCGGTCGATACCGACCTCCGTGACGGTATGCGGTCGCCAGCCGATGGGCGAGACCGTGACGAAGACCAGGACGAGGAGGGCAGCCCAGGCGGCTGCACGAAACAGGGAGCGCAGTGTCATCGGACCGTCATAGAGCCTGCGAGCCTATGTTGCAATGCACACTGGTGTGTTCGCTGTTGCAGCATGAACGAAGCGGTGTCCTTGACGTCATCCGATCAATCCGATTGATCCGTCCGTCACGCGAATTCACTTTCGATCCTGCTTTCGCTCGCCTAGTCTTCATAGCCTGCCTTGCCTGCACGGCACACCCTCCGGAGCCCGACCATGTCCGCCGCCATCCCGTCCGTTGCCGTCCCGCCCGGTACCACGCCCACGCCCCGCCGCGGCTTGCCGTGGCTCATCCTCGTCTCGGGTTCGCTGGTGGCGATGCTCACCTTCGGGCCGCGCTCGGCCATGGGCTTCTTCCAGCTGCCCATGCTGGCGGATCTCGGCTGGGACCGCACGACCTTCGGCCTCGCCATGGCCCTGCAGAACCTCTGCTGGGGCCTGAGCCAGCCTTTCTTCGGCGCGATGGCCGACAAATACGGCACGTGGCGGGTGCTGGCGCTGTCGGGCGCGCTGTATGCGACCGGCCTGATCGTCATGGCCTTCGCCACGGCGCCGGTCTGGCTGCATGTCGGGGGCGGCGTGCTGGTCGGGCTGGCCGTCGGCGCAGGGTCTTTCGGTACGGTCCTCTCGGCCTTTGCCCGCAACGTCACGCCGGAGCAGCGCTCCATGGCGTTCGGCATCGGCACAGCCGCGGGCTCCGCCGGCATGTTCCTGTTCGCGCCGCTGAGCCAGGGCCTCGTCTCGGCCTTCGGCTGGTCCGACAGCCTCGTCTATCTCGGCCTCATGATGCTGGTCGTGCCGCTCGTCGCCATTCCCCTGCGCGGCAACGCCACGTCCGGCTCGCAGAAGCAGTCGGTCTACAAACAGTCGATCGGCGAGGCGTTGAAGGAGGCGCTCGGTCACAAGAGCTACCTCTTGCTCGTGTCCGGCTTCTTCGTCTGCGGCTATCAGATCGCCTTCATCACCGCGCACTTTCCCGCCTATATCGGCGACATCGGCATCGATGCGCGCTACGCCGTCATCGCGCTCGCGCTCATCGGCTTCTTCAACATCATCGGCTCTCTGTCGGCCGGCGTCATCGGGCAGCGATATTCCAAGCCCTATCTCCTCTCTCTGATCTATATCGGCCGTTCGATCATCGTCGCGGCTTTCCTCCTGCTGCCGCAATCGCCCCTGAGCGTCATCCTCTTCGCCATCGCCATGGGTCTGCTCTGGCTGTCGACCGTGCCGCCGACGAATGCCCTGGTGGCCATCATGTTCGGCACGCGCCATCTCGGCCTGCTCGGCGGCATCGTCTTCCTGTCGCACCAGCTCGGCTCGTTCCTCGGCGTGTGGATGGGCGGTTATCTCTACGATCATTTCGGCTCCTATGATCCGGTCTGGTGGATCGGCGTCGCCCTCGGCCTCGCCGCCGCCGTCGTCAACTGGCCCATCGAGGAAAAAGCCGTCACCCGGCCGACGATGGCGTGACACGCACCCGCCCGAGACGGCCGCTTATGCTCGACCTGATAAAAAGCCTATCCGGCCGTCTTGATATCCGTCACAAAACTTTCTAATTCAGCAGAACCGGCAATGCCGGTTTTGTTTTGGCCCGTTTATGCTCATTATGAGTATATTCGCTGTCGTGGTGGAGCGGCAGAGAGGGAGGACGGCATGACTCAGGCAGTTCATTCAAGGGACGATGGAGCGCCGCGGCACCTGCCGACGGCTGCCGAGCGCTTCGGCGTGCGCCCGATGCCGGACCTCGCCTTCACGCTCGAGATTGCCCGCGAGATGGAGCATCTCTACCGCAAGGTCAGCGATTTCATCCCCGCCTTCGAATGGCCGGTCTATGCGCCCTATGTCGCCGCCATCAACCGGCTGAAGCGGGAGCGAGGCGCCGTTATCCTCGCCCACAACTACCAGACGCCCGAGATTTTCCACTGCGTGGCCGATATCGTCGGGGACTCCCTTCAGCTTGCCCGCGACGCGACGCGGGTGGATGCCGAGATCATCGTTCAGTGCGGCGTGCACTTCATGGCCGAGACGTCGAAACTCCTCAATCCGCAGAAGACGGTGCTCATTCCCGATTCCCGCGCCGGCTGCTCCCTGTCGGAATCGATCACCGGCGCCGATGTCCGCCTGTTGAAGCAGCGCTATCCCGGCGTGCCGGTCGTGACCTACGTCAACACCTCCGCCGACGTGAAGGCCGAGACCGACATTTGCTGCACCTCGTCCAACGTGCTGGCCATCGTGGAAAGCCTGGAGAGCGACACCGTCCTCTGCATCCCCGACGAGTACCTGGCGATGAACGTCGCCAGGCAGACAAAAAAGACGATCCTCACCTGGAAGGGGCATTGCGAGGTGCACGAGCGTTTCACGGCCGCCGAACTGCTTGCCTACAAGGCCGCGCATCCCGGCATCGAGATCATCGGCCACCCCGAATGCCATCCGGACGTGATCGCGGTCTGCGATTTCGCGGGCTCCACCGCCGGCATGATCTCCTACGTCAAGGACAAGCGCCCGCCGAAGGTTCTGCTGGTCACCGAATGCTCCATGGCCTCCAACATCCAGGCGGAGGTCGAGGGCGTCGAGTTCGTCAAGCCGTGCAACCTCTGTCCGCACATGAAGCGCATCACCCTGCCGAAGATCCTCGACAGCCTGTTGAACATGACGGACGAGGTGCTGATCGATCCCGAGATCGCCGACCGCGCGCGGCTGGCCGTCGAACGGATGATCAACCTCAAGCAGTAGCGCTCCAGGCCATCCGTCGTCTCAGACAAGAGGGATGGCGGAGGCCTGCGAGACGCGAGATGGCCTCACGGAGGCGGCGGAGGAGACTGCCATGCTGACCGATCATTTTCGTCCCCAGTCCTTCAACGGCATCGATGACATCGTCATCGTCGGCGCCGGGCTCGCCGGCCTGTTCTGCGCGCTGAAGCTCAGTCCGCGCCCGGTCACGGTGCTGGCGGCCGCGCCCATCGGCCATGGCGCCTCCTCGGCCTGGGCGCAGGGCGGGATCGCCGCGGCCATGAGCCCGGGCGATTCGATCGACAGCCACGTGGCCGATACGCTGGCGGCCGGCGCCGGCATCGTCGACGAGAAGATGGCCCGTGGCATGGTCGCGGAAGGTCCGGCCCGCATCCACGATCTCCTCGCCTATGGCGTGCCCTTCGATCGCGATCTGGAAGGGCACCTTCTGCTCTCGCGCGAGGCCGCGCATTCGGAGCGGCGCATCGTCCGCGTCAAGGGCGACATGGCCGGGCGCGCCATCATGGAGGCGCTGATCGCCACCGTCCGGGCAACGCCCTCGATCCGCGTCATGGAAGGCTATGTCGTGGAGGATCTGATCCGCGAGGGCCGCTTCGTCGCCGGCGTCATCGCCCGGCCGGATGCCGGACAGTCGCGAACCCGCGTCTCCTTCCCGGCGCGCGCCGTCGTTCTCTGCTCGGGCGGCGTCGGTCATCTCTTTGCGGTCACCACCAACCCGCGCGAGGCGAGCGGGCAGGGCGTCGGCATGGCGGCCCGCGCCGGCGCGATCATCGCCGATCCCGAATTCGTCCAGTTCCACCCGACCGCGATCGACATCGGCCGCGACCCCGCGCCGCTCGCAACCGAAGCTCTTCGCGGCGACGGGTCGCATCTCGTCAACGGCGCCGGCCACCGCTTCATGCGCGCCATCCACCCCGACGGCGAACTCGCGCCGCGCGACATCGTCTCGCGCGGGGTGTTTGCCGAAGTCGCCGCGGGCCGTGGCGCCTTCCTCGATTGCCGCGAGGCCATCGGCGACCATTTCCCGCAGGCCTTTCCCACGGTCTATGCCTCCTGCAAAGCGGCCGGCATCGACCCGGTGACGCAGCCGATCCCGGTCGTGCCGGCCGTCCACTATCACATGGGCGGCATCCTCACCGACGCCGAGGGTCGCACCTCGATCGACGGGCTCTGGGCGGCGGGCGAGGTAACGTCCACCGGCGTCCATGGCGCCAACCGGCTTGCCTCGAACTCCCTGCTGGAGGCCGTCGTCTTCGCCGCCCGCATCGCCGAGAACATCCAGGGCATGCTGCCGGCGCCGCGCCAGGGCAACTGGGCCGGCAATGCCGGCGAGAGCGACGATCTCGTGACGGTCGAGGACAGCCCGCAACTCCGAAAACTCCGCCGCATCATGTCCGCCCATGCCGGCGTCATCCGCGACCGGGCGGGCCTGCTCACCGCCGCCCGCGCCATCGCAACGCTGGAGCGCGACACGCCGCGGCTGCGCTTTGCCAACATCGTCACGACCGCCAAACTGATCGTGGCCGGCGCGCTTGCGCGCGAGGAAAGTCGCGGCGGTCATTTCCGCTCCGATTTCCCCGAGCCGAACGCCCGCTGGCAGCACCGAACCTTCATGACGCTCGATGAGGCCGACCGGATCGTCGCCGACGCGACGGAAACCGCATTCGCCTGACGCTACAGCTTCCTTTCGAGAGACCCGCGATGACCGCTCTTCCACCTTACATGCCCACCCTCATGGTCGAGGACATCGTCCGCGCGGCCCTGCTCGAGGATCTCGGCCGCGCCGGCGATATCACCACGGCGGCCACCATCGCGCCGCATCTCAAGGCGACGGCCATCCTGAACGTCCGGGAAGCCGGGGTCGTCGTCGGCCTCGATCTTGCCCGCGCCGCCTTCCGCCTGGTGGATCCCGCGCTGGCCTTCGAGGCGCTGGCAAAGGATGGCGATCGCGTCGTCGCCGGCACGGCCATCGCGCGCATCTCCGGCCCGGCCCGCGGTCTCCTCTCGGCGGAGCGGGTGGCGCTGAACTTCCTCATGCATCTGAGCGGCGTCGCCACCCTGACCGCCCGCTATGCCGACGCCATCGCCCATACGGCCGCAAACGTCTGCTGCACGCGCAAGACGCTGCCCGGCCTTCGTGCGGTCGAGAAGTATGCGGTGCGGCTCGGCGGCGGGTCGAACCACCGCTATGGCCTCGACGATGCCATTCTCATCAAGGACAACCACATCGCGGTGTCCGGCGGCGTCGCGCCGGCCATCCGCGCGGCCCAGGCCTATGCCGGCCACCTGGTCAAGGTGGAGGTCGAGGTGGACGGGCTGGAGCAGATGCGGGAGGCGCTGACCGCCACGCCCGACGCGATCCTGCTCGACAATATGGGACCGGACCTGCTGCGCGAGGCCGTGGCGCTGAATGCCGCGCATTGGGGGCTCTCGGCCGATCCGTACGCGACGGACCGGCGGCGCACGCGGCTCGAGGCTTCGGGAAACGTCGATCTTCAGACCATCGCCGCCATTGCCGAGACGGGCGTGGACTATATCTCCACCTCCAAGATCACCATGGCCGCGCCGACGCTCGATATCGGTCTCGACATCGGGATCGGCGCCCCCTGACGGGAAAATCCGTCGGAGACGACAACGGAGACGGCATTTGAGCGATATCTGGATGTTCATCCTCATCGGCTTTTTCGCGCAACTGGTCGATGGCGCGCTCGGCATGGCCTTCGGGGTCCTGTGTACCACCGCTCTTCTCGCCTTCGGCATGCCGCCGGCGGTCGCCAGCGCGATGACGCACATCACGGAGGTCTTCACCACGGCGGCCTCCGGCGCCTCGCATGTCTGGCAGAGAAACGTCGATTGGAAGCTCGTGGCGCGTCTCGCGCCGGCCGGCATGATCGGCGGCATTCTCGGCGCCTACATCCTCTCCAACATCGACGGCAAGGTCATCGAGCCGTTCGTGTCGGTCTACCTCATCCTCATCGGCCTCTATATCCTGTTCAAGGCGTTCCGGCCGACGTTCCGGCGCGATGTGCATGACGGGTTGGTGCCCGTTATCGGCTTTGCCGGCGGCGGCCTCGATGCGGCCGGCGGTGGCGGCTGGGGTCCGATCGTCACGACCTCGCTCATCGGTCGCGGCCACAACCCGAAGAAGGTGATCGGCTCCACGAGCCTCACCGAGTTCGCCGTAACGCTGACGATTTCCGCCACCTTCATCGTCACGCTCGGCTGGTCGCAGCTCGATGCGGCGGTCGGCCTTATCATCGGCGGTGTGCTGGCCGCACCCATCGGGGCCTATATCGTCAAGCACCTTTCGGTCCGCCCGCTGATGGTGGCCGTCTCCCTCATCATCATCGCGACATCCGTCATCCGTTTCATCTGACCGTCATGCCTTCGCATGCTCCTCACGCGCTTGTGTGGGGAACCGCCCGGGGTTGCCCGGCGTTGCAGTTCTGCGGTCGTGCGACGACGCGACACCGTTTCCCGTGGGATCGGGAGCATCAGGGAAGGAACATCATGAGATCGGCATTGATCACTCTGACGGCAGCCATGCTTGCTGCCACCGTCGCAGCGGGCCCCGCCGCCGCGCAAATGCAGTCCCAGACGGCCAAGGCCAGCTTTGTCGGCAAAGACGACAAAGAGACCGGCCGTGCGCTCCTGACCGCCGGCAAGAATGGCGTGTTCATGGAGGTCGAGGTGACCGACCTTCCGGCGGGCACCTGGGTCGCATTCCACGTGCATGAAACCGGAAAATGCGATCCGGCCCACAAGCACGAGTCCGCAGGCGGCCACTTCAACCCGGACAAGACCGAACACGGCTTCCTTGCGGCCAACGGCCCGCATGCGGGCGATATGCCCAACCAGTATGTCGGTGCGGACGGCACGCTGCGCGCGCAGGTGTTCAACAGCATGGTGACGCTGGACGATAAGGCCAACGGCATCCGGGGGCGCGCTTTGATGATCCACGCCAAGCCCGACGACAATCGCAGCCAGCCGTCCGGCGACGCGGGCGAGCGTCTCGCCTGCGCCGTCATCCAGTAAACCTGGCGGCTGCTGATCAGGGACCGAGAGGGCCGGGGTCATCGCCCCGGTCTTCGTCCGTCTGGGTTTCTGGCTCGTTGTCGGGCTCGGGTTTTACCGCAAACTCGTCCTTTACCTGCTTCAGCATGCTGCGCGTCGTCGCCCACCAGTTCGACGTCGAGACCCAGTAGCGCAGCGTGACGCTGGCGGCATCGCCCGCAAGTTCCGAGATGAACACGGACGGTGCCGGTGTCGCAAGAACGGCGTCGGTGCCCTTGGCGATATCCAGCAACCGCCGCATCGCCGCATCGAGGTCTTCGGCGCCGCCGACGGAAATCGTCAGGTCGTGCTTGCGCGTCGGCAAACGGCTGAAATTGCGCACCGGCGTGTTCCAGAGCGTCGAATTCGGTGCGAGCCGATAGACCCCGTCGGAATCCACCAGCTCCGTCGCAAACAACCCGATCTCGCGAATGGTGCCCGTCACGCTCGATGTCTCGATGGATTCGCCGACCCGGAACGGCCGGAGGACGAGGAGCATGATCCCGGCCGCGATATTCTGCAGCGTGCCCTGCAGAGCGAGGCCGACGGCGAGGCCGGCAGCACCGAGTGCGGCGATGATCGAGGCCGTCTGCACCCCGAACTGGCCGAGCACGGTGACGAAGACCAGCACCAGCAGGGCGTAGCGGATGATGTTGGAGAAGAACCGGGCCAGCGTCTCGTCGATCCCGTGCACCCGCTTCAGGCCGGCATAGGCCCAGTTGTGCAGCAGCCGGGCAATGAGCCAGCCGGCACAGAGCAGCACCAGTGCGCCGACGATCGAGAACGAGTATTGCACGGCCAGAGCGGACGCCTGGCTGAGCGCCGTGCGGGTCGCAAGGATGACGTCTGGCTGTTGTGATTCCATGAAAGGCCCTCTTCGTTGGAAGGAGGGGACATGGGGCGGGAGGCCCGCGGGTCAACCGCACGCCGCATCTTGGTACGGTTCAGCGACTGCCGAGTTTGAGGCCAGGCGCCGGTCGCTCGTCAAGGATCTGCCGTCGAAAGCGGAAGAGCGCGGCCGGTCGCCCGCCGGTCGCCCCGGTGGTCATGCCCGTCGGCTCCACCAGCGACGCACCCTCCACGAGCCTGCGGAAATTCTGCTTGTGCAGGTGCCGTCCGGAAATGGCCTCGACCGCTTCCTGCAGGCGCGTGAGCGAAAATTCCGGTGGCATGAGTTCGAAGATGACGGGCCGGTATTTGATTTTTCCGCGCAGCCGTGCAACGGCCGTGGCGACGATCCGGCGGTGATCGTGTCGCATGGCCAAACCGACGCCCTGACCTACGCCATCGGGGCGCGTTTCCGAGCCGTGCCCCTCGGCATCGCTGCGGCTTTCCGCAACGAGCCCCGCCTCGTAGAGCAACTCGTAGCGCTCCAGCACGCGTTCCTCGTCGAACGGGAAATCGTCGAGGCCGAAGGCGAGGCGCAGGCGGCTGCGTCGGTTGGCGGGGTCGTCCCGTTCCCAAGCGGCCAGGGCCGGCAGGATGACGCGATCGAGCACCGCGGGGCGTCCGCGCCGCCAGTCTTCCCACGGCAGATACGCATACCAGTCACGCCACTGCGCTCCGACCTCTGCCAGGCGCAGGGTGGTCTCCGGGTCGCTCCGCGTCAGCGCGAGATAGCCGACGGAAACCATGTGCAGGCGATCCTCGTTCGCCAGCCGTTGCCGGCCATGGTCGCCAAACGTGTAGAGCTGCTCGATATAGCCGAGATCGAGCGCCGTCTGCTCCTCGACGCGTGCCCGCAGGCTTGTCTCGAAGGTGCGGTGCATGGCCGGGTCGAAGGGGCCGAAGGGCAGGGCATCCAGCCCCCCATCGCCGCCCTCGCTGACGACGAGAATGCGCGGCGACCTGTCGACCATCGCGACGATGGCCGCGTTCAGACCGATTTCCACGGTCATTTCGCCTCCAGCACCTTTACTCGGCATCGGCGGGCACCATCGGCGGTGTGACGGGAAAAGGCAGGGGGTCGAACACGAACGGCGTGTTGCCGTCCGCGTCCCTGCCGCGCCCGATGCGCTTCATGGCGGCCACCAGCCGGCCGCCGCGGCCGAGCATGGCATCGCCGATCGCGATCAGCCGGGCATTGGGCGTGGCAAAGGGCGAGGCCGCGCGCAGCCGGTCCGCCAGGGCCTCGTCGTCCTGATCGGGCGCGATTGCCAGCGCGACGATGGCGGCTGCTGCCGGCGAGCGCGACACGCCCATCCAGCAGTGGATCAGCAGCGGCGTCTCGCGCTGCCAGGCGCGGGCAAAAGTGACGATCGCCTCCACGTGTGTCTCGGCGGGCGCAATCAGCCTGTCATTGCCGGCAAAGGTGATGTCGTTCAGTCCGAGCGTCAGGTGCCTCTCGACGGCGATCACCCCCGGCCGGTGGAACGTGTGCCCCACGGCCATCAGGCTCAGCATGTCGCGGCAGCCATGCCGGACGGCCATTTCCCCGATCCGGGCAAGCGGCGAGACGACGATCACGCTCATGGTTCCGCCCTCTCCGATCCGCGACCCGTCGCCCGCTCGGCCTCGATCGCCTCGAACCGCGCCACGAACAGCCGCTGCGCATCGAGCGCGGGCAGGGGCTCCATCGCCAGCATGTCGCGGGTGATGCCGCGCGGCTGGCCGAAGATGCGCCGGGCTTCTTCCAGCGTGAAGCCGGCAAGCACGGTCGCTTCGAAATAGGCGGCGATCTGGTCGGCCTTCTTGATCCGGTCCTTGACCGCGTCGGGCGTGATCGGCGGCAGGCCGAACCGCAGGTGGATCGCGCCTTCAAGCCGCTTTTCCACCACCTTGTAGCCGCCGCCGACCACCGCCTTGAACGGCGAGATCATGTCGCCGATGACATATTCGGGCGCATCGTGCAGCAGCGCCATCTGGCATTCCGCCGCACTCGCGCGGCCGTTGCGGCGAAAGATCTCCTCGACGATCAGCGAATGCTGCGCCACCGAAAAGGCATGCGGCCCGTGCGTCTGCCCGTTCCACCGCGCCACGCGCGCCAGTCCGTGCGCGATATCGGAAAGCTCGACGTCGAGCGGCGAGGGATCGAGCAGATCCAGCCGCCGACCGGAGAGCATGCGCTGCCAGGCCCGTGGCGACATCAGGCGCCGGCCTCGGAGGTTTCAGGCGTCGCGTCCGGCAATGGCACGGGGAAGGCGAGCCCTGTCCAGGCGGGCAGCGCCAGCGCCACCTTGACGTCGCCCGCGAGAATGTCCGTCCCGCGCGCCAGCGCTTCGCCCACCTTGTCGATCCGCACGATGGCAAGGCCCGTGTGGCCGGCGACGCTGCCGAGCGTGCCGATGGCCTTGCCGCCGGCCGTGATCGCCGTGCCGGAGGCGGGCAGATCGGAGACACCCTCGACCGTCACCACCCGCCGCCGCGCCGTGCCCCGGTGCTGCATGCGGGAGACGACCTCCTGCCCGACATAGCATCCCTTGCGGAAGGAAAGGCCACCATTCTTGTCGAGAAGGATGTCGTGGGGAAAGGCGTCCTGCAGCGCATAGTCTGCGCCGGAGACGGCGATGCCGGCCGCAATGCGCGCAGCGTCGAGCCGCCCCTCGACGTCATCGACGCCCTTGACACCGTAAATCCGGAAGATCGGCGCGCCCGATGTCGCAAACCGCACGTCGCGCAATGCGCCCTCGACCGGCTCGAACGACACGGCGACGTCGGTGTCGGCGTCGAGAGACAGCGTGATCGGCGCGCGAAGCTTGTAGAGCGTCAGCCGCTTGAGGAGCGCCTGCGCCTGGTCCGCGTCCGTCTCCAGCCGCAGGCCGCTGTCCGTCCGGCTTATGAGGAAGTCGAACAGGATCTTGCCCTGCGGCGTCAGCAGCGCGCCGGGACGAACCTCATCCGCGGCCAGCAGCTCGAGGTCGGTGGTGATCAGCGCCTGGAGAAACGCGACGGCCGGCTCTCCGGAAACCGTGACGAGAGCGCGATCGGGGACAGCGAGAAGGGACATGGTCGATCCTGAAAGGGCTGGACTGCCCAGGGAATGGAAATCGGTCGAGCGCAGCCTGCAAGCGTCAAACCTGGGATGGACGGCGCCCGCGCGCCTCGCAAACCATCGGCGGAATGGTGAGACGCGCGCGTTCACCAGAGGTAGGCTTTCGACGGCGGCCCTGCAAGCGTCCAGCCCGGTCCGACAACGCAATCCCCGACATGGCCGGGCGGTCAATCGCCGCCGATGAAGAACTTCCATTGCCCGTCCGGCGTAATGCCGATGCGGTAGAAATTATAGCTGCCGAATTCCTGCATCGCTGCGACGTCGCCGGCGGTGACGAGACGCATGAGATCGACCTTTTCCGGCGGCGTCAGGCTGTCGAGCGGCTTGGCCGCGAAATAGGGCCAGACATACATTTCATCCGGCGTGCCCTTGTCGATCACGGTAAAGCCCGTGGACAGCACGTCGAGCATGATGGCGAGAATTTCGAGGCCATCGGCATCGCCGGAGAGGCTCTTCACCGCGGCGACCGGATCGGTTTCCTCCTCGCTGTCGCCGATGGCCGTTGCCGTCTCGCCCTTGCCGAGCAGCGGGCGCAGACGCTCGATGTCGCCGGAGGCGGCGGCCTCGACGATCAGTTCGCGCATGCGGGCGACCGGTTTCGGGATCTTGGAGACGTCCGTCAGCACCTCGACAGGGCCGTCGCGCGTCTCGGCGGCGGGTGTCTCCGGGGCAGGCGCCTTGCCGGGTTGGCCCTCGGCCTTGCCGGGCCGTGCCGGGGCGGTCTGCTTGTTCACCAGCGGATCGGGCATGGGAATGCCGCCCGGCGCACGTGGGGTGATCTCGTCGTCTTTCGGGGCCGCATCCGGCTCGTCCGCCGCCGCGTCGCCCGGAATCGTCCGCAACTGGCTGAGCGCGAAGGCGGGTGCCGCGGGAATGAGGCATGTCGAGGCGATGAGGGCGGCGAATGCAAGCGCACCCAGAAGAGCGGAGGAACTCCGGCTGTCCGACGAACGTGTCATGGCATTCTCGCTACTGCTGGGGCGCTGCCGCTCTGGCGCGACTGCCGGCTCGTGACTGCTCGGGCCGTCCGCGAAGAGGACGTAACCGTATCGGGCAGCGGCTATTGAAGCGAGCGCTGCGGAGAAAACTCGCCGGCAAGCATGCGCTCACGCAACGAATTCAGCATGGCCTCGGCCCCGTCCTCGCCGTGAAGGCGGATCGTTTCGCGCATGGCGAGCGCGATCGCGGCGTCGGCGATGATCTCCGGCTCGATGCCGTCCGCCATGCCGTCTGCCCAGGCCTCGTTCTGATGTTCCAGGGCCGCCTGCATCTTCTCGTGGACGATCATGTCGTCTATCTCGTTGAGGCTCTGCTCCATCGATCGTTCCATGCAATTTACGCTTTCACATCACGCCGGTTCGGAATCGCGGCGGTACTTGTTACCATGGTCTTAACAAGACTAGCAGTCTTTTACCGAAACGACACGGCCCGTTCGAAAAAAGGTTAACGGACACCTAATTTCCAAAGCGCGAGACAATTTCGGCGGCCAGTGTTGCCCCTTCGTCACGGTAGCGTTTGTCGGCGAGCACGGCACTCGGCGTGCAGCTTGTGTAGACCGCAGCAAAACTACGGTAACCCCTGTTGAAGGCGGCGGTAAGGCGCGCTTTGCGATCGGCCTCCGTGCCGGCCTCCCGGTCGATCAGCGCCTGCATGTCGGATCGCCAGTCCGCAGCGCCTGTATCGGCACAGAGCGTCCGTAGATAAGTGACGGAACCGACGATCTCCGCCATGCGCAACAACCGCGCATCATAGGGCGCGGGCTTTGCCGCCGGGGCTTCCGGGGCCGGCAAAGGCGCGGTTTGGGCCAGCGCAAAGGGCATCGGCAAGCCGAGAAGCAGGAGGCCTGCAAGGGCGGCGCGCGAGGGGACGACAGGGCGCGAACGAAGAACGAAGCGCGAGGGATGAGCGAGAGTCATGCCGGCGAAAATGCCGGATTTCGTCGATTTCGCAAGCCCCGGCCGCCTCATGAGGTCCGCAACGCTTCCAGCCTCGCGATACAGTCGCGCACGCTTGGCGGGGCCGGCAGCGCGGCGATCTCGTCCGCGGTGAACCAGCCGAGGCTCGCCGCATCGTCTCCCGCCACGGCCTCCGCGTCGATATCCGCCTCGACGCGGAACACCGAGAGGAAGAAGTGCCGACCGCCCGCGCCATCCGCCCTGTCGGCCGGCAGGTCGTAGGTGGCAAAAAGCTGCGGTGCCGAGCCGGAAAGGCCGGTCTCCTCCAGCAATTCCCGCACGGCCGTCTCCGCCGGCGTCTCTCCCGGCTCCGCTCTTCCGCCGGGAAAGGCGTACATCTCCGCAGACGGCGGCTTGGAGCGGCGCACGAGCAGGTAGCGCCCGTCGCGCACGACGATCGCCGACGAAGCAAGGGCGGGAGAGGGTGTGGGGGACGGGGCGGGCGGTGCAGAGGCAGTCATGGTGGTTCCGTTCTGGCGTTGTGTGCGAATCGATCCTACATCAGCGAGCGGGGTCGGTGCGATCCGATGCGGAACGCATCGCCGCCGGCAGTGGATGAGGGCTGCCTCGGTCGCCCATCACGGGGAGAACCAAACCATGTGCGGACGTTTTGCCCTGACGGTCACGCCCGAGGAGCTCGAAGAGGCGCTCGCCGTCATCGAGGCCGGCGATTTCCCGCCGCGCTATAATATCGCGCCGACGCAGCCGATCCTCGTCGTCACCGCCGCCGACCGCACGGACCCCCGCAGCAATGCGCCGCCGCGCCGCGTCGCGCTGGTGCGCTGGGGCTTCCTGCCGGGATGGGTCAAGGATCCCAACGATTTTCCGCTTCTCCTGAACGCCCGCGCCGAGACGGCGATCGAGAAGGCCTCGTTCCGCGCCGCCATGCGTCACCGCCGCGTCCTCGTGCCCGCCTCGGGCTTTTACGAATGGCGGCGTCATCCGAAAGAGAGCGGCCTGCCGTCGCAAGCCTACTGGATCCGGCCGAAAGCCGGCGGCATCGTCTCGTTTGGGGGATTGATGGAAACCTGGGCGTCGGCCGATGGCTCCGAGATGGATACGGGTGCGATCCTGACGACGCGCGCCAATGCGGCGATGTCCTTCATCCACGATCGCATGCCCGTGATCATCCGCCCGGAAAATTTCGAGCGCTGGCTTGACTGCAAGACGCAGGAACCGCGCGACGTCGCCGACCTGATGGTGCCGGCCGATGACGATCTCTTCGAGTTCGTGCCGGTGTCCGATGCCGTCAACAAGGTCGCCAACACGACGCCGGATATCCAGGCGCCGGTCGCCGCCCCGACGGATGCGTCATCCAAAACAGCCGGCAAGCCCGGTGGTCAGAAGGCGGGTCCGGAACCGTCGCCCGACAAGGGCGACGGTCCTCAGCTGTCGCTGTTCTGACCGTCTGGCCGCAGCGACCGGATCGGCTTTGCCGCTGCGCGCGATCAGTGCTCGCGCCAGTCGCGGGCGCGATCCGAAACCTTCGCCGTTTCCGCCGCTGCCTTGGGCTTCTGATGCAGGGCCGCGGCGGCCACGGCCTTCAGGCCGAGCGGGCGATAGCGGTCGATCAGCGTCTCGTTCTTGGCAGCGGTCTCGGCCGTGTCCGTCTTGCGTTCCGTCATGTCACTCTCTCCTTAAAATCATTTCCGTCCCGGATCGGATCCCGCTTGGCCGAACATGCAACCTGCAGGACCTCGTTCGTTCCGGGAGATTCGAGCTTCTCTTGCGTTGTCCCCGCAAGCCCGACTCTCCTGGAAATCTGTGGTTTTCAAGCGTTTCAATCATGACAAATTAATGACCTTCCTGCGAGCTTTTTGCGCGGAAAAGCATGCTGCAACGCCACGAGATTCATGCTGCAATGCAACCGGACGGGGCGCCCCGCCGGCCACCTGTACCGTCCGGTGCGGGGCCTTGACCCAAAGGGCGAGAACGGCGATAAAGCCGCCATGAAAACGGAAACCTGCATTCTCTGCGGCTCGATCATTCGCTAGCGTTTCGCGCTGGCCTCTTCCGTTTCGTCTCCTTACCCAAGACCAAGATGACAACGCGAAGGCCGGCCGGCCAGCGCGCGTGATGTGCGCACTTTGCGGCGGCCATCCGCCGTTCTGGAACAACGTGACGACGACGACGTAAAGACAAACGACAGGAAGACGGGGAGACGATACGCATGACGGACGTGCCGGCACTGAGGCTCTACAACACGCTGACGCGCGAAAAGGCCGTGTTTGCGCCGATCGATGTCGACAATGTCCGTCTCTATGTCTGCGGCCCGACCGTCTACGACTTCGCGCATATCGGCAATGCCCGCCCGGTCATCGTCTTCGACGTCCTGTTCCGCCTGCTGCGCCATCTCTATGGCGAGGCGAACGTGACCTATGTCCGCAACATCACCGACGTCGACGACAAGATCAACGCGCGAGCGCTCCGCGATTTTCCGGAGCTGCCGCTCAACGCTGCCATACGGGCCGTGACCGAGAAGACCGAAACGCAGTTCCTGGAGGACGCCCGCGCCCTCGGGTCGCTGGAGCCGACCGTCCAGCCACGCGCCACCGAGAACATCGCGGAGATGATCACGATCATCGACGCGCTGATCGCACGCGGGCATGCCTATGTCGCGGCCGGCGAGGTGCTGTTCGACACGACCTCGATGGCTGATTACGGCGCGCTTTCGCATCGCAACCTCGACGAACAGCAGGCCGGCGCCCGCATCGCGGTCGATGCGCACAAGAAGAGCCCCGGCGATTTCGTCCTGTGGAAGCTTTCCTCCGACAACGAGCCCGGCTGGGAAAGCCCCTGGGGTCGCGGCCGTCCTGGCTGGCATATCGAGTGCTCCGCCATGAGCCACCGCTATCTCGGCGAGACCTTCGACATTCATGGCGGCGGCCTCGATCTCATCTTCCCGCACCACGAGAACGAGATCGCCCAGTCGCGCTGCGCGCACGGCACGAGCGCCATGGCGAACGTCTGGATGCACAACGGCTTCGTGCAGATCGAAGGCCGCAAGATGTCGAAGTCGGACGGCAATTTCGTCACGATCCACGATCTTCTGCACACGGAAAACTTCGGCGGCCGGCAATGGCCGGGCGAGGTCCTGCGCCTTGCCATGCTGATGACCCAATATCGCCAGCCGATCGATTTCAGCCTCAAGCGGCTGGAGGAGGCGCAGGGCATCGTCCATCGCTGGGCGGACGCCAAGGTGCGGGTCGCGGCCCTTCTGGCCGAACAGCCGGACGCGCCGAGCTGGACGCTGCCGCCGGAAAGCTCCGTCCTCGACGATCTCAATCTCTATCCGGTCATCACCGGCATGAACCAGCTCGCGACCGACGCCGCGAAAGGCGATCTGGCCTCTGCCGCCGCCTTCCTCGGGCACCTCGACCTGATGGGTTTCGAGGCGATCGAGCGTCTGAGCCAGCAGGCGAGCGATCTCGACCTCGGCCTTGCCGACGAGGACCGGTGGGCCGACGTCAATAAGCGGATCGAGGAGCGGTTGGTACTTCTCAAGGCCAAGAACTTCACGGAAGCCGATCGCATCCGCGACGCGCTTCTGAGCGACGGCATCCAGCTGAAGGACGGCAAGGACGCGGAGACGGGAGAGCGGGTGACGACCTGGGAGATCAAGCGCTAGAGGGCCGCGCGAGGAGAAGCGGCCTTGCTTTCTGGCGTTGATCGGCATGAAATGAAGGGCAGCGGGATCGCCGGATCGGCCGGTGAAACGCGACACTGCAGGGTGAATGCGGGAGGAAGGTGCGATGATCTGGCCGTTCATGCGATATGCGCGCTTGACGATTCAGATTGTGAGCGGCCGGCGATACACCGCTGACGCAGCGGGCTTTTCCCGTCTCGCGCATCAGAAGAGGACCGGCTCATGACGACGGACGTACACTTCGGCGGTTGCCAGTGCGGTGCCGTGCGCTTTCGGGTGGAAGGCAGGCTGACCGACGCCTCCATCTGCCATTGCCGCATGTGCCAGAAGGCATTCGGCGCCTATTACGCGCCGCTCGTCTCCGTGCGCGGAGTGACCTTTGAATGGACGCGCGGCGAGCGGAAAACGTTCCGCTCCAGCAATGTCGTGACGCGTGGCTTTTGCGGCGATTGCGGGACGCCGCTGACATACGAGGCGCCGGACGGCATGGCGATTGCGAGTGGAGCCTTCGATGATCCTTCCGCCTTTCCGCCCGTCACCCAGTTCGGCACCGAGGCGAAGATCGCATTCGTCGATCGTCTGCAGGATCTGCCGGGTCATCCGACCGAAGAAGACCTCGATGATGCACCGTTCCTCGATGGTCTCGTGTCCTACCAGCATCCCGACCACGAGACGGATCAATGGCCGCCGCAGGAGAGACCGCGATGAACGAAGCTGAGAGAACAGGCGGATGCCAGTGCGGCGCCGTGCGCTTCCGTTTCAAGGGCACGCTCGGCCGCCCGTCGATCTGCCATTGCCGCATGTGCCAGAAGGCGTTCGGCGGCTTTTTCGGGCCTCTGGTCACGGTGCCGGAGGATGGCTTCACCTGGAGCCGCGGCGAGCCGGCCTGGTTCCAGTCGTCCATCAATATCGCGCGCGGCTTCTGCGCCTCCTGCGGCACGCCGCTTGCCTATCGCCATCCGGGCGGGCTTGAAATCGCCATCGGCGCGTTCGACGACCGCACGGATCTCGCGCCGCAGATCCAGGTGAATGTCGAGGCCCGTATCCCCTGGGTCAACACGATCTTCGATCAGCCGGTCCATGCCGACCCGGATTACTACGCACAGCAGGAAGCCGTCATTTCCTTCCAGCATCCCGATCACGATACGGCCGACTGGCCCACCCACGGACTGAACCTATGACCCTCGATCACGATACGGACACCACCCTTCGCGGCCTCTATCCGCCGATCGAGGCCTATGCGTCTGGTCATCTGGATGTCGGCGACGGGCATGCGATCTACTGGGAACGGTCCGGCACGCCCGGCGCAAAGCCCGCCGTGTTCCTGCATGGCGGACCGGGCGGCACCAGCGGCCCCAATCATCGCCGCCTGTTCGATCCCGCGCTCTACGACGTGCTTCTCTTCGACCAGCGCGGCTGCGGCAAGTCCACGCCGCATGCGGGTCTGGAGGCGAATACGACCTGGCATCTGGTGGCCGATATCGAGCGCCTGCGCGAGATGGTCGGCGTCGACACATGGCTCGTCAATGGCGGCTCCTGGGGCTCGACGCTGGCGCTCGCCTATGCCGAAACCCATCCCGAGCGGGTCTCGGAACTGGTCCTGCGCGGCATCTACACCCTGACGAAAGCCGAGCTCGACTGGTACTACCAGTTCGGCGTCTCAGAAATGTTCCCGGAGAAATACGAGCGCTTCGTCGCGCCGATTCCGCCCGAAGAACGCCACGAGATGATGCAGGCCTATTATCGCCGCCTGACGGGCGACGACATGGCGCTGCGCCGCGAGGTGGCCAAGGTCTGGAGCAGCTGGGAGGGCGAGACCATCACCCTCCTGCCGCAGCCCGACACCAGCAGCAAGTTCGCCGAAGACGATTTCGCCGACGCTTTCGCCCGGCTGGAAACGCACTATTTCGTGCATGCCGGCTGGATGGACGAGGGCCAGCTCGTGCGCGATGCGCACCGACTCCACGGCATTCCCGGCGTCATCATCCAGGGCCGCTACGACATGCCGTGCCCGGCAAAATACGCCTATGCCCTGCACAAGGCGTGGCCGCAGGCGAAATTCCATCTGGTCGAAGGCGCCGGCCACGCGATGAGCGAGCCCGGCATCCTCGACCGGCTGATCCGCGCCACGGACACCTTCGCCGGCAAGGACGCCTGAGCCATGAAGCGCGAGCGCATCTACCTGTTCGACACCACGCTGCGCGACGGCCAGCAGACGCCCGGCGTCGATTTTTCCGTCGAGGACAAGATCGCCATCGCATCGATGCTCGATGATTTCGGCATCGATTACGTCGAGGGCGGCTATCCCGGCGCAAACCCGACCGACACCGCCTTCTTTGCCAAGCGCCGCACCCGCAACGCCCGTTTCGTCGCCTTCGGCATGACCAAGCGCACCGGCGTCTCCGCCGCCAACGATCCGGGGCTGGCCGCACTTCTGCAGTCGGCAAGCGACACGGTCTGTCTCGTGGCGAAGAGCTGGGACTATCACGTCGCCGTCGCGCTCGGCTGCACCAACGAGGAGAACCTCGACAATATCACGGCCTCCGTGGACGCCGTCGTGGCGAGCGGCCGCGAGGCCATGGTCGATTGCGAGCACTTCTTCGACGGCTACAAGGCGAACCCCGACTATGCGCTCGCCTGCGCCAAGAGCGCGCATGAGGCCGGCGCGCGCTGGATCGTGCTCTGCGATACCAATGGCGGCACGCAGCCGGAAGAGATCCGCGCCATCGTCGCCTCCGTCATCGCTGCCGGCATCCCCGGCGACCGCCTCGGCATCCACGCGCACAACGATACGGGGCAGGCGGTCGCCAATTCGTTGGCCGCGGTCGAGGCGGGCGTGCGCCAGATCCAGGGCACGCTCAACGGCATCGGCGAGCGTTGCGGCAACGCCAATCTCGTCACCCTCATCCCGACGCTCGCGCTGAAAGACGTCTATTCCAGCCGCTTCGAGACGGCCATCGACCTGGACCGCCTGCAGGAGCTGACCAAGCTGTCCCACGCCTTCGACGAGCTGCTCAACCGCTCGCCCGACCACCAGATGCCCTATGTCGGCGTCTCTGCCTTTGCCACCAAGGCCGGCATCCACGCCTCCGCGCTTCTCAAGGACCCGCGGACCTACGAGCATGTCACGCCGGAAAGCGTCGGCAACCTGCGCAAGGTCATGGTCTCCGACCAGGGCGGCAAGGCCAATTTCATCAATGCCCTGAAGCGTCGCGGCATCGTTGTCGGCAAGGACGATCCGCGGCTCGACAAGCTGATCTCCATCGTCAAGGAGCGCGAGGCGACCGGCTATGCCTATGAGGGTGCGGATGCGAGCTTCGCCATCCTCGCCCGCCGCACGCTCGGCCACGTGCCCGATTTCTTCCATGTCGAAAGCTTCCGGGTCATGGTGGAGCGCCGGTTCGACGCCAACGGCCAGTTGAAGACCGTGTCGGAAGCCGTCGTCCGCGTGACGATCGACGGCGAAGAGACCCTGTCCGTCGCGGAGGGCCACGGCCCGGTCAACGCGCTCGATCTGGCTTTGCGCAAGGATCTCGGCAAGTACCAGCACGAGATCGTCGATCTTGAACTCGCGGACTACAAGGTCCGCATCCTCAACGGCGGCACCGAGGCCATCACCCGCGTCCTCATCGAATCCACCGACGCCACCGGTGCCCGCTGGTGGACCGTCGGCGTCTCCGACAACATCATCGACGCCTCCTTCCAGGCTCTGATGGACAGTATCGTGTTCAAGCTCCTGAAGAACCGCGACGGCGCGGTGGCCGCCGCGGCGGAGTAGGGCTTTCCTCGGAGATGCGAACATCGCGGCCGTGATGAAAGATGCGAATGATGGTTACCTGCTCGTCCTTCACCTGAAAGACGATGCTGGCCCGGCGGCGAAAGCCGACGACACGGAGCCCTGGGCGCAGATCTTCCCGTGCGAAACCGCGCTCGGGGAAGAGGGCGAAGCCGAGGCAATAGCCGTGAATGTCACGAACGTATTTGAGGGCGATGGTAGACCCGGCGCGCGGTGCGAGATAGTCGAAAAGCTCCGTCAGATCGGCGTTGGCTTCCGGAGTAAACCGGACAGGCCGATCGGTCATGGTTCGTCGTTAAAACTGGACCGGGCGATGTGGTCCTTGATTGCCGCCCAGGAGTCGTCTGCATTCAGCGCGCGATCTGGATTCCGCTCAAGAGCATCGACGGTCGGCAGAACCTCGTCCTGCAGCCATGTTTCGAATGCCGCATCTTGTAACGCGATGGTCATCAGGCCCTCACGGACGACATCGCTTTCGCTCGCAAATTCGCCTGAGGCAACCTTCTCCTTCACCAGGGTCGCCATGTCGTCCGGAAGCGTGATGCGAAATGCCTGCATGTTCTCGGCCTCCTGATGTTCCGATGATACTCTATCGCATGTCATCTCGAACCGGAATTGGTTTCGCGGCCGACGAGGTCTCGGATGGATTTGGCCTCACAGCACCAATCGGAATGTCGCAAACCCGTCGGCGCCATCGCCGGCATCCTCGATCTTTGCGGCCTTGACCTCGCCGAGCAGCGGCCGCGCCTTCGGCCCCGTCTCGAACAGCGCCGTCGTTCCGGGCATCGGCTTGAAACGCCAGTTGGCATCGGCCGCGGGGTTGATCGTGCCCTCCGCGTGGATGTAGCGGACGATGACGTCGCGGTTGGTGTCGGGGGCGGCGAAGACGACCTTGTCGCTGGCGATATCGGGGAATTTGCCGCCGCCGCCGGCGCGGTAATTGTTGGTGGCGACCACGAATGTCCGTGCGGGATCGATGGGTTGGCCGTCGAACGTCAGATCCGTGATCCGGTGGGCGGTTTCATCGGCGAGCTTCCCGTCCGTGTCGAATCGCGGCGGCTGGGAAAGGTCGATCTCGTAGGTCACGCCGTCGATCACGTCGAAATTATAGGATGGGAAACCGGCGCTGAGCAGCGGCTGGTCTTTGCCGCCCGGCGTCAGCCGGTTGAACATGCCGGCCGACATTTCCAGCCAGTTCTTCACCTGCGCGCCGGTGATGACCACGGCCTGCACGGTATTGGGATAGAGGTAGAGATCGGCCACGTTCTTGATGGCGATGTCGCCCGCGGGAACGTCGGTGTAGTAATCCGCGCCGCCGCGCCCGCCCGCCTTGAAGGGGGCTGCGGCGGAGAGCACGGGCAGGTCCTTCCACGCCGTCTCCTTCAGCATGCCCTTGATGTACCAGGTCTGCGCCTGGGAGACGATCTGCACGGAGGGATCGTCGGCCACCAGCGCGAAGTAGGAGTAGAGCGGCGCCGAGGTCTTGCCGACGGGGGTGCGGACATAGGCGAGCGTCGCCTCGTGCTCGTCCTTGGCGGCGGTCAGGATGTCGGCCCGATCGTTGACGTCGGCCACGACCTTCTTGTCCTCGCGGTGGTAGATCGGCCGCGCCTCGGTGGTGAAATCGACGATCTTCCAGCGCTTGCCGTCCTTTTCCAGCAGCAGATCGATCAGCCCGAGATGCGAGCCCCAGAAACCCGCCATGACCGCCGGCTTTCCTTGCAGCGTGCCCTTGACCGGATCCACGCCCGCAATGCCGTCGAAGCTTTTGGGGCCGGGGAAGACCAGATGCTGGTGCCCGGTCAGCACCGCGTCGATGCCCTCGACGCCGGCGAGATAGAGCGAGGCATTTTCCATGCGATCGGTCTGGCCTGTGCCGTCGATGCCGGAGTGCGAGAGGGCGACGATGATGTCGGCGCCGTCTTCCTTCATCACCGGCACCCAGGCGCGGGCGGCTTCCACGATGTCGCGCGTCTGCGCCTTGCCTTCGAGGTTCTTCACGTCCCAGAGCATGATCTGCGGCGGCACGAAGCCGATCAGCCCGATCTTGAGCGGGCTCGCCGCGCCGCTTCCGTCCGTCACGGTCTTTTCGATGATCGTATAGGGCTTGAAGAACAGCGCGTCCCTGGTCGGGTCCGTGGCCAGCGTTCCCTTCGTCAGGTTGGCGCAGACGTAAGGAAAGTTCGCGCCGGCCAGCGCCTTCGCCATGAAGTCGAGCCCGTAGTTGAACTCGTGATTGCCGAGCGTGCCCGCCTCGTAGCCGAGCAGGTTCATCGCCTTGATGACCGGGTGCACGTCGCCGTCCTTCAGGCCTTTCTGGTAGGCCATGAAGTCGCCCATCGGGTTGCCCTGCAGAAAGTCGCCATTGTCGACCAGGAAGGTGTTGCCCGCTTCGGCGCGGATCGCGTCGATGATCGAGGCCGTGCGCGACAGGCCCAGCGTCTCGTTCGGCTTGTCGCCGTAATAGTCGTAAGGGTAGACGTGGACGTGGATGTCGGTCGTTTCCATGATGCGCAGATGGGCCTGATTGGCGCCCGCGCGGGCGGCAAACGGATGCAGCATCACCAGCCCGGAGGCCGAGGCGAGGCCGCCGAGAAAGGCGCGCCGGGAGACGGTCAGGGCGGAAGGGCGCTGGGACGGGAGGACGGGCGCTGAGGGGGAGGACATGACGTTCCTTTCGTGCCGGATCTTCTGAAGCCGGTATCCTATACCAGATGCGGATCCTTGCGACCCTTGAGGCACGCAGGATGCCGGCTTCCTCTCGGCAGCGAACCTTGCAGGCAAAAGCGACCGTCGTGTGTCACCAGAATTCGTTGATCGTTCAGGGAAATGAATTGGAGTGGCCCTGCCTTTTCGCGTAAGCCGCAGCCATGACGTGAAGCGGGGAAACGCGCGCCCGTCAGCAGGACAAAAGGCCGGAGGAGGGCCGCGATATGGCCGACGTGACACCCAAGCCGATGGCTGCAGCCGCCGTGCCCGGCAATGGCGACAGCCCCCGCGGGTTCCTGCTTGCCACCATCGCCTATCTTTTCTGGGGCGTTCTGCCGCTCTTCATGAAGGGCATCGGGCATATTCCGGCAGCCGAAGTCGTGGCGCATCGCATCGTCTGGTCGGTGCCGCTCGTCGGCGGCTTCATCCTGTGGCTCGGCCGCACCGCGGATCTGAAACTGGCCTTGCGCTCGCCCCGCATGCTGATCATGGCGTCGCTCACGGCGACGCTCGTCACCTTCAACTGGGGCGTCTACGTCTGGGCGATCAGCGTCGGGCGGACGCTCGAGGCGGCGCTCGGCTACTATATCAACCCGCTCTTTTCGATCTTCCTCGGCGCCGTGCTCCTGAAGGAAAAGCTGAACCGGGCGCAGCTGGTCGCCATCGGCTTTGCCGTCACCGCCGTCGCCATCATCGCGGTGGATGCCGGCGGTCTGCCCTGGGTGTCGCTCGGGCTCTGCATCTCCTGGGGGTTTTACGCGTTCTTTCGCAAGACGCTGCCGGTCGGCCCGAACCAGGGCTTCTTTCTGGAGGTCATGCTGCTCTCGGTCCCGTCGCTCGCCTATATCGTCTATCTCGAGGCATCGGGGCAGGGGCATTTTACCGATACCGGCATGACCGACGTGGCCTGGCTCGTCTCGTCCGGTGTCGTCACCGCCGTGCCGCTGTTGTTCTATGCCAATGGCGCCAAGCTGCTGCGTCTCTCCACCATCGGCATCATGCAGTATATCGCGCCGAGCATGGTGTTTCTCATCGCGGTCTTCGTGTTCCATGAACCGTTCGGCATGGTGAAGCTGATGGCCTTCGGGCTGATCTGGATGGCGCTGGTGATCTATACCGGCTCGATGCTCGTGGAGAGCCGCAACGCCCGGCAGGCGGCAGCACTCCGCAATCCCTGATCCGAAGCGGCCACCCACGGCGGCCGCGCGAGATGCGGTCGAGCACTGAGCCTACATTTTGTCGATGATGCCGCTCTCGCCGTCGCGATCGACCGTGCCGGCCCAATGGTCCTTGAGCGCCGGCACGACCTCGTCCGGATTGTCGATGACGAGTGGCTGCACGAGATGCGCCGTGTGGATGAAGCCGCTATCGGCCATGTGGTGGATCAGCTTCATCAGCGGGTTCCAGAAACCGTTGATGTTGACGAGCACGATCGGCTTGCGGTGCCGCCCGAGCTGCGCCCAGGTCATGATCTCGACGATCTCCTCCAGCGTGCCGATGCCGCCCGGCAGCGTCACGAAGGCATCCGCCCGCTCGAACATCTTGTGCTTGCGCTCGTGCATATCGGCGGTGACGACCAGTTCGCTCAGCTGACCGAGCGAATGCCGGGTGGCCTCCATGTCCATCAGGAACTCTGGTATGATCCCGGTGACGCGGCCGCCATTGGAAAGCACGCCGCTGGCCACGGCCCCCATGATGCCCTTCGTGCCGCCGCCATAGACGAGATGCAGATGATGCTCGGCGATGGATTTGCCGAGCCTCCGGCCTGCATCCATGAAGTCGGGCTCACGTCCGGGCTGGGACCCGCAATAGACGCAGATGGATCGAATCGGAACAGGTTGATCGCTCATGGGCGAAGCAGACATCCGGTCCTGCACCGCGTCAAGGTACGCATCAGGTAAAATCTGTAAAAAGGCGCTTTCAAAGTCGTCAGAACATGCATCGCTGCTTGTGGAGAAGGCTGGATATCGCTAGCAATTTCAAGAGATGCGCGTTGTGCGGAGATGCAAGCGCGCAAGACGATCCGGCCTCCCGGTGAGGCCGAAAGACACGGTAAGCGTTTTCGTTGAACACGGTCAGTCGAAACGTCCGTGGTGGAGAGGTGCATGAGGAAGAATACGGCAGGTCTGGTTGCGCTCGTCGTGCTGGCAATCGCCACGCTTTTGATGATCTTCGTCGTGTTGCCCAATGTCGGTGACAAGGCAGCCCCCGATGGTGCCGAGAGTGCGGGCGCCAGGAGTGCGGGTGCCGGAAGCTCGAGCCCTGCGGACGGAGCGCCGGGCACACCGGGCGCGCTCTCGGGTTCTGGCGACACCACGACGGCCGACGCCAAGGGCAATCGCCCCGGCGCAGGCGACGTCGCAGAGCCGGCGGATGCCACAAGCCAGCCCGCACCGACGCGTGCGCCGGGCGCAGATCAGGCAGCAGCAGGTCAGCCGGACGCCTCCGCAAAGCCGATGCCCTCGGGCGAGACCGCCGCGGCCCCGACCACGACACCTGCGGCACCATCCACCACGGCCGCGCCGGCCGGCACAGCCGCGGGCACCGATGCGCCGAGCTTCGACGTGCTGCGCGTCGAGCCGGACGGCTCGACCGTGATTGCCGGCCGCGCCGCGCCGAACAGCAAGCTGGAGATCGTCAACGGCAATACCGTCGTCGGTACGGCCGACGTGGGCGGAACGGGCGATTTCGCGGCGGTGTTCGACAAGCCGCTTCCCCCTGGCGATTACCAGCTGACGCTGCGCAGCACGACGCCGTCGGGAACCGTCACCGCCTCCGACGAGGTCGCCACCGTTTCCATTCCCAAGGTCGATAACGGCCAGCTTCTCGCCATGGTGACGAAGCCCGGCGAGGCAAGCCGCATCCTGACCGCTCCCAGCGAGCTGGCGACAAGTCAGCCAACAACGGGCCAGCCAGCCACGGGCCAGCCAACAACGGGCCAAACCGGAGCATCGGCCGAAAGCACGCCGTCCGCCGCGGCGCCGACAACGGGCGATCAGGCGGCATTGCAGGCACCGGCTGCCTCCACTCACGACGCCAACGGCACGACGACCTCGACATCCGAGGGGACGCCGGCCTCGCCGGTTGCGGTGTCCGCCGTCGAGATCGAGGGTGGCAGGCTCTTCATTGCCGGCACGGCGCGTCCGGGCGCGACCGTGCGCATCTATGCCGACGACCAGCTGGTCGGCGAGGGCAAGGCGGATGCTCAGGGCCGCTTCGTCATCGATGGCAATCGCGCGCTGTCCGTCGGCCAGCACGTCATCCGCGTCGATATGCTCGGTGCCGACGGCAAGGTGCAGATGCGCGCCGCCGTTCCCTTCGAGCGTCCGGAAGGCGATCAGATTTCCGCCGTCGCCCAGACGCCGGCCAGCGGCTCCGATCCCGCCTTCGACGGCGCCATCTTCGATGCCTCGCGCATGGAAGCCGCCAAGGCCTTCGCGCTGCTGAAGGGCCTCTATGCCGATGGCAAGCTGCCCGGCCTCGACCAGCTCGCAGCGGCCCGCTCCGCCACGGAAATCGCCCTGGCGTCGCTGGCGAACGTCAAGCCGGTCGCCGGCATGCAGGCAAGCCTTGCCGATCGCGTCAACGCCACCACGAAGGCGGCGGCCGATGCGCTGGCGATCCTGAAGCCGCTGCCGCGGGATGCCGCCGCCGTCGGGGCCGTTCTCGGCCGCCTCGAAACCGCGATGGCCCGCGTGCTGGAAACGGCGCCTGCGGTGTCGGCAAACATCCCGGCCGACGCGACGACGCCCGCACCGGCAGGTCAGGCGACACCTGCTCAGCCAACGGCCTCTCAGCCCACCACGTCTCAGGCGACCACGTCTCAGGCGACCACGTCTCAGGCGACGACGAGCGAAACGACGACCACCGCTCCGGCCGGATCCGATCAACCCGTCGCCGGCGGTGCACCCGCCGCGCCGTCCGCTCCCACGACAGCCGAGCGCTCCGTCGCGCCGTCCTCGCAGACGGCCGGCAGTGAGCCGCAGACGGTGCAGCAGTCCCCGTTGCAGCAGAGCAAGAGCTCGGTGATCATCCGCCGCGGCGATACGCTGTGGCAGATCTCGCGCCGCGTCTATGGCGCAGGGGTACGCTACACCACGATCTACGTCGCCAATGAAGACCAGATCCTCGATCCCGACCGCATCCTGCCGGGCCAGGTCTTCGGCGTGCCGGACAAGGCCATGCCGGATGCGCAGTCGGAGGAAATCCATCGCCGGCATATGCGCCAGGTGCCCTGACGGCGGCAGTTCGGGCACACGGCGCAGAAAGGCATGGCACCAAGCCATTGCCGCGACAGCCGGGGAAGCCTATGTGATGATCGACGCAAACGGCGCCTCCCGCAGGGGGCGCCGTTTGCACGTTTGACCGGCATGCTTTTGTCGGCCGCAGGCCCCGCCGGCTGGAAATCGAAGAGACATGACGGACCAGAAGAAGACCGTGTCGGCCGATGCCGGCAATCCGCTGCAGACCATCCTCAACCTGTGGCCCTATATGTGGCCGAGCGACCGCGCCGACCTGAAGATGCGCGTGGTCTGGGCAACGGTGATCCTGCTCGTCGCCAAGGTCGTGCTGCTGCTCGTGCCCTATTTCTTCAAATGGGCGACGGACGCGCTGAACGGCCGTGCCGACATGACCGGCATTCTCCCGGCGGTGATGACCGGCGCCCTGATGCTGGTCATCGCCTATAATCTGGCGCGGCTGCTGCAGGCCGGCCTCAACCAGCTGCGCGATGCGCTCTTTGCGAGCGTGGGGCAGCATGCGGTCCGCCAGCTCGCCTATCGCACCTTCGTCCACATGCATCAGCTGTCGCTGCGCTTCCATCTGGAGCGCCGCACCGGCGGCCTGTCGCGCATCATCGAGCGCGGCACCAAGGGCATCGAGACGATCGTCCGCTTCACCATCCTCAACACCGTGCCGACGCTGATCGAATTCCTGCTGACCGCCGCGATCTTCTGGTGGGGCTACGGCTTCTCCTATCTCCTGGTCACCGCCGTCACGGTCGCGGTCTATATCTGGTTCACTGTGAAGGCGAGCGACTGGCGCATCGCCATCCGCCGCTCGATGAACGACAGCGACACGGACGCCAACACCAAGGCGATCGATTCGCTCCTGAATTTCGAAACCGTCAAATATTTCGGCAACGAGCAGATGGAGGCGACGCGCTTCGACCAGTCGATGGCGCGCTACGAGAAGGCGGCGACGCAGGTCTGGACCTCGCTCGGCTGGCTGAACTTCGGCCAGGCGGTGATCTTCGGACTGGGTACGGCGATCATGATGGTGATGTCGGCGCTCGCGGTGCAGCGCGGCGAGCAGACGATCGGCGATTTCGTCTTCATCAACGCCATGCTGATGCAGTTGTCGATCCCGCTCAACTTCATCGGCTTCGTCTATCGCGAAATCCGACAGGGCCTCACCGATATCGAGCAGATGTTCGATCTGCTCGAAGTCCAGGCAGAGGTGGTCGACGCGCCCGACGCCAAAGCCCTGTCGATCGACAAGGGCGCCATCGTCTTCAAGGACGTGCATTTCGCCTATGATCCCGCGCGGCCGATCCTCAAGGGCATCAGCTTCGAGGTGCCCGCCGGCAAGACCGTCGCCGTCGTCGGCCCGTCGGGTGCCGGCAAGTCCACCCTGTCGCGGTTGCTCTACAGGTTCTACGACGTCCAGCAGGGGTCGATCACCATCGACGGTCAGGATGTCCGCAGCCTGACGCAGAAGAGCCTTCGCGCGGCGATCGGCATGGTGCCGCAGGATACGGTGCTGTTCAACGACACGATCGCCTACAACATCCGCTACGGCCGCATCTCCGCCTCGCAGGCCGAGGTCGAGGCGGCGGCCGAGATCGCCCAGATCGGCGCCTTCATCAAGACGCTGCCGGAAGGCTACGACGCCATGGTCGGCGAACGCGGACTAAAACTGTCGGGCGGCGAAAAACAGCGCGTCGCCATCGCCCGCACGGTGCTGAAAAGCCCGCCGATCCTGATCCTCGACGAGGCGACCTCGGCGCTCGACACCCGCACCGAGCAGGAGATCCAGGCAGCCCTCGATATCGTCTCGCGCAACCGCACGACCCTCGTCATCGCCCACCGCCTCTCGACCGTGATCCAGGCCGACGAGATCATCGTGCTGAAGGACGGCGTCATCGCCGAACGCGGCACGCATGGCGAACTCATCGACCGCGAAGGCCTCTACGCCTCGATGTGGAGCCGCCAGCGCGAGGCGACGCAGGCCGCCGAGCAGCTGAAGAAGGTCCAGGACGAAGACGACCTCGGCATCGTCACCCGCCGCCCGCCGGCGGTCTGAGGCGGGCTGACCGGCCGGGCGTGCGGTCGAGGCACGCTCCGGCCCGGGCGCCGCTCAGGGCAGGGAGCGCGTCGCTTCGAAGCGGCGTCAGACAGCCAGCCACCTTTTCCGGATCGCCAGCCACCGTTTCCGGATCGCCAGCCACCTTTTCCGGATCGAATGGCCGATGCGCTTCCAGCGTCGCTGGCGTTTCGTGCGCAAAGGCGCGTCCGCCCAGGCCGTATCGGCACGCAACGCAAGGTATGCACTTTGCTGCGGATGGCGGCATTCTTCGGAGTTCGGCTTCGCCTTGGTGAAGTGCACGATGACCGTATCCGCACGTTCTTCCATCATCTGCGCGTTCCACCGCCCATCCAGCTGCAGCGTCCGGCCATCGGCGAGAAGATTGAGAACATCCTGGTCCGGGAAGGAAAAGGGTCTGGCGTTGAGAAGCTCGAAGCTTTTCTCGCTCATCTTCTCGCTCCGCCATTTGGCGGCATCAATGACGAGGACACCGGAATTGAAGTAGAATGCTCCGTCGCTTCGCCCGATTTCCCTGTTCATGTCGGCGAGCTTTCGTATCCCACGGGCTCGAACGCCGGCAATCAGATTGCCTTCGAGCGGCACGGTGAAGAGATAGGACATATCGCCGACGACCAGCGTGTCCGCATCAAGGTAGACGATGCGTGAATGGTTTTCGCCGACACAGTCCGGCAAGAGCAGCCGTGCATAGATCACGCGACTCCAGGCGTTCGTCGTCTTCAGGTAGCGAATTTCGCCCAGCATCGCTTCGTCGATGTCGATGAAGGTAATCGGCCGTTCGACGGATGTCCGGATCTTCTCCTTGTCGGATGCTCTGAGGCCATCGCCGAGAATGCAGAATTCGACATCGGGAATATTGCCGTTGAGATGCGCAGACCGCAGCATGACGGCCGCAAGCTCCGCATAGTTCCGGTCGATGCAACACGCCAGCATGTCAGTCCCTCTGAACTTAAGGAAAAACTGTTATACGTGTCGTTCTTGCGCGGTCAATGGCAGGGAGCGCGTGTCCGATGCGGTGCGTTTTGCGCCGTGCCACCCTCGCGTTTTGTGATCGGCGTCCCATATCCCCTGCAGACCGCTCTTGTTGCCGCCAGAGATGATTCCCTATAGGTGCAGGACCGGAGTTTAATGGAGACGCTGCCCTCATGAGCCTGATTACGTCCGTTCGCAACACGCTGGTGCCGATCAACAAGGCCGGCTACCCGTTTATTGCCGGGTTCTTCGTCGTCTCTCTTCTTCTCGGCTTTCTGTGGGAGCCGCTGCTCTGGATCGGCTTCCTTCTCACGGCCTGGTGCGCCTATTTCTTCCGCGACCCCGAACGCGTGACGCCGGTCGATGACGATCTCGTCATCAGCCCCGCCGATGGCCGCGTCTCGTCGATCGCGCACATCGTTCCCCCGGAAGAGCTCGGCCTCGGCTTCGAGCCGATGCTGCGCATCTCCGTCTTCATGAACGTCTTCAATTGCCACGTGAACCGCGCCCCCATGCGTGGCACCATCACCCGCATCGCCTATCGCGCCGGCCAGTTCGTCAATGCCGAACTCGACAAGGCCAGCAGCGAGAACGAGCGCAACGGCCTGGTCATCGAGACGGCGCACGGCGCCATCGGCACGGTGCAGATCGCCGGTCTCGTGGCCCGGCGCATCATCTGCTGGTCGTCGCAAGGCGAGCAGCTGCAGGCCGGCCAGCGTTTTGGTCTCATCCGCTTCGGCTCGCGCCTCGACGTGTTTCTGCCGGCCGGTGCGGAGCCGCGCGTCAGCCTCGGTCAGCTTGCGATCGCCGGCGAAACGGTGCTGGCGGAGTTCGGCTCCGACAAGGGACCGACCCTCGGCCGCCGCGACTGACGCGCCAGACACCGGCTCGATCGCGATCGAGCTGGTCTGATCCCGATGCGGAGCGGCTTCGCTGGAACCCGTCCGTTGCAGCGCTATATCGACCTGAAGATACCCCCGCAGGACGCAACGTCCCGCCTGTGCCCCGAGGACCCAAGCGCCATGGATACGACGCCGTTTCCCCCCTATGAGCCGAATGGGCCCCATGATGACGAGGCGCGCGGGCCGCGCCTGCGGGAGATCCCGCTGCGGCTGCTAATCCCCAACCTGATCACGGTTCTCGCGATCTGCGCAGGCCTCACCGGCGTGCGGCTGGCGTTCGAAGGCCGGTTCGAGCTGGCGGTGGCCATGGTTCTGGTGGCGGCCTTTCTCGATGGCGTGGATGGGCGCATCGCCCGACTGCTCAAGGCCACCTCGAAATTCGGCGTCCAGATGGACTCGCTCGCAGACATCGTCAATTTCGGCGTCGCCCCGGCGCTGGTCCTCTTCGCCTATGTGCTGGACGAGGCCAAGTCGATCGGCTGGATCGCCGCTTTGATCTATGTGATTGCCGCCGGCCTGCGGCTGGCGCGCTTCAACGTGATGGCGGAGCGGGACATCAAGGCCAAGTGGCAGTCGGAATATTTCGTCGGCGTGCCCGCGCCGGCCGGCGCCATGCTGGTGCTTCTTCCGGTCTATCTCGGCCTGATCGGCATCGAGCCCAGCCGCACCATGGGCCTGATCTTCTCGGCCTATACGCTGCTGATCGCCTTCCTGTTGGTCAGCCGCCTGCCGGTCTGGTCCGGCAAGTCGGAAAACCGCGTCCGCCGCGATCTTGTCCTCCCGGTCATCCTCGCCGTCGTCATCTATGTCGCGACCCTGATGAGCTTCACCTGGGAAACCATGGTCATCACCGCCATCGCCTATCTCGCCTCGCTGCCCTTCGGCGCCCGTGCGTGGAAAAAGAAGTATGGCGCCAAGTGGCCGGAGCATCCCGAGGGCGTGCGGGACGACGGTCTGCCGGGTCAGTAGATCCCGTTAACGGCCAGGATCGTGTCGGCCTGACGGGGAAGGGATATCAACTCCGTTCCGTCTGAGCGTGCCCGTGCAAGGCCTTGTGGGCCGCATCGACCACGGCCCGCGTCAGGGCCGTCAACTGGTCGGCCGCAAGCCGGTGGATCTGCCAGAACAACGGGATATCCAGCGGCGTGTCCGCAATGAGTTCGATCAGCCGGCCGCTTGCCAGATGCTCGGCGACAAGGATCTCCGGGTTCATGCCCCACCCCATTCCCAAAAGGCTCGCCTCCACAAAACTCTGCGTCGCGGGCAACCAGTGGGTCGGGCACACGGGGTCCTCGCCGAGCGTCTGGCGAAGCCATCGGCTCTGAAGCCGGTCCTTCTGGTTGAAGGTCAGCGACGGCGCCTGGGTGAAGGCGAACGGCGTCATGCCGTCGGCAAAATATAGCGCGACGAAATCCGGGCTGGCGGTCGCCCGGTACCGCAAGGCGCCGAGGGGCGTGCGGCGACAGCCGGAAATCGGCGATTCGAGCGACGTGACCGCCGCCAGCACGCGCCCCTGTTGCAGCCATTCGGCCGTGTGATCCTGATCGTCCACCGCAATGCCGAGGAGATGCGGCGCGTCGTGCGAGAAGGCCGCGGCCGCCGTCAGGAACCATGTGGCAAGACTGTCGGCATTGGTCGCGATGTGAAGCGTGACACGGGCGCCGGGTGACAGCGGATCGACAAGGGCGGGCAGGTGGGTCAAAAGCTCGCTTTCCAGCATGCCGACCGTCTCCATATGCCGGCAGAGCCATGCGCCTTTCTCGGTTGCGATGCAGGGCGAACCGCGGATGACGAGCGCCGTTCCCAGACGCTCCTCCAGGAGTTTCACGCGCTGGGACACGGCGGATGGCGTGACGTTCAGCAAACGCGCCGCCTTCTCGAAACTCCCCGTCTGCACGACGGTCGAGACCGCCCGCAGCGACACATAGTCGAGTGTCATTAGCTGTCCTTCATCGAGATTAGGATCTTTAACTATCCTAATCCTCGACCGCTCGCTATCGAAGCGCATCCGCTTCGGGAGAGTTCGATGCCACCTGCCTCCATGCTTGACGACCTGACGCTCAGCGCCTTCACGACCGGTCTCGCGATGGGCTTGACACTCATCGTCGCGATCGGTGCGCAGAACGCCTTCGTGCTGCGCCAGGGCCTGCGCAACGAGCATATCTTGGCCGTCTGCCTCGCCTGCGCTTCGTCCGATGCGGCTTTAATCGCCCTTGGTGTCACGAGCTTTCGCCAGATCGCTGAGATCCTGCCGGGGATCGATCCGGTCATGCGCTATGGCGGCGCTGCCTTCCTGTTCGTCTATGGTGCGCGCAGCCTCTGGTCGGCCATCAGGGCGTCGGGCGCACTCGACATCTCCGGGCAGACGGGCCGTGGTCTCGGCGTTACGCTCGCCACCTGCCTCGCGCTGACCTGGCTCAATCCGCATGTCTATCTCGACACGCTGGTTCTGCTCGGCACCATCTCGACGCGGTTTCCCGGTGCGCAGGCCGCTTTTGCAGCCGGTGCGATGTCCGCCTCGTTCCTGTTCTTCTTCTCGCTCGGCTACGGCGCCCGGCGCCTGCGGCCGCTGTTCGAGAAGCCGGCCGCCTGGCGTGTCCTCGAAGCGCTCATCGGCGTCGTGATGTTTTCGATCGCGGTCAGGCTCGTGATGGGACTGTAGAGGCTAGTCCGGCAGGCGGTAATCCACGAGCCGGTCTTCGCGGACCTGAAACAGCTTGCCGGTTTCGCGCTGTTCCGGCCCGACGAGCGGCAGGAGCGCCTTTGCGACCGCGGACGGATGCGGCACGCTCTCCGGGTCTTCGCCCGGCATGGCCAGCGCCCGCATCGCCGTGCGCGTGCCGCCCGGATCGACCGAGAGGATGCGCAGCGGCAGGCGCTGGGTTTCCCCGGCCCATGTCCGCGCCAAGGCCTCGACCGCCGCCTTGGAGGCGGAATAGGGTCCCCAGAAGGGCTTGCACTTATGGGCAGCCGAGGAGGACAGGATCAGCGCACGCCCGGCCTCCGAGCGGACCAGCAACGGTTCGACCGTGCGGATCAGCCGCCATGTCGCGGTGACGTTGATGGTCATCACCTTTTCGAACACCTTGGCCTCGACATGGCCGATCGGCGAGATCGTGCCGAGAATGCCGGCATTGGCGACGAGGATGTCGAGCCGGCCCCAGCGCTCGTGGATCGCCGCACCCAGCCGGTCGATCGCCTCCATATCGGCAAGGTCGAACGGCACGAGCGTCACCGGAAGCCCGCCCGCGGCCTTCACCGCATCATCCAGCTCCTCGAGACCGCCAACGGTGCGGGCGCAGGCAATCACCTGCGCGCCGGCGCGCGCCAGTTCGAGAGCTGTGAAATAGCCGATGCCCCGCGAGGCGCCGGTGACGAGCGCGATGCGCCCCTTCAGATCGATCGCATTCATGCTTCAGCCGTTGCTCGCCATGACGGACAGCTTGCGGACATTGCTGGTCCCCTCGCGGTCGAGAAGGCGGGTCGGATAATCGCCGGTGAAGTAGTGGTCGGTAAACTGCGGCGCCTTCGGATTGCGCGGCTCGCCGCCCACGGCCCGGTAGAGGCCGTCAATCGACAGGAATTCGAGCGAATCGGCGCCGATGAAGGCGCACATCGAGGCGAGGTCGGCATGCTGGTTGGCCAGAAGCTTGTCGGCGTCCGGCGTGTCGATGCCGTAGAAATCGGGATGGTAGATCATCGGGCTGGCGACGCGGATATGCACTTCGAGCGCACCGGCCTCGCGGATCATCTGGACGATCTTCAGCGACGTCGTACCGCGCACGATCGAATCGTCGATGAGAACGACGCGCTTGCCTTCGATCATCGCCCGGTTGGCGGAGTGCTTCAGTTTCACGCCGAAGGCGCGGATCGACTGCGTCGGCTCGATGAAGGTGCGCCCGACATAATGGTTGCGGATGATGCCGAGTTCGAACGGGATGCCGCTCGCCTGGGCAAAGCCGATTGCCGCCGGGGTGCCGCCATCGGGAACGGGAACGACGACATCGGCCTCGACAGGGGCTTCCTTCGCCAGGTTGATGCCCATGTTCTTGCGGGCGACATAGACGTTGCGGCCGCCGACGACCGAATCGGGCCGGGCGAAATAGACATATTCGAACAGGCAGAGCCGTTCCGGCATCGGCGTTTCCGCCTTGCGCGATTCGATGCTGATCGATCCGTCGGGCTGGATCTCGCAGATCACGACCTCGCCGTTCTCGACATCGCGAACGAATTTCGCGCCGATGATGTCGAGCGCGCAGGTTTCCGACGCGAAGATCGGCTTGCCGTCGAGCTCGCCCATCACGAGCGGGCGGATGCCGTAGGGGTCGCGCGCCGCCATCAGCTTGGTGCGGGTCACGGCGAGCATTGAGTAGCCGCCCTCGACTTGGCGGATCGCATCGACGAACCGCTCGCCGGAACCGGCATGCTTGGAACGGGCGATCAGATGCAGCACGACTTCGGTATCCGATGTCGACTGACAGATGGCGCCGTCGGCAATCAGCTGCCGGCGCAGCGTCAGGCCGTTGGTGAGGTTGCCGTTGTGCGCGATCGCGATGCCGCCGACCTCGAGTTCGGCAAACAGCGGCTGCACGTTGCGCAGCGCCACTTCGCCGGTGGTCGAATAGCGCGTGTGGCCGATGCCGATGAAGCCGGGAAGCTTGGCGAGCGTTGCCGGGTCCGTATAGTGATCGCCGACGAGGCCCATGCGCTTTTCGGTGTAGAACTGGCGGCCGTCGAAGGTGACGATGCCGGCCGCTTCCTGGCCGCGATGCTGGAGCGCATGCAGGCCGAGCGCGGTGAGCGTGGCCGCGTCCTCATGCCCGAGAATGCCGAACACGCCGCACTCTTCGTGCAGCGTGTCGCCGTCGATCTCGTCATGAATCTCACGCGCGCGCAGGGTGGCGGCAGATGCTGGGGACTGGGGCAGGGTCATCGCGGTATCACCTTTGTCTCGGCGGGTGCGGTTGGCATATCGTAGCGCGTCATCGCGGCTTCAACCAGCAATACCGGCGGAAAGATCGATGAAACGACAACAGCCCGCAAAGCGGGCAACTGCACAGCGATGGAAATCGGAATCGATTTGCAGTGCTATGCAGCAGATATAAGCGCTACAGCGCCGGGCGTCCTCTGGAACGTACGGCGCTGTCATCGGTCTGGCGCGTCTGCGTCAGTTGTTGGTCGTCGGCGCGGCAGGCGGCAGCGCCGGCGCGTCGTCGGAGGGGACCGGTTCGCTCGGTGGCGTCGTGCCGTCCAGTTCGCCCTCGGGCGTCGGCTTGCCGGTCAGGCGGTTGACCACGGTCGTTCCGACGTCCTCCGGCAGCAGCGCCACCAGCTTGGTGCCGAGATTGTCGAGCAGCGGCTTGGATTTCGCCTGGATGACCCAGCTCGGCTGCTGCTCGGGCTTCACGATCCAGTTGAAGAACAGCATGGCGACGACGATGAGCAGGACGCCGCGCGCCGCGCCGAACAGGAAGCCGAGCGTGCGGTCGAGCGCGCCGATGCGGCTGTCGATAATGAAATCGGCGATCCGCATCGTGATGAAGGAGATGATGATGAGCGCGACGAGGAAGATGACGCCGGCCGAACCGGCCGTGGCGATGGCGTCGCTCGTCGTATACTGCGCCGCATAGGGCTTGAGATAGGGGTAGAGGAAATAGGCGGCCGCGGCGGCGCCGAGCCAGCTTGCGACCGAAAGCACTTCGCGCGAGAAGCCGCGGACCATGGCAAGGACGGCCGAGAACAGCGCGACACCGATCACGATCCCGTCGAGAATGGTTATGGGCATGGTCGTCCTACTCCGTACAAGCGCCAGGCGGGATCCGCACCGGGGCATCTGCAGTCACCGCACGTTGCGCAGCCTTGCGGTCTCTCGCAAGACCGGTGGGAGCATGTATACCGAAACGGCGGTCGTGTCCCGATATGCTTTGGCCCGAAATGCTCGGGAATGGGGCGCCCGACCTGTCCGCAGTGTCCCGCTTTCAGGTCATTCGTCCACGTCCGCCTGCCGCAGGGCACCCTTGGAACCGGCGATGCGCGCGACCAGATCCGGCAGGCTCTCCATTTCGCCCCACGCCATGCCCGAGCCCTTGGGCAGGTCGGGAGAGGCGGACGGCAGGACAGCTTGCGAGAAGCCGAGTTTCTCGGACTCCTTCAGGCGCTGGGACGTATGCGCAACCGGCCGGATGGCCCCGGACAGGCTGATTTCGCCGAAATAAACGCAATCGGTGGGAAGGGCAAGACCGGCAAGCGACGAAACCAGTGCGGAAGCCACAGCAAGATCGGCCGCAGGCTCCGCGATGCGGTAGCCGCCGGCCACGTTGAGATAGACATCGTGCTGCCCGAGCCGCACGCCGCAATGCGCTTCCAGCACCGCAAGGATCATCGACAGACGCGCCGAATCCCAGCCGACGACGGCCCGGCGCGGCGTGCCGAGCGAGGTCGGCGCCACCAGCGCCTGAACTTCCACCAGCACGGGTCGGGTGCCCTCCATGCCGGCAAAGACGGCGGCGCCCGGAGATTTCGCGTTGCGCTCGCCGAGGAAAAGCTCCGACGGATTGGTCACCTCGCGCAGGCCCTTGTCCGACATCTCGAACACGCCGATCTCGTCGGTCGGGCCGAAGCGATTCTTGACGGTGCGCAGGATGCGGTAGTGATGCCCGCGGTCGCCCTCGAAATAGAGGACGGCATCGACCATGTGCTCCACCACGCGGGGGCCGGCGATCTGGCCCTCCTTGGTGACATGGCCGACGAGGACGACCGTGGCGCCGGTCTGCTTGGCGAAACGGATCATCGCCTGCACGCCGGTGCGCACCTGCGTCACGGTGCCCGGCGCCGAATCGACCACGTCGCTCCAGAGCGTCTGGATGGAATCGATGATGAAGAGATCCGGCCGCTTGCCCTCCGACACCGTGGCGAGGATGTCCTCGACATTGGTTTCAGCCGCCAGCAGCACGTCGGTATCGGCCGCACCCAGCCGCTGGGCGCGCAGCCGCACCTGCGCCACGGCCTCTTCGCCCGAGACGTAGATGATGCGGTGGCCGTTGCGCGAGAGGGCGGCCGCCGCCTGCATGAGCACCGTCGATTTGCCGATGCCGGGATCGCCGCCGATCAGCACGGCCGAGCCGCGCACGAAGCCGCCGCCCAGCGCCCTGTCGAATTCCGAAATGCCGGTGGTGATGCGCGGCGCATCCTCCGTATCGCCGGACAGCGTGGTGAGCGCCACGGGGCGCCCCTTCTTCGGCGTCTTGCCCGGCCCGCCGCCGATGCCGCCGAGCGGGTCCTCCTCGACGATGGTGTTCCACTGTCCGCAGCCCTCGCATTTTCCCACCCAGCGGGAGGTGACGGTGCCGCAGTTCTGGCAGATGAAATTGGTTCTGGCCTTGGCCATTCAGACAGTATCGCTTTCGATAAAGGGTATTGTGATCTTGTTTTGTTCTCGTTTACCCCATCTCTTCCGGCTTTCCAAGATGCCGGATCAAACTTCCGCGTCGGCCTCGATATAGGCGCGATCATAGCGGTGGCCGAGGCTCGTCAGCAGCTCGTAGCCGATCGTCCCGCCGGCCCGCGCGACATCGTCGAGCGCAATGTTGCGGCCGAAAAGCTCGATGTAATCGCCGGCCCGCACCGCATTTTCCGGCAGGTCCGTCACGTCGAACAGGCTGAGATCCATGGTGACGCGGCCGACATGCGGCACCTTGCGGCCGTGCAGGAACCCATAGGCACCCGAGGGCTGCGCCTGCCGCAGCGTCACGCCGCTGCCTGAGACCGAACGGTGGTAGCCATCGGCATAGCCGACCGAGGCGATGGCGATGCGGCTGTCGCGGGCGAAGGTGGCCGTGGCGCCGTAGCTCGCCGATCCACCCTTCTGAACCGGGCGCACCTGAATGATCCGGGCCTCAGCGGTCACCACCGGCATCATCGGATTGGCCACGCCGTTGACCGCCTCGCCGCCATAGGTGGCGATGCCGGGGCGGGTGAGGTCGAAATGATAGTCCGGCCCGAGATGCACGCCCGCGGAATTCGCAAGGCTCGCCTCGACGCCGTCGAACGCGGCGCTGATCGCGCGGAAGGCTTCGAGTTGCCGAAGGTTCAGCGGATGGGCGGGATCGTCGGCGCAGGCGAGGTGGCTCATCACCAGCATGGGCGAAAAGCTTGCCGGGCGCGCCGGATCGGATGCCAGCGCCATCGCCTCGTCCAGGGACAGGCCAAGCCGGTTCATGCCGGTGTCCACATGCAGAACGCAGGGGTGTTCGCCATGCTCGGAGAGCGCCGCCATGAAGAAGGCGAGCTGCTCCTCGGAATTGATGACCGGCACCAGTCCGTTCTCGAAGAACAGCGGCTCGATGCCGGGCCAGAGGCCGGCGAGCACATAGATGCGGCCCTCGGGCACCAGCGGCCGCAGGTTCACGCCTTCCTCGGCATTTGCCACGAAGAAATCGCGGGCGCCGGCCCGATAGAGCGTCTCGGCCGCCGCCTCGATGCCGATCCCATAAGCGTCCGCCTTCAGCACCGCCGCCGCGCGCGCGCGTCCTGAACGGGCCTTCATCTGGCGCCAGTTGTCGGCCAGAGCCTGCAGATCGATGGTCAGGCGGTTCGCCGCCGCGGAAAAGACGTCGTCCATGGTGCCTCGGTCGTCATGTTGGCGCTGGAAACCAGATAGTCCCGACAACGCGCCAGGGCAAGCGGAAGGAAATGGCAAGCAGAAGTGCCGGCGCGTCACTTTTGTTCAAGATCGGGCGATGATCCTGCGCTATTCTCTGCCCATGCAGAACGTTTCTCAGGAACAGGCCGCGGAGGTGATGCCGCTTTCGCTGGTCGAGCGGACCGTCTTCTGGCGCGAGCCGAGCCTGATGGGCATGGAATGCCTCAGCGCGACCTTCGTAACGCATGCCTTCGCGCCGCACGCGCATGACACATTCAGCATCGGCGCGATCGAGAACGGCAGCCAGATCGCGACGATCCGCGGACGGCGCGAAGCCTCCGGTCCGGGCGACCTCTATCTGATCAACCCCGGCGAGTTTCACGACGGCGTGCCGGGCAGCGAGGGCTATCGATACCGGATGATCTATCCCGACGCCGGCCTGCTGCGCGAGATCCTCGAGGACGTGACCGGCCGTGCGCTTCACCCGTCACCCGCCTTTTCGCGACAGATCCTCCACGATGCGCCGCTGGCGGCAGCCTTTCACCACGCGCACCGCACGCTCGAAAGGCGCGTCGGCGCGCTGGAGGCCGACGAGAGCATCTATACGGTGCTCGCCGCCATGTTCCTGCGCCATGGAAGCCTTATTCTTCAGCCGATCGACACGCAGGAGGCGACGGCCGTCGCGCGGGCGCGCGATTATCTCCGGGCGCATTTCCGGCAGGATGTCGGGCTGGTCGAGCTGGCGCGGATCGCCGGTCTCAGCCGGGCCCATCTCATCCGCGCCTTTCGTCGGGCCTATCACGTCACGCCGCATGCCTATCTCACCGATTGCCGCATCCGGGAAGCGCGCCGGCTGCTCCGCCTCGGGGCCACGCCGTCGGCTGTCGCCTTCGATTGCGGCTTTGCCGACCAGGCGCATTTCACGCGGCACTTCAAGGCGCGCAGCGGCCTGACGCCGGGGCAGTTCCGCGCCCGCTGATGCCTCGTCCTGCCACCTGCCCAACCGGCCGCTCGCTCGCCATGTCACTTTCGTTCAAGACGACGCCGCGCCCGGCACCCTAAGACGCGTCCAGGATGATGGAGGTGCCCAGATGATGCGCGCGACGAGACCACGAGACGACGACGGCTTTCTGGACGGCATGCGGACGATCACGCCGCTGATCGTCGCCGTCCTGCCGATCGGCATGGTGTTCGGATCGGTGGCCGCCACCAAGGGCCTGTCGCCGCTCGAGGCGACATTGATGAGCGCTTTCGTCTTTGCCGGCGGGTCGCAATTCGTCGCCATGGATATCTGGACCGATCCCGCGTCCTGGAGCGCGGTCGGGGTTGCGGCGTTGCTCGTCAATATCCGGCATGTGCTGATGAGCGCGTCCCTCGGCCGCCGGTTGCAGCGGTTTTCGCCCGCCGCCCGCGGGGTCGCCATGCTGTTCCTGGCCGATGAGATCTGGGCGATGGCCGAGGCCCGCAGCCGGCTTGCGCCGCTGACCGTGCGCTGGTTTGCCGGCCTCGTCGTTCCCTTCTATGCCGCCTGGGTGCTGTCCACGCTGCTGGGTGCGACGCTCGGCGCGTTTCTCGGCGATCCGAAAGCGGTCGGGCTCGACTTCGCGTTTCCCGCCGTCTTCGTCGTTCTGGTCATGGGGTTCTGGAAAGACCGCCAGACCGGCGTCGTGCTCGCGGCGAGTGCCGTCGCCGCCTTGGTCGTGCAGAGGCTCGTTCCCGGCGTCTGGTACATCGCGGCCGGTGCTGCGGCCGGTCTGGTCGTCTCGGCCTTTCAGACGACAGGCGAGGAGGCCCTGGCATCATGACGCTTGCGCTCGATACCGTGCCCTTCTTTGCGCTCAGTGCGCCGACGGTCCTCGCCATCGCCGCCATGGCGGTTGCCACCGTGCTGACGCGACTGGCGGGCCTCGTCCTGATCCGCCACGTCGCGCTCGGCCCCCGCATGCGGCGCGCCCTCAACGCCATTCCGCCGGCCGTTCTCATGGCGGTGATCGCGCCGACGGCGCTGGCGACGGGCCCCGCCGAAACGGCGGCAACCATGGTCACCGCCCTTGCCGCGACGCGGCTGCCGCTTCTGGCCGCGGTCGCAACCGGCGTCCTGACCGTCGCCCTTCTGCGGGCAGGCGGGATCTAGAGCGCCGGCCCCCGATCAATGCTCCTCGTACTGCGTGAACGAGGGGTCGGCGAGGTCGGTGAAGCGGGTATATTCCGACTGGAAGGCGAGCTTTACGGTGCCGGTGGGTCCGTGGCGCTGCTTGGCGATGATCACGTCGGCGGTGCCCTTCACCTTTTCGAAGGTCTGCTTCCATTCCTCGTATTTCGGATCGAACTCGTCGCGCGGCTCCATGTTCTTCACGTAATACTCCTCGCGGAACACGAAGAGCACCACGTCGGCGTCCTGCTCGATCGAGCCGGATTCGCGAAGGTCGGAGAGCTGCGGGCGCTTGTCCTCGCGGCTTTCCACCGCACGCGAAAGCTGCGACAGCGCGATGATCGGGACGTTCAGCTCCTTGCCGAGCGCTTTGAGGCCCGTGGTGATCTGGGTGATTTCCTGCACGCGGTTCTCGCCGGATTTTCCGGCGCCGGTCATCAGCTGGATATAGTCCACCACCAGGCAGTCGAGCCCCCGCTGGCGCTTCAGGCGACGGGCGCGGGCGGAAAGCTGGGCGATGGAGATACCGCCGGTCTGGTCGATATAGAGCGGCACCTTCTGCATCATCTGGGCGCAGGCGACGAGCTTTTCGAAGTCGTGCTCGGTGATCTCGCCGCGGCGGATCTTGGAGGAGGAGACTTCCGTCTGCTCGGAAATGATACGCGTCGCCAGCTGCTCGGAGGACATTTCGAGCGAGTAGAACCCGACGACGCCGCCGTTCTTGGCCTTGTAGGAGCCGTCCGCCTGGATTTCCGGCTCGTAAGAGGCTGCGATGTTGTAGGCGATGTTGGTGGCAAGCGAGGTCTTGCCCATGCCCGGGCGTCCGGCAAGCACGATCAGGTCGGAGCGCTGCAGGCCGCCCATCTTGCCGTCGAGCGAGTGGATGCCGGTCGAGATGCCGGAGAGGTGTCCGTCGCGCTCGAAGGCCTGGCCGGCCATGTCGATCGCCAGCGCCACGGCATCGTTGAACGCCTGGAAGCCGCCGTCGTAGCGGCCGGTTTCGGCCAGTTCGAACAGGCGCCGTTCGGCGTCCTCGATCTGCCCTTGCGGCGGCATGTCGAGCGGCGCGTCGAAGGCGATGTTGACCATGTCCTCGCCGATGGTGATCAGCGAGCGGCGCAGGGCCAGATCGTAGATCGCCCGGCCGTAATCCTCGGCATTGATGATGGTCACGGCATTGGCGGCAAGCTGCGCCAGATATTGCGAGATCGTCATGTCGCCGACCTTCTGGTCGGGCGCGAGGAACGTCTTGACGGTCACGGGATGGGCGGTCTTGCCCATGCGGATGATGTCGCCCGCGACCTCGTAGATCTTGCGGTGCAGCGGCTCGTGCAGGTGAACCGGCTTCAGGAAGTCCGAGACGCGGTAGAAGGCATCGTTGTTGACGAGGATCGCGCCGAGCAGGGCCTGTTCCGCCTCGATATTGCTCGGAGCCTCCCGGTACTGGGGTTCCATCGGCTGCTGGTTCATCGCCGCCACTCTGCGCGCTGCTTCATTCATCGTCATCTCTCGTCTTGGCCGCTTGAGGGTCCTGTGATTGGCTGACCGAGGCACCGAGTCAAGCGATGGAGCGGCCTGTTACCGCTCTCCACAGCCGCAGGTACGGTCCGGTGGAAATCCGCCCCGTCTGCGCCATCTCTGCTTGACCGGCCACCGGATCTGTCACGGCAGCGAATCGTTTTGCCAGGATACGCGAAACACCGGCGGCAGGAAACGCGTGCGCAGTCGGAGCGACGGGTTGAAATGACCGACGATCTGTATTACGTCGAACACATATAGTTAGCATACTACTATTATGGAAAGAGTAGCAGTTGAGCGATCTCGCAAATCGGGCCCTGTTCGACGCCCTGCAATCCGTCAACCGGAAGCTGCGCGCTGTCTTCGATGCCAAGGTCAAGGAACGCGGCCTCACGCTGTCGCGGGCCCGGGCGCTCTTCGCCCTGTCGCGCCGGGACGGCCAGAACCAGCGCGAGCTTGCCGAGGAGCTGGCGATCGAGACGCCGACGATCGTCCGGCTTCTCGACGGTATGGAGGCACAGGGCTTCATCGAGCGTCGGGTGGAAAAGTCCGACCGGCGCGCCAAGCAGATCCACCTGACGCCGAAGGGGCGGGCGCTGGCGCGGGAGATCGAGGTCATTGCGACCGGCATCCGCGCCGAGCTCCTGTCCGGCGTCAGCCTTGCCGACAAGGAAACCGCGCTGTCGGTCATGACGACCATGGCGGACAACATGATGCAGATCGGCCGGGAGAGCGTCTCGTGACAAACAGCTTCACGCGATCGATCGAAGAGCAGACGGCGTCCGAGTCCCGGTTGCCGGCACCGGTGCCGGAAACTGTGCCCGCACCGGCGCCGACCCTACCGGCAACCGTGCCCCAGCCGGCCGTCCACATCTCGCGCGGGCGCGCCTCGCTCTATATGTTCACCTCGGTGCTGATGTTCCTGACGCAGGGCCTCGGCATGAACCTGCTGAACGCCAATCTCTACCAGCTGCAGGGCGCCTTCTCGGCCACCGTCAACGAGCTCGCCTGGCTGTCGGCCGCCTATATGGCACCCTATGCCAGCCTGTCCGTGGCGCTCTTCAAGATCCGCACGCAATATGGGCTCCGCCGGTTCGCCGAACTCGGCATTCTCTGCTTCGTCTTCGCCGCCTTCGCCAATCTCTTCGTCTCCGACCTGCATTCCGCGCTGATCATCCGCTTCGTCAACGGCGTCGCCGCCGCGCCGCTTTCCACCATCGGCATCCTCTACATGCTGGAAGCGTTTCCGCCGGAAAAGAAGCTGTCGATGGGACTCAGCCTTGCCGTCACCAACACGCTGCTGTCGGCGCCGCTCGCCCGCATCCTTTCGCCGGCGCTGATGGAGTTTGGCGGCTGGCGCGCGCTCTACACGTTCGAGGTGGCGCTGGCGTTGATCGCGCTGCCCTTCATCTATCTCCTGCCGCTCACCGCGCCGCCGCGCGCCAAGGTCATCCAGACGCTCGACATCTTCAGCTATCTCATCCTCGCCGGCGGCTTCGGCTGTCTCGCGATCATCCTGTCGCTCGGCCGCTTCTACTGGTGGTTCGAAGCGCCCTGGCTAGGCGTGCTGCTGGCCTGCGCGGTCGGCCTTCTCTCGGTGTTCGTCGCCATCGAAATCAACCGCTCCCAGCCGATGCTCGACCTGCGCTGGATCTTTTCCTGGCCGAACATCCACATGGCCGGCGTCCTCATCCTGTTCCGCACGGTTTCGTCCGAGCAGTCGGCGACCGTGTCCGGCTTCTACCAGCAGATCGGCCTTCAGAACGACCAGACGATGACGCTCTACGCGATCGTGCTTGCCGCCTCGATCGCCGGCGGGCTGTTCTGCACCTTCCTCATGGTCAGGAAGCAGCTCGATCTCGCCCATGTCATCGCGCTGATCCTGATCGGTGCCGGCGCCTGGCTCGACAGCCAGTCGACCAACCTCACGCGGCCGGAACAGATGTTTCTGAGCCAGGCCCTGGTGGGGGCGGGCGCCGCGATGTTCCTGCCGCCGGTCATGACGACCGGCTTCGGCGCAGCGCTCGCCAAGGGGCCGATCTACGTGGTCAATTTCATCGTCATCTTCCTCTTCACCCAGAGCCTCGGCAGCCTGATGGCCTCGGCCGCCCTCGGCACCTTCGTCACCATTCGCGAGAAATTCCACTCCAACCTGCTCGCCGAACAGATCATGCTGTCGGACCCGCTGGTCGCAAACCGCGTGACCCAGCTCGCAGGCTCCTACGGCAAGGTCATCACCGACAAGACGCTCCTCAATGCGGAGGGGCTGCAGCTCCTGACGCAGCAGGTCAGCCGCGAGTCCTATGTCCTTGCCTATAATGATGCTTTCTTCGTCATCTTCATCGGCTGCGCGGTCTCGCTCGCCATCCTCGTCGGCCACCTGATCTGGCGCCGTCTGGTGGCGCCTCCCGACCCGGCAGCCCTCCCGGCCTGATGTCGCCAACCCTTCACTGAAGCCGTCTTCCAGCAGAGTCCGCCATGTCCAAGCTTACCCGCTCTCCCGTCACCATCCTCGTCCTCATCGCCGGCGCCGTCGGCGTCCTGCTCGTGCTCTATGCCTGGCGCCTGCCGCCCTTCGTCACCGCCGTGGAAACCACCGACAATGCCTATGTCAAAGGCTATGTCACCATCATGAGCCCGCAGGTGGCGGGTTATGTGGTGGAGGTGCCGGTCCGCGACTATCAGGCGGTGAAGGAAGGCGACGTGCTCGCCCGTATCGACGAGCGCATCTACCAGCAGAAGGTTGCGCAGGCACGGGCGACGCTCGCGGGGCAGAAGGCCGCACTCGACAATTCCCGCCAGCAGGAAGCCTCCGCCAAGGCCAGCATCGCTTCCAGCGACGCGCAGGTGCTTGGCGCCAAGGCTGCCCTGCGCCGGGCGGAACTGGCCTCCGAGCGCGTCAGCCAGCTCGCCGCCCGCAGCGTCGCCTCCACCAGCGAGGTCGAGGCGGCACAGGCGACCTTCGAGCAGGCCAAGGCCGCAGAGGCACAGGCCGAAGCCGCCGTCGAGGTCAACCGGCAGGCGCTCGCCACCATCATCGTCAACCGTGGCTCGTTGCAGGCCGCCGTGGCCGGCGCCGAGGCCGCTGTGGAGCTTGCCGAAATCGATCTCGCCAACACGGCGATCCGCGCGCCGCGCGAAGGGCATCTCGGCGAAGTCGGCGTTCGCCTCGGGCAATATGTCACGGCCGGCACGCAGCTGATGTCGGTCGTTCCGAGCGAACTCTGGGTGGTCGCCAACTACAAGGAAACCCAGCTCGACGGCATGAAGGTCGGCCAGCCCGTCACCTTCACGGTGGATGCCCTGGAGCACCAAAAACTGACCGGCCATGTCCAGCGCTTCTCGCCGGCCACCGGCTCCGAATTCAGCGTCATCCGTCCCGACAATGCCACGGGGAATTTTACCAAGATCGCCCAGCGCGTCGGCGTCCGGATCTCGATCGATCCGGGACAGGCAGCGGCCGAACGGCTGGCGCCGGGCTTATCCGTCGTGGTGCGCATCGACATATCGCTCGATCCCGATGCGAAGATCGCCGATGCGGAATGACAGCTTGATACGGCTGGTCTGATACGGCTGGGCTGAAACGGCGGGGCTGAAACGAAAAGGGCCCCGGAGCGGCGAACGCTCCGGGGCCCTTTTGCGATTGATTGCGAAGGCTTATTCGTCTTCGTTTTCGAATTCGGCTTCCGGGTTGAAGAAGTCTTCCGGACGCAGGGCATCTTCGTCGACGCCGTAGATGGCATCGGCGGAGTTGAGGTTTTCACCCTTGGCCTGACGTTCGGCTTCGTCGGCCGAACGGGCGACGTTCATCGTGACCGTGATCTCGACTTCGGCATGCAGGTGGATCTTCACCGCGTGCAGGCCGATGGACTTGATCGGGTTGTTGAGGTCGACCTGGTTGCGGCCGACGTTGAAGCCTTCGGCAGCAAGCACTTCGGCAACGTCGCGGGCTGCGACCGAACCGTAGAGCTGGCCGGTTTCGCCGGCGGAGCGGACGACGTTGAAGCTCTTGCCGTCGAGCTGTTCGGCAACCGTCTGGGCTTCCGACTTGCGCTCGAGGTTGCGGGCTTCGAGCGTTGCGCGCTCGCTTTCGAAACGGGCCTTGTTGGCGGCGTTGGCGCGCAGCGCCTTTCCGAGCGGCAGCAGGTAGTTACGGGCAAAGCCGTCCTTGACCTTGACCGTTTCGCCCATCTGGCCGAGCTTGGCGACGCGTTCGAGAAGAATGACATTCATGGTAGTATCCTTTCAGGTGTCTGTGTCTGGAATGGTTTAGTCAGGCGTCTTTCCCGTCGGTGTCTCGCCCGTTTTTTTCTGGGTCGGAGACAGCGCGATCGCTCGGCGTGTATCCATGAGGCCCGACAGGAGGAAGAAGAAAGCGGGGATGGTGAAGAGCAGCACCGAGAGGTAGCCGAGCCACAGCACCGGAAGCCGCCAGGATTTGCCGCGGGTGCGGAAGTGGAAGACGGCAAAGCCCGAAAGCAGGAAGCCGGCGCCGAACGTGCCGCAGACGAGCGCGCCGACGGCGCCCGCAGCGCCGCCCGCAAAGGTCAGCACCAGCCCGCCGAGAAAGGCGAAGATGGCGAAGCGATGCATCCGCAGCGTCGAGGGAATATCCTCGCGCGGACGCAGGCTGCGACCGGACATCTGGACGATACGGGTGGCCGTGTAGTAGGCCGCAAACAGCATCAGCACCCAGAGCGCGCCCTGGACCATCGGCAGCGCCACGCTGAACACGGCCTTGATCTGCGCGAGCGCGGCGGGATCCGGATTGTAGGTCGGCTCCTGGCTCTTCAGCGCTTCGATGACGATGTCGACCATGCCGGCGGCGGTTTCCGTGCTGTAGCCGAGCACCACGCCGATGATCAGCATGCCCGCGGTCACGAGGCCTGCAAGATGCGTGAGGATGTCGGACAGCGGATACCAGGCCATGGCATCGTCCGGCCCGCCGATTTCGCTCGCCGGACGCGCCAGATTGGCCAGATGCGACAGCCAGGCGGCGGGGATGAGCGTGACGACGAGGATCAGCAGCGCGAAATAGGGCGAGACGGCAACGGCGGCGAGAAAGCCCGCAACGACGACGGCGACGATGGCAGCCCTGTTGCCCCAGCCGAGCCCTGCGATCAGGACCGGCAGCGCGGAGGCGGCATAGAGAACGATGGCGAGAGACGACGGCGTGGTGGCGCCGAACGACAGGAACGCGGCGGTCACGCCGGCCAGAATGCCGGTCAGCAACGATGTCCTGTTGATGGCTGTCACGTGTCGCTGTCCTGCTCACTGGCAGTTAGAGGACGGTCGAAGCCGTCCCCAACATGGGTTTGATCGCTGAAAAGCGACCGTTCCGATCCACGCCCATCGTGGAAGGGAGAAGGCGGCCGATCGAAAACCGGCCGCCCCACTCGATCAAAGCCTGGCAATCAAAACCTGGCAACGAAACCCTGACTTACGACAGGACGTAGGGCAGGAGGCCGAGGAAGCGGGCGCGCTTGATGGCCTGGGCCAGTTCGCGCTGCTTCTTCTGGGAAACGGCGGTGATGCGCGAGGGTACGATCTTGCCGCGCTCGGAAATGTAGCGCTGCAGGAGACGGACGTCCTTGTAATCGATCCGCGGAGCGTTTGCGCCCGAGAAGGGGCAGGTCTTGCGGCGGCGATGGAAGGGGCGGCGTGCCGGAGCGGAGGAGATGTCAGCCATTGTCTATAATCCCTTCAAACTTCAAGCGCGGTCTTCGCGCGGACGGCGCGGGCGATCTTCACGGTCGCCATCGCGACGCGGACGGTCGCCGAAGCCACGGTCCGGACGGTCGCCGTCACGGCGCGGACGGTCGTCGCGGTCGCGCTTCTGCATCATGGCGGACGGGCCGTCTTCATGCTTTTCGACAGCGATGGTCATGTAGCGAAGAACGTCTTCGTTGATGCGCATCTGGCGCTCGACTTCGTGAACGGCCGGTGCCGGAGCATCGATGTCCATGAGGACGTAGTGAGCCTTGCGGTTCTTGGCGATGCGGTAGGTGAGGGACTTGAGGCCCCAGTTTTCCACCCGGCCGACCTTGCCGCCATTGGCTTCGATCACACCCTTGTACTGTTCGACGAGGGCTTCGACCTGCTGTGCGGACACGTCCTGGCGGGCCAGGAACACATGTTCATAGAGAGCCATGATTGGCTTACCTTTCTTGCGTTTAACGTCACCCGGCAACGGCGCTAAGCCTCAACGACTGTTCTTAAGGACGCGCAGGGCATCGGCAAGAAAGTGTTGTTTCGAGACGGTCGAGAGCGGAGACACGGGAGGCTGGATCCCTTCAGGATCCCGACAGGCACCACAAGAGCGCCGGCCCTCCGTTCAGCCACCAGCCAGAAGACCGGGTGTTTCGAACACGGCGGCTTATACGCGGATTCCCGGAGAATGCAAGACTCCGATTGCAAGACTGCAGGGCGCGAAACATTGGGGGGCCGCGAAACCCGCTTTCAGCCTGTGCGAAAAGCGGGCTTCCCAAGTCTTGGATCGGCGCGCGCGCCCGATATCGGTCAGATCGGCATTGGATAGAGGCGGTGGATCCGGCGGATGCCGTTGAGCAGTTCCGGCGTCAGCACGAGGTCGGCCGCGCCGAGATTGATGTCGAGCTGCTCCGTCGTCGTCGCGCCGATGATGGCCGACCTGGTGAAGGGGCGCGACAGCACGAAGGCGAGCGCCAGCTGCGATGGGTCGATGCCATGATCGCGCGCCAGCGCGACATAGGCTTCGACCGCCGGCTCCTGATGCGGCGTGAAGCGACCGCCGAGATCGCCGTTGATCGACAGACGGCTGCCATCCGGCCGCGCGCCGCCGATATATTTGCCGGAGAGAAGCCCGGCCGCAAGCGGCGAATAGGCAAGCAGCCCGACCGATTCGTGATGCGACAGCTCGGCGAAGTCGAGATCGTGCGGGCGATAGAGAAGATTGTACTCGTTCTGGACCGAGGCCACGCGCGTCAGGCCGTGACGATCGGCGAGGTCGAGCAGCTTCTGCGTGCCCCACACCGTGTCGTTGGAGAGGCCGATGGCGCGGATCTTGCCGGCCTTCACCTGGGTATCCAGCGCGTGCAGCAGCGCGCCGAGATCCTCGACCACCTTGTTGGTGTCCTGCTTGGTCGGGTCGTAGCTCCAGGCATTGCGGAAGTGATAATGGCCACGGTTCGGCCAGTGCAGCTGGTAGAGGTCGATATGGTCCGTCTGGAGCCGCGCGAGGCTCGCGTCGAGCGCCGTCACGATGCTGTCGGCCGTCATCGGCCCGCCGCCGCGAATATAGTTGCGGCCGGAGCCGGCGATCTTGGTCGCGAGCACGATCCGGTCGCGGTTGCCGCGCTCGGCCATCCAGTTGCCGATGATCCGCTCGGTTCCGCCATAGGTCGCCTCCGACAGCGGCGTCGTCGGATAGAGTTCCGCCGTGTCGATGAAATTGACCCCCGCCTCGACCGAGGCGTCGAGCTGGGCGAAAGCCTCGTCCTGCGTGTTCTGCGATCCCCAGGTCATGGTCCCCAGGCAAATGGTGGAGACCTCGATGCCGGTGCGGCCGAGTTGTTTGTACTGCATGAAGGATTGACCTTGTCGTACGAGACCGGAGACCCGGCCCCTGTGATCCGCGAAAAGAGACGGGCGTCCCTGCTGCGACGCAACATAATCGGCATGGGGACAAGGTCAAGCGCTTGGCATTTGCCGCCATCGAAGGCCGTGAGGATTATCCGGCCACGGTTTCTCGCCAGCCCATTTCCCTTCGCGCCTTGACTTACCCGGCCCGAGTGTGAATGGAGATGCCAAAACAGAGGAGATGCTTCATGGCGATCGCGTTTACGTTTCCGGGGCAGGGTAGCCAGGCTGTTGGCATGGGGCGGGATCTGGCGGAAGCCTTTCCGGAAGCCTCCGCCGTTTTTGCCGAGGTGGACGATGCGCTCGGCGAAAAGCTGTCCGACGTCATGTGGAACGGACCGGAAGATCGGCTGACGTTGACGGCGAATGCGCAGCCGGCGCTGATGGCCGTCTCTCTTGCGGCGATCCGGGTTCTGGAAGCGCGCGGCCTCGATCTCTTGAAGCATGTCGATTTCGTAGCCGGCCACTCGCTCGGGGAATATTCGGCGCTCTGCGCCGCCGGCACGTTCTCGCTCGCCGATACCGCGCGGCTTCTGCGCATCCGCGGCAATGCCATGCAGGCGGCCGTGCCCGTCGGCCAGGGCGCCATGGCGGCGATCATCGGGCTCGATCACGAGGCCGTGCAGGCTCTCTGCGCCGAAATGTCGGAGATCGGCCCGTGCCAGATCGCCAACGACAATGGCGGCGGACAGCTCGTCATTTCCGGCGACAGACAAGCCGTGGAGAAAGCCGCCAAACAGGCAAGCGACAGCGGCGCCAAGCGCGCGATCATCCTGCCCGTCTCCGCGCCGTTCCACTCCGCCCTGATGGCGCCGGCGGCCGACGCCATGCGCGAGGCGCTGGCGACGGTTAAGCGTCGCGATCCGGTCGTGCCGCTTATTGCAAATGTCCGCGCGACGCCGGTCACCTCGGCCGACGAGATCGTCGATCTCCTGGTCGAGCAGGTGACGGGTCAGGTCCGCTGGCGCGAAACCGTGGAATGGTTCGGCGCAAACGGCGTGACGACGCTTTATGAGGTCGGTTCCGGCAAGGTGCTGACCGGACTGGCCCGCCGCATCGACAAATCCGTGACGGGACTTGCGGTCAATGCGCCGGCCGATATCGAGGCCGTCCTCGCCGCTCTGCTTTAAACCCCCGCGGTGCAGACACCAGATCCCGAGGACCGGCCCGGTGCCGGCTCGGGAAACGAAGATAAAGGAAGATGATCATGCTCGACCTGACAGGCCGCAAAGCCCTGGTAACCGGCGCCTCCGGCGGCATCGGCGAAGAGATTGCCCGTATCCTCCACGCCCAGGGCGCGACCGTCGGGCTGCATGGCACCCGCGTCGAGAAGCTGGAAGAACTCGGCAATGCGCTCGGCGAGCGCGTGCATCTATTCCCGGCCAATCTTTCGGATCGCGACGCGGTGAAAGCGCTCGGCGAAAAGGCCGAGAGCGAGCTGGGTGGCGTCGACATCCTCGTCAACAATGCCGGCATCACCAAGGACGGCCTGTTCGTCCGTATGAGCGACGCCGACTGGGACGCGGTGCTCGAGGTCAACCTGACCGCCGTCTTCCGCCTGACCCGCGAACTGACCCATCCGATGATGCGCCGCCGCCATGGCCGCATCATCAACATCACCTCCATCGTCGGCGTCACCGGCAATCCGGGCCAGGCGAACTACTGCGCCGCCAAGGCCGGCATGATCGGCTTCTCCAAGTCGCTCGCCCAGGAGATCGCCACCCGCAACGTCACGGTCAACTGCGTCGCGCCGGGCTTCATCGAAAGCGCCATGACCGGCAAGCTCAACGACAAGCAGAAGGACGCGATCATGGGCGCGATCCCGATGAAGCGCATGGGCACCGGTGCCGAGGTGGCAAGCGCCGTCGCCTATCTCGCCTCCAACGAGGCGGCCTATGTCACGGGCCAGACGATCCACGTCAACGGCGGCATGGCGATGATCTGAGTCGGGTGCGGGACGGGTCGATCCCGGGCGCTTGAATTGCCCGTAAATGCTTGTTGAGCAAGGATTGGCGTCCCAAATTCGGACTTTGCGCCGCCGTTAAACCGTGTTAATCGGGCCGTGGTGGTCCGGACGGTGCGGGGTCTTTTCCCCTGCCGGACGGTCCGAACGGATCACGGAGACGATGCGGATGCCGGCACGCTGGCGCCCGGTCTTGCTTCAGGTTTGAAGGCGGGGCTCTCCCGGTTTGAAGGATTGCCGGTTGAACCGCAGTGGTTTAACAGGCTTTAGCAAGGGAGCGCCTTCGGGCGTTCCTGATAAAGAGAAAACGAAGGTCGAGGAATCCGACATGAGCGACATCGCAGAACGCGTAAAGAAAATTGTCATTGATCATCTTGGCGTCGATGCCGAAAAGGTAACTGAAGGCGCAAGCTTCATCGACGATCTCGGCGCGGATTCGCTCGACACGGTCGAACTGGTCATGGCCTTCGAAGAAGAATTCGGCGTTGAAATTCCTGACGACGCTGCAGATTCGATCCTGACCGTCGGCGATGCCGTCAAGTTCATCGAAAAGGCCCAGGCTTAATCGCCAGGCACGATCGAACGGGTTGCGGCGGGCGCGAAAGCAGCCCGCCCGCTCACGCCCCGTGATGCCGCTTCTCGCCCTGTACCCAGGGCCGGCCGCATCATCCGGGCTCGGAAACGCTCTCCAGCGGCGCCATCCGGACCGCGATAGCCGAGGGTAGATGCGACGAGGTCCCGCCACGGGACCGGCTCCATCGACCGGCCGCGATCCTCCGCGCCGGAGCATATCGAGACTTACGAGGATGGATCGCGGTTCATGAGACGTGTCGTTATCACCGGTACCGGCATGGTATCGCCGCTCGGTTGCGGAACGGAAGCCAGCTGGGCGAGACTGATCGCCGGCGACAACGCAGCCCGCACCGTCACGGAATTCGACGTTTCCGATCTCCCGGCCAAGATCGCCTGTCGCATCCCCTTCGGCGATGGTTCCAACGGCACGTTCAATGCCGATGACTGGATGGAACCGAAGGAACAGCGCAAGGTCGATCCCTTCATCATCTATGCCATGGCCGCGGCCGAAATGGCGCTGAACGACGCGGGCTGGCACCCGAAGACCGACGAGGACCAGATCGCCACCGGCGTGATGATCGGATCCGGCATCGGTGGCCTCGAAGGCATCGTCGAAGGCGGCTACACGCTGCGCGACAAGGGCCCCCGCCGCGTTTCCCCCTTCTTCATTCCCGGCCGGTTGATCAATCTTGCGTCGGGCCAGGTCTCCATCCGTCACAAGCTGCGCGGCCCCAATCACTCCGTCGTGACCGCCTGTTCGACCGGTGCGCATGCCATCGGCGATGCCGCGCGGCTGATCGCGCTGGGCGATGCCGACGTCATGGTGGCCGGCGGCACGGAATCGCCGATCTCGCGCATCGCGCTGGCCGGCTTTGCCGCCTGCAAGGCGCTCTCGACACAGCATAACGACGATCCGACCAAGGCCTCGCGCCCGTATGACAAGGACCGCGACGGCTTCGTCATGGGCGAGGGCGCCGGCATCGTCGTCGTGGAAGAGCTGGAGCACGCCAAGGCCCGCGGCGCGAAGATCTACGCGGAAATCGTCGGCTACGGCTTATCGGGCGATGCCTTCCACATCACCGCGCCGTCCGAGGACGGAGACGGTGCCTATCGCTGCATGAAGATGGCACTGAAGCGCGCCGGCCTGCAGCCCTCCGACATCGACTATATCAACGCCCATGGCACATCGACCATGGCCGACACGATCGAGCTCGGTGCGGTCGAGCGCGTCGTCGGCGAGCACGCGTCCAGCATCGCCATGTCCTCGACCAAGTCGGCGATCGGCCACCTTCTGGGGGCTGCCGGTTCCGTCGAGACGATCTTCTGCGCGCTCGCCATTCGCGACAACATCGCGCCGCCGACGCTCAATCTCGACAATCCCTCGGTCGAAACCGCGATCGATCTCGTGCCGCACACGGCCCGCAAGAAGACGATCGACGTCGCCCTGTCGAACTCCTTCGGCTTCGGCGGCACCAATGCGACGCTGATCATCCAGCGCTACGCCTGAGGCGTCGCGCGCAGGCGAACGCGCGCCCGGTGCACGGCATCGGGCGATAATGTCCGGTGCGCCGCATCCGATCCTGTTTTCGCCGCATTGCTCGTTACAAAACAGCTGTCTGATCCATCGCCGTCGATCTTTCAAACGCGATGTCGGCAGCGTGAGATTGCGGAATCCCGTCGCCGGCGGTCGGTGTCGTCTTTCGGCGAGAGACATGCTACTGCAGACGTCCCTGCGTCGGAGACGATCCGGGGACAGGATCCTGGTGGGAGCGCTAAGCCGCACGCGCGTGCGCCGTTCGGCCAGGGCTGGTGTCGTCGGGGTTGCCGCGCTTGCGCATGGCGATCCCTTCACGCGGGCGGCGCCTTCGTTGAGGCAGGCCGTCTCGTTCAATTTTTCGCTGTCCCGAACCTCTTCCGGAGTTCGCATCGGGGAAGCGGGGCGTGCAAGATGCGAACTCCGGATGCAGGACAGGCGTGAGCGACGGACAAGAAAACAGCACGGCTCCGAGCGGCCGGAAAGACGGCGGCACCAAGGGGCCGATCATTCCGAAATCGCCGATCGAGGCCTTGCGCCCGGAAAAGGTTCCGCAGCCGCCCAAGCGCTCCCGCAAGGCGCGCAGCCAGGTCGTGATCTTCCTCAACTTCCTGATGACGGTGATCGTCGTGCTGACGCTGGCCGCAGCCGGCATGGCCTATTACGCCATGACGGCCTACGAGGCGCGCGGGCCCCTGTCGGCCAATTCCAATTTCATTGTCCGCAACGGCGCCGGCATCGCCGAGATCGCTTCGAGCCTCGAGCGCAACCAGATCGTCTCCGACGGCCGCGTCTTCCGCTTCATGTCCGAAGCCTATCTCGATGACGAGACCCTGAAGGCCGGCGAGTACGAGATCAAGGCCGGCGCCTCGATGCAGGAGATCATGGAACTCCTGAAGTCGGGCAAGTCGATCCTCTATTCGGCCTCGCTTCCCGAAGGCCTGACCGTCAAGCAGATGTTCCGCAAGCTGCAGGACGACGCCGTTCTCGAAGGCGATCTGCCCGCGACCCTTCCCGCCGAAGGCACGCTGCGGCCGGATACCTACAAGTTCTCGCGCGGCACCAAGCGCGCCGAGATCGTCGCCCAGGCCATGGCCGCGCAGAAGACGATCGTCGACCAGATCTGGGCGAAGCGCGATCCAAAACTTCCGATCAAGACGCGCGACGAGTTCGTCACGCTTGCCTCCATCGTCGAGAAGGAAACCGGCATTGCCGACGAGCGGTCGCGTGTCGCCTCCGTCTTCCTCAATCGCCTCGATAAGGGCATGCGTCTCCAGTCCGATCCCACGATCATCTACGGGATCTTCGGCGGCGAGGGGAAGCCGGCGGATCGCCCGATCCTGCGCTCCGATCTCGAGAAGAAGACGCCCTACAACACCTATGTCATCAAGGGCCTGCCCCCGACGCCGATCGCCAATCCCGGGCGTGCCGCGCTGGAAGCCGTGGCCAATCCGTCGCGCACCGCCGATCTCTATTTCGTGGCGGACGGCACGGGCGGCCATGTGTTCGCAACCACGCTCGACGATCACAACGCGAATGTCCGCCGCTGGCGCAAGCACGAGGCGGAGAAGGCGAGCGCTGCCAAGGCGGCCGGCGCAACCGGTCCGCAGGTGGACGCCGAGGAGACGCCTGTCCAGAACTGAGCAGCGGTGCGGGCGAGGACAGGCAGAGGCCGTCGCCGGCCCCTTGCGGCCCGTCGCCTTGTGGATGACGCGCCGGGGCCGGGCCGGCCGGTGCAATAGGCCTTGCAGGCACGGTCGTTGCGGCCTTAAACAGGATGCTCGCTCGTCCCTGCGGCATTTCCCCGAGGAGTTCCCATGCCCTTGCAGTCCATGACCGGATTTGCCCGCCGGGAGGGTACGTCCGGGAAAAGCCGCTGGGCCTGGGAATTGCGCTCGGTCAACGGCAAGGGCCTCGACGTCAAGCTGCGCCTGCCCGGCGGGCTGGAGGCGCTCGATGCCGAGGTGCGCCGGCGGATCGCCGCCTGTTTCTCGCGCGGCAACATGCAGGTCGGTCTCAGCCTCAATGCCGGGGAAACCCAGATCCAGACGACGATCAACCAGACGGCACTCGCCTCCGTCCTGTCGCTGCGCGAGCAGCTGTCCGACGTGATCGATCCCGCGCCGCTGAAGCTCGATACCCTGCTCGCCATCCGCGGCGTCATCGATTTCAAGGAGCCGGAGGAGAGCGAGGCCGACAAAGCGGCGCGCGAATTCGCTGTTCTCACCGGCCTCGATCTCGCACTCGCCGATCTCGCCGCCATGCGCGAGAGCGAAGGGGCGGCCCTTGAACAGGTGCTGCTCCGTCAGATCGACGAGATGGAGATGCTGCTGACGACGATTGAGGCCGACCCGTCGCGCACGCCGTCGGCGATTGCGGCAAGGCTGGTCCAGCAGATCGATTGGCTGACGAGCCATGCCGCCACGCTCGACCGTGATCGCCTTCATGCGGAAACGGCGCTTCTGGCGGCAAAGGCCGATGTACGCGAGGAGATCGACCGGCTGCGGGCCCATATCGTCGCCGCCCGCGCGCTTCTGTCGAAGGGCGGGCCGATCGGCCGCAAGCTCGACTTCCTCTGCCAGGAATTCAACCGCGAAACCAACACGATCTGCTCGAAATCGACCTCCGCCGCCGTAACGGCCGCAGGCGTCGATCTCAAGGTCGTCATCGACCAGTTCCGCGAACAGGTCCAGAATCTGGAGTAATGATGCGCCCCGCCGAAACACCGAAAAAGGCCTCCGACATTTCCCGCCGTGGCCTGATGCTCGTCATTTCCTCGCCTTCGGGCGCAGGCAAGTCCACGATCGCGCGCAATCTGCTGGAAGCCGATCCGGAGATGAGCATCTCCGTCAGCGTCACCACGCGCAAGCGTCGCCCGAGCGAGATCGACGGTCGTCACTATCATTTCAAGACGATCCGCGAATTCGAAGGCCTGCGCCAGACGGAGGCCCTGCTCGAATGGGCCGAGGTGCACGGCAATTTCTACGGCACGCCGCGCGATGCTGTGGAGGAGGCGATGTCGGCCGGCCGCGACATGCTCTTCGACATCGACTGGCAGGGCGCCCAGCAGTTGCAGGAGAAGATGGGGGGCGACGTCGTCTCGATCTTCATCCTGCCGCCGACCATGGGCGAACTCCAGTCGCGGCTGCACCGCCGGGCCGAGGACACCGAGGAGGTCATCGCCACCCGCCTCGCCAATTCCCGCGCCGAGATCGAGCACTGGGTCGAATACGACTACATCGTCGTGAACGAGGATCTGGACACGGCCTTTGCCGCCGTCCGCGCGATCGTCGAAGCCGAGCGCCTGCGCCGCGACCGCCGCCCGGGCCTGTTCGAATTCGTCAAGGATTTGCTCACGGAAACGCCGAAACTCTAGAGCCAGTTCGCCAAGCGGCAGAACTCTTCCACCGACAACGTTTCCGCCCGGCGCTGCGGGTCGATCTCCGCCTTGGCGAGAAGGGTCTCGCCGCCGAGCGATTTGACGCTCTGGCGCAGCATCTTGCGCCTCTGGCCGAAGGCGGCGTGCGTCACGCGTTCCAGGGCGGACAGGGAGCAGGGGATCGGGTTTTCGCGCGGCTCCAGATGCACCACGGTCGAGGTGACCTTGGGGGGCGGCGTGAAGGCCTGCGGGGGCACGTCGAAGGCCATGCGCGCCTCGGTGCGCCAGCCCGCGAGAACGCCGAGCCGGCCGTAATGGTCGTTCGTTTCGTCGGCCACGATGCGCAGGCCCACCTCGCGCTGGAACATCAGCGTCATCGAGGCGTAGAAGGGCGGCCACGTCTCGGCCGTCAGCCAGTTGACCAGAAGCTGCGTGCCGACATTGTAGGGCAGGTTGGCGATGATGCGGATCGGTCCTTCAGCGCCGGACTGGCGCGCCAGTTCCGCAAAATCCACTTTCAGCGCATCGCCCTCGATCACCTCAAGGCGGCCCGGATAATGGTCGGAAATATCGGCGAGCGCCGGCAGGCAGCGACTGTCGCGCTCGATGGCGATCAGCTTGCGCGCGCCGAGCGACAGGATCGCGCGTGTCAGGCCGCCGGGTCCGGGGCCCACCTCGATCACCGTCGCGTCTTCGAGGGAGCCGGCCGTGCGGGCGATCTTCTGCGTCAGGTTGAGATCGAGAAGGAAGTTCTGGCCGAGTGCTTTCTTGGCATCCAGCCCATGGCGCTGGATGACGTCGCGCAGCGGCGGCAGTCCGTCGATGGCGGCCATCAGGAGGCGCTCTCGAGCGCGGCGCGCTCGGTATCGGCGAGTTCCCGCGCCATGCGAAGCGCCGCGACCAGACTGTCCGCCCGCGCGACGGTGCGCCCGTCCGCCCTCTGTCCGGCAATGCCGAAGGCCGTACCGTGGTCCGGCGAGGTGCGGATGAAAGGCAAGCCGAGCGTTACATTGACGCTGTCGTCGAAGCCCAGCGCCTTCGCCGGGATCAGCGCCTGATCGTGATACATGCAGAGTGCGGCGTCGTAGGTCGCGCGCGCCCGGTCGTGGAACATCGTATCGGCCGGCAGCGGGCCGACGGCATCGATTCCCTCCGCCCGCAGCCGCTCGACGACCGGCCGGATCACCGCATCGTCCTCGAGCCCCAGCGCACCGCTCTCGCCGGCATGCGGGTTCAGCCCGGCGATCGCAAGGCGCGGCGCGGCGATGCCGAAGCGGGCCTTCAGATCGGCAGCGGTGATGACGGCCGTGCGGTAGATGAGGTCGCCCGTGAGAAGCGCGGGCACGTCCTTGAGCGGGATATGAATCGTGACGGGCACGGCCTTCAGCTTCGGCCCCGCCAGCATCATGATCGGCAGCAGCGGCCTGTTGCGCGCGACGCTGCCAAGCTCGGCCAGAAACTCCGTGTGTCCCGGAAAGCGGAAGCCTGCGGCATAGAGCACGGATTTGGCGATCGGATTGGTGACGACGGCGGCGGTCTGCGACGCCAGCGTCATCTGCACCGCCGTCTCGATGGCACCGATGATGGCCGGCGCATTGGCGCTGTCGGCCGCACCGGCGATCACGGGCGCCGGGCAGCGTATCGGGAACACGGGAAGGCTGTGGGCGAAGAGCTCCGCGGCCGAGCGGTGGTCCGCCTCCGACAACGACACGTCGATGCCGAGCAGGCGCGCGCGTGCGGCGAGCGCCTCGGGGTCGCCGATGAACAGGAAAGGAGCAAGCCCAAGCTCCTCGCGGCGTGCCCAGGCGTCCAGCGTCACATCGAGCCCGATGCCCGCCGGATCGCCCATGGTCAGGGCAAGCGGCGCCCGGGTCTCGTCTGTCATGATGGTCCGGTTACTTCGTGACGATCTGCGCGCGCTTGCGCAGTTCTTCCATGTATTTCACACTGTTGGGGTCTTCGCCGCCCTTCTGCTTGCCGAGATCCTCGGCGCGGAAGACGACTTCGGCAGCCAGATCGTCGGAGACCTGGCGCTTCTTGCAGATGCCGAGATATTCGACGCCCTTTTCGGTGACGCGGGTCGTGGTCGTCTTGCCGTCACCGGCCTTCTCGACCAGCGGACGCCAGTCCTCGGGAATTTCCTGCACCATCATGCGGCCGAGATTGCGGATGGAGACATCGCGCATCGTCGCGGCGAAGGTTTTTGCATCGTCGCAGCCCGGATAGGACGCGCGCGAGGCATTGGCCTCAGCCTGCCGCTTGCCGATGATGGCGTTACGCTTGGCCGCGGGCACCACGAAGATCACCTGCTGCAGGAAGTATTCGGTGGTCACCGGCTTGGTGCCGCCATTTTCCTGCATGCGGCGCACCAGTTCCTCATTCGACAGGCGTCCGCCGCCGCTGCCGAAGCGCACGCGGACCGCGCGCGGCCAGCTCATGGACACCGCAACGAAACCCTTGAAATGGTCGAGGCCGACGCCGGCCTGCGAGAGAACCTGGGACAGCTGGGCGATGGTCAGCTTGTTGCCCGCGGCAAATCGCTGAACCGCGGCATCGACTTCATCGGTGCTGACGGACTGCTGGAGACGCAGCACTTCGGCGCGCTTCAGCGCTTCGTCGATCATCTGCTCGCGCGCCGTGCTCGGGTTCTGGCGCTGCAGCTTCAGGAAGGCCGCGCGCTTGGCGATATCCCCGGTCGTGATCACGGTTCCGTTGACGACGACGGCCACCGCCGTGCCCGAACCCGCTGCGGCAGCGGGCAGGGTGGTCGGAAGGCAGAGCGCACCGGCAAGCAGACCCGCCCGCAGGATACCGGCCACCATTCGCACTGACGATCGCTTTTCGACGGTTCTGTTGCCCATCAGACATCCCCTTCAGAGCGAGCCGCACGGTGAGGGGACTCGCAACGCTCCATGAAGCGCCCTGCCAGCGGCCGCGCTTGTTTCCCGCTGGATGCATAAACCATGCGGCCGAATGATGACAAGCCCGCAATATGGCGGGAATGCCGCCGCCATGGCGGCCGCATCCCCGTTGACGTCGCACGCCCGCTGCCGTCAGTCCAGCGCGTTGAACGAGCTGTCGCCCACATTGATGTCGCCGAGCGTGCGGAACGAGATCCGCGCACCGATCGACCAGTCATTGGCCAGCGCCTGGTCCGGGTCGCGCTCGTTCTTGTAGACGAGCGAGAACAGCGTGTCCTGGTCGTCATAGGTGATGCCGAGGCCGTTGCGGGTGACGAGGCTGTTGTTGATGTCGTAGGTGACCGAGCCGAACACCGACCAGTACTCGCGGAAGCGCCAGGCGGCCGCCGTTTGGATTTCATCCTGGTCGAAGGGCGAGCCGTAGGTCGGCTGTGCCTTGATGCTGGTATAGGTGATGGCCGACTGCCAGGAGATGCCCTCGTAGCCGACGGCAAAGTCCGTCCGGCGCAGATCGAGGCTCTTCTCGTCCAGCCGTCCGCTCAGGCTTGCCGTGAAGCCGGAGGGCGCGTCGATGCCGAACATGCCGACATAATCGGACCGGTCCGTCTCGAGGCCGCTGTCAGCCCCTACCTTCACCAGATCGTCGGTCGCAAACGAGTTGACGCCGCCGAGGTGGAAGGACTGGCCGACGATGCTGCGAACGCCGTAGCCATTGCCGAGCGTTCCCGTGTAGCGCATGCCGAGATTGGCGCGCGAGCCGCCCTCGATGCGGTCGAAGCCCGAGAACTTGTCGCGCTCGAACAGGTTGGTCGCGTCGAACACGAAGCTCTGCGCGTCCTCGTTCGGAAGGCTGCCCGGATTGCTCTCGTCCGGACGGACATAGACCTGCGCGATCGGCTCGAAAATGTGGCTGCTGTTGGCGGTCGCCATCAGGATCGGATAGCGCGCCTCCAGCCCGGCCGTCACCATGCCGCGCGTCGAGGCGTCGTCGCCATTGTAGTCGCCGGTATAGGTCGGGCCGGGATTGTTCATCGTCAGGCCGAGGATATCGCCCCGCGCCGCCAGAAGCGGCGTCAGCGACAGGCCGCCGGGCACGATGAAGGTCTTCTTCCACTCGGCTTCCGCCGACAGGCGATGCGCCGTGCCTTCGAGGCCGCGGAACCGGTCGACGCCGAACACGTCGACGGAGTCTTCCCGGTTGCGATTGACGTTCGTCAGGTTGACCGTGGCCGACAATTCGCCGCCGGCAACCGCCTGGGGCGCCGTGTAGTCGTAATCGAGAACCTGGGCATAGGCCTGCTCCCGCTCGGCCACGCTGTCCGGATCGGCATCCTGGATGTCGAAATAGAAGGCGCGCAGGTCGAAGTAATTGCGCGCGCCAAGGCCGGTCAGATAGGCCTGGTTCGTATGCGTCGTGCCATCGAAGGTCGAGAGCTCGTAGGTCTTGGCAAAATTGTTGTCGGTCTGGACGAGCACGTCCCAGCCGAACGACCAGCGCGGATTGATCTTGAAATCGCCACGCGAGCCGACGAGGCCGCGCTCCGTTTCCAGCGCATCCACGGTTCCTTCCGTGAACGAGCCGCGGTTCATCTGGCTGATGCCCGCCATGCGCAGCACATGCTGCCCGGTTTCGAACTGCTGGCGGAATTCACCCTCCAGCAGAAAACCCTGCCGCGAAAGGCCCGTCGCCGTCACGGTCGCATCCATGGTGGGCGAGATCGCCCAGTAATAGGGAACGCTGACGCCGGCGCCGAGCTTCTGGGTATAGCGGAATTTCGGGAACAGGAAGCCGCTCTTGCGCTTCACGGTGCCGTCGGGAACCTCCAGAACCGGCAGGTACAGGATCGGCTTGCCGAACAGCTCGAAGCGCGCGTTTTCCAGCCGCACCGTGTGCGTCTTGCCGTTCTGGATGATGCGCTGCGCCTTGATGTGCCAGAGCGAGCGATAGTCCGGATTGGTCGCGCAGGGCGTGCAGGCGGTGTAGACCGCCTGGTTGAGGATGATCTCGTCGCCATTGCGTCGCTCGCCGTTCACGGCGGCAAGCTTGGTCAGGTCGGTCGTCTCGACGCGCATGGTCTCGATGAAGCCATCGGCGAAATTGTCCGTGACGTCCATCTTCTCGGCATAGATCTTGTTGCCGCTCGGCTCGATCAGCTCGATCTGGCCGGTCGCGACGATACGGCCGGTCTTCTGGCTGTATTCGACCTGCTGGGCGACCATCTGGTAGCCGCCATAATTGATCTGCACGCCGCCGCGCACGATGACGCGCTCGGCATCGCGATTGTACACGAGATCGTTCGCCGACAGCACCATCTTGGCATCGTCGGGCAGCTTGGGTGCAAGCGTCGTCGGCGCGGACTGGGCCCAGGCCGAGCCGGATGCGACGGGGGATACGGAAAGGCATGCAACGCTGGAAAGCAGTACGGCCGCCAGTAGCCTTGTATGATTGCGGTCACAGCCCGCCACTAGCCATCCTCCTGATGCAACAAAATCGTGGACCCCAGCGCCATCGCGACAACAACCGGCAACCAGGCTGCAACGAACGGAGGCAAGATGCCGCTGCTCCCAAATGCTCTGACCAGTACGGTCACGACATAAAGCACGAAGCCTGCCAGGATTCCACCGAGAATTACCGAACGCGACTGGTGGAAGCGGCTGAATTTCAGCGACACGCTTGCAGCGATCAGCGTCATGGCGACGAGAAGGAGCGGCAGCGACAGCAGCGAGTGAAGCTGGGTCTGCATGCCATAGGTCGGAAACCCGAAGGATTTCGCGATCGAAATTTTATGTGGCAATTCGAAAAACGGAATGGATTCAACTTTATCAAGCGATTCCTGAACGAATTCCGCCTTCAGATTGGTCGGCAGTCGTGCCGTTTCGTAACGCTTCGGCAGCACACCGTTGCGCGTTTCGGTCACGCCGTTAAGCAACCAGTAACCGTCTTCGAGTTTTGCCGTGCGCGCATCCTGTCGGAAGACGATGCGGCCCTGCTTGTCGAGATGGATCACCGTGACCGTCACGAGCGTCCGGCCCTGGTCCTCGACGGCCCGCGCGCCGATGATGCTGTCGTCGTCGCCATAGATCTGGCGCAGCCACGGGATGGTCTTCGACCCGCGGGAGGACGAGCTGCCCCAGTTCGTTTCCAGAAGCTCGGCGCTGCGCGAGCCCCAGGCGGCGATGGGGTTGAGGATCGCGACCGAGAGCGCGCCGAAGAGCAGGGCGCCGATCACGAAGGGCTGCAGGAACTGCCAGGCGGAAATGCCCGCGGCCCGCGTCACCACCAGCTCGTAGCGCCGGTTCAGCGCGATCAGCGTCACCATGCCGGCAAACAGCGCGATGAACGGCACCGTCTGCTGCATGATCATGGGAATGCGCATGGCCGTCATGAGCAGCGCGCCGGCGAGCGAATAGCCCGGCAGGTTGGACATGCGGTTGGAAAGCTCGCTGAAATCGATGATGAAGACCAGCGAGAACACGCCGATGAGGAACCAGCCGATCGTCACCATGAAGCGGCGAAAGAAGTAGATCTTGAGCGTGCTCATCGGATCAGCGCGCCTCCCGGTCGGAATTGCCGAAACGCAGCAGGCGAATCCGGCCGGTCAGGTCGGCAAACTTCTCCTGGAAGGTTTTGGGAATCACAAGCCGCTTGTTGCTGGAGAGCTGGCGAATGCACAGGATCGTGGTGATCGCGGGGATGATGTACATCAACGGCACGAACAGTCCGGTATCCTCCGCCCCGTTTGCCGCATAGAAGGTCATCCAGCGGAACAGCAGCATCAGCAGCAAAGCGGTCGCCGTCGGGTGCAGGCGGGCCTCGCGGTGCGAGCGCGCGTCGCTGCTGACGACGAGGGCAATCAGCGCGAAGATGATCGGGAAGGTCCACTCCGTCAGCCGGCGGTGCAGCTCGGCGACATAGGTCTGCGGACGGCGCTGATAGTTGCTGTCGGCGGGGTCGGGATGCAGAAGCGTGAAGAGATCCTGGTCCTGGGCGCGCAGGGTGGCCGCGCCGACCTTGCGGGTCATCTCGGTCAGGTCGAAGGCGTAGCTGTCGAACTTGATGATGGAAACGCCGCCGTCCGGCAGCTTCCGGTGAACTTCGCCGTCCTTCATGACCAGGGCGGAACTCGCCTCGTCGATGGCGCCCTCGCGGGCATAATAGACGAACTCGACATTGGGGTCGCGCGCATCGCCGACGAAGATGCCGGTGAGAACGCCGCCGCCGCGCCGCCCGCCGATCTGGATGTAGAGGCCGTCCGCGATCTTGCGGAACGTGTTTTCCTGCACCACCGACGAGAGCAGGTCGGCATTGGCGCTCGCGATCATCTGGCGCACCTCCTGGCGCACCACCGGCTCCACGAAGTTGTCGACGGTGAAGGAGATCGCGCTCACGGCAAGAGCCAGGCCGAGAATCGGTCGCAGGATGATGCCGCGGCTGCCGCCGGCTGATTCGATCACCGTCAGTTCCGAATCGCTGTTCATCGTCGCGAGCGCCTGGGTGATGCCGATGGCGAGCGCGAAGGGGAGGACGAGCGGAATGACGGTCGGAAGAATGAGGGTCGCGAGCTGGACGAACGCACCGATCGACTGGCCGGTATCGGTCACCAGATTGATGCGCTGCAGCGCCTGCGTGGTCCAGATGATGCCGAGAACCGGCAGCAATGCCGACAGGAACATCTGCACGACACGGCGGAAGATATAGCTTTGGAGAATGGTCATCGCAGCCTGTTCCGGGCGCAGGCCGGCGCGGACGGGTCCGTCCGGCGGGCTGCTCTGGCGCATGAGCGCTGTTGGGCTTTGATCATCATCGATATCGCAGTAGCCAAGTTACTGAGGGCCCGCAACGCTCACACCGTCATCGACGCCTAGATTTTCCCATTTGGTGTCTTTTTGGTGACGCCTCGACCCGCGCCGGCCACGTTGTCGAACGGGCGCGTTTCGGGGCATTGGCAACGGCGGAGGCAAACGGTCTGCGGGTTTCGCTTGGCCTTTGCGTTCCGTCACGCTACGTCGGTAGCGAAGACGCGATGAACGGTTGCCGACGTCGTGCCTGTGGAAAATCTTACCTTTGGGACGGTGCCCGGCTGAACGTCTGGGCTGCGGGAGAATCGGAGCGAAAATGGCCGGAATGTTCGAGATTGTCTTCAAGGAGCAGCGCAAGAAGACGGAAGGCACGGTCCTGTGCCTCATCGCTGCCGAGCACGAGGCGGCGGGTGCCGCGACCGTCGATCCCGCCGGCATCATCCCGCGCGCCGCCAAGGCCGGGAAGTTCAAGGCGCGCGCTCTCTCCACGCTCGACATTCTCGCACCCGAAGGCTCGCCGGCAGACCGGATCCTGCTTCTCGGGCTTGGCGATCCGCAGAAGCAGACGGCGCACGACTGGCTGAAACTCGGCGGCACGGCGTCCTCCAAGCTGCGCGGCGCGGGCGAGGCCACGGTGTTCCTGGATGCGCCCGGCGTCGAGATCACGCCGAAGGCGGCCGCCGACTTCGCGCTCGGCATGGAGTTGAACGCCTACCGCTTCGACAACTACAAGACGACGAAGAAGCCCGACGAGGAACCGACGCCGCAGCGCACCAAGGTAACGATCGTCACCGCGATCGCCGACGTGGCCAAGAAGGGCCTGTCCCTGTCCGAGGCCGTCTCGGACGGCGTCTTCATCGCCCGCGACCTCGTCAACGAGCCGCCGAATGCGCTCGGCCCGATCGAGTTCGCCGCCAAGGCCAAGACGCTCGAGGAGCTCGGCGTCGAGGTGGAGATCCTCGGCGAAAGCGAGATGAAACATCTCGGCATGGGCGCTCTTCTCGGCGTCGCGCAGGGCTCCGTGCGTCCGCCGCGGCTCGTCGTCATGCGCTGGAACGGCGGCACGAAAAAGGAAAAGCCGGTCGCCTTCATCGGCAAGGGCGTCGTGTTCGATTCGGGCGGCATCTCCATCAAGCCGGGTGCCGGCATGGAGGACATGAAGGGCGACATGGGCGGTGCCGCCGCCGTCACCGGCCTCATGCACGTGCTGGCCGCCCGCAAGGCGAAGGCGAACGTCGTCGGCATCATCGGCCTGGTCGAGAACATGCCGGACGGCAACGCGCAGCGCCCGGGCGATATCGTCACCTCGATGTCGGGGCAGACCATCGAGATCATCAACACCGATGCCGAAGGCCGGCTCGTGCTCTGCGATGCGCTCTGGTACTGCAACGAGCGCTTCCAGCCGCGCTTCATGATCAATCTCGCCACGCTGACGGGCGCCATCATGGTCGCGCTCGGCAGCCATCATGCCGGCCTCTTCTGCAACGACGACGCGCTGGCCGCCGAGATCACGCAGGCGGGTCTCGCGACGCAGGAGCGGGTCTGGCGCATGCCGCTCGGCCCGGAATACGACAAGATGATCGACAGCAAGTTCGCCGACATGAAGAACACCGGCGGGCGCTATGGCGGCTCGATCACCGCGGCGCAGTTCCTCAAGCGCTTCGTCAAGGAAACGCCCTGGGCGCATCTCGATATCGCCGGCACGGCCATGGGCTCGCCGAACGACGAGATCAACCCGTCCTGGGCCTCCGGTTACGGCGTGCGCCTGCTGAACGAACTGGTGCGCGCGAACTACGAGAGCTGAGCAAACCTGGAAGGCATGAGCCCGACGTGACGGACATCCTGTTCTATCACCTGACCGAATCGAAGCTGGAAGATGCCCTGCCGCCGCTGGTCGACAAAAGTGTCGAGCGCGGCTGGCGGGTCGTCGTCCAGACGGCGGACGAGGAACGGCGCGACAGGCTGGACGAACAGCTCTGGACCTTTCGGGAGGACAGTTTTCTCCCGCATGCCACCGATGAGGGCCCGCATGCCGCCGTGTCGCCGGCAGACCAGCCGGTGCTGCTGACGACCGGCGACGGCAATGCCAACAAGGCGACCGTCCGCTTTCTGGTGGACGGCGCCGTGCCCCCGGATCTCGCCGCCTACGACCGCGTCGTCTTCATGTTCGACGGCTACGACCAGCCGCAGCTGGAAGGCGCGCGCGCGCAGTGGAAACGGCTGAAGGGCGAAGGCCACGCGCTGACCTACTGGCAGCAGACCAGCGAGGGACGGTGGGAGAAGAAGGCGTGAGCGACGCGCCGGAAACGCCGCCGCTCAAGGCCCGTATCCGCCCGACGGGCGTCACCGCAAGCGTCGGCCGCACCGGCTTTCCGCATCTGACCAGCTTGACCGGCGGTACGCTCGATATCGTCACCGGCGCCTCCCAGCCCGGCTTCAATCCCATCGATCTTCTCTACGCCTCGCTCTCCGCCTGCCTCGTGCTGAGCGCCCGCATCGCCGCGAGCCGCATGGGCATTCTCGGTGCGATCACCGAGATCAGGGCGGAGGTCACGGGCGAAAAGACGAAGGACGAGCCAAGCCGCATCGCCCGCTTCGACGTGGTGTTCACGTTTTCGGGCGATCTGGATGCAGCCACCCGCCATCGACTGGCGGACGCCGCGGAGGAGATCTGCACCGTCAGCAACACGTTGCGGCGCGATACCGCCTTCGACATCCGCCTGACGGATTGAGCGCAGGGCAAGGGCGGCCGGTTGATCGCAATCGACCGGCCGCGCCGCCCGGCCGATCTCAATCGTGAAACGCTTCGACCGTCTTGCGGCTGCCGAGCATGAAGATGTCGGCGATATGGCGCAGCGGTGCGACATCGACCTCGGAACGGCCCGAGCGGACAAGATCGTGGAAGCGGGCATAGAGCGTCGGATATTCTGTCTCTTGCTCGTCGGCGCGCATGACGCCATCGACCGAAAGCCGCGCGCCGCCATTGCCGAGAATCATCGTTCCCGCATCGGTCTCGACGATGATGTCCCAGCGATCGTCGCTCGACTGGCGGCGCCAGTCCATGTCGGCGGTCACGGGAATGCCGGAGGCGCTCTGGAAATCGATCTGGGCGGCGATCGGCGCATCGCGGTTTTCGGGGATTTCGAGCGTCGAGCGGATGACGAAGACCGGCATCGGCAGGATATGCGTCATGATCGAGAGGGCATTGATGCCGGGATCGAACACGCCGAGGCCGCCGGCTTCCCAGATCCAGTCCTGGTTCGGGTGCCAGCGCCGCACGTCCTCGTTCCAGAGGATATCGACGCGCGAGATGGTCTTGTCGGCGAGAAACGCCCGGGCCGGCTCGACCGCGGGTCCGAAGCGCGAATGCCAGCTGGTAAACAGCGTGACGTTCTTCTCCTTCGCCAGCGCTTCGAGGATCGCGACCTCGCTCAGCGTCGCACCCGGCGGCTTTTCCAGGAACACGTGCTTGCCCGCATCCAGCGCCTTGTGCGCGGCATCGAACCGGACCCGCGGCGGCATGCAGAGCGAAACCGCCTCGATCTCCGGCATGGCCGCCAGCATGTCTTCGATCGAGGTGAAATTCTCGACGCCATCGACGCTGCCGTGCCGGCTTGCAGCGGCAACCAGCCGGTATCCGGGATTGTTGTGAATGGACGGCAGATGCTGATCGCGTGCGATCTTGCCAACGCCGACGACAGCAATAGAGATGGGGTTCATGGTGTTCCGCCAGATTGTATGACTTATGTCCGGCTTTGTACCAGAAAGGCCGGGGCGGGCAAGGCGCTCCGGCTGTTCGATACGGACGCTTTTCGCGCCACGTCCCGAAAGGCGACGCCGGACCGGACCGGCCCGATCAACGCTTGCAGAACAGACAGAGGAGATCGCATGGCCCCGACGATACGCACCGCCACCCGACCGGAGATCGACCAGATCATCGAATGGGCCGCGCGCGAAGGCTGGAACCCCGGTCTCGACGATGCAGGCGCCTTCCACGCGGCCGATCCGGACGGTTTCTGGGTGGCGGAGGAGGGCGGTGCGCTTGCCGCCGCGATTTCGGTCGTTCGATTCGGGCCCGATTACGCCTTCCTCGGCTTCTACATGGCCCATCCCGACTTTCGCGGACAGGGGCTCGGCTATGCCCTGTGGCAGGCGGCCTTGTCCGCGCAGGGGTCGCGCATCGTCGGCCTCGACGGCGTCGTCGCCCAGCAGGCGAGCTACCAGCGTTCGGGCTTCGTCTATGCGCATGCCAACATGCGCTATGGCGGCACGCCGCAGGTCACCCCGCCGCCCGGCACGGATCTGGTCGAGGTCGCGCCGGTGCATCTGCCGCTGCTGGTCGCGTACGACGCCCGCTTTTCGCCCGCGCGTCGCGACGTCTTCCTCGGCCAGTGGCTGAAGGCGCAGCCGACCCGCCAGAGCGTGGCGCTGCTGCGCGGCACCGAGATCCAGGGCTATGGGACGATTCGCACCTGCCGCGAGGGCCAGAAGATCGGCCCTCTGTTTGCGGATACGGAGACCGGCGCCGATCTGCTCTTCCGCAAGCTGGTCGCGACCGGCCTGGAGATGGGCGGCGACGGTCAGATCTTCCTCGATATCCCCGAGCCGAACGGGGCCGCAAAGGCGCTCTGCGACCGCTACAATCTCAAACCCGTGTTCGAGACGGCCCGGATGTATCGCGGCGCGGTGCCCGATCTGCCGCTCGCCCGCATCTTCGGCATCACGACCTTCGAACTCGGATAGGCTGCGTCACGCCTCCGGCGTCATGATCGTCTGCCGCAGGAAGCTGTAGCCGGTCGCGACGCGGGCGGCGGAGGCCGCCGTGTCGCCTTCGCCGCCATGGCCGCCGGAGGTGAACTCGTGGAAGACGGGATCGTGGCCGAGCTCTCGAAGCTGCGCGGCAAAGCGGCGGGCATGCGAGGGATGCACCCGGTCGTCATTGCTGGAGCTTTCGATATAGATCGGGGGATAGGCAACCTCCGCGGCCGGGCGCACCGCCTGCAGCGGCGAATAGGCCAGCATCGCCTCGCGGTCCTGCGCATTGTCGGGATCGCCATATTCGTCCATCCAGGCGCGCCCGGCCGGAAACGTGTGGAAGCGCAGCATGTCGAGCACCGGCACCTGGCACCAGACCGCGCCGAAGAGCGCAGGGTACCGCGTCAGCATGACCCCGGTCAGAAGCCCGCCATTGCTGCCGCCATTGCAGGCGATGTGCCGGGGCTTGCTATAGCCGCGGGCGACGAGATCCCTGGCGATCGCCGCAAAATCCGCAAAGGCCCGGTGCCGCCCTTCGCGCTTGGCCGCGCGGTGCCATTCCGCCCCGAATTCCCCGCCGCCGCGGATATAGGCCTGCACATAGGCGCCGCCCTGGGCCAGCCAGCGCCCGGTCACGCCGGAGTAATAGGGCTGCAGCGGCACTTCGAAGCCGCCATAGCCATAGAGGAGCACGGGGAGGGCGCCCATCTCGAACGTTGCGGGCAAGACGAGCCGATACGGCACCGCCGTCCCGTCCTCGGACGTCGCTTCCAGCAGCAGGCTCGACATGCCGCTCGCATCGAAATAGCTCGGCGAGGCCGCGATGGGCTGAAGCACCAGCGGCCTCGTCCGGTCGGAAAGCGCGAGCCTGTAGAGCGTCGGCGGACGAAGGAAGCCCTGTCCGGACACGATCAGCGTGTCGTCGCCCAGATGCAGGTCGGAATAGAGCGGATAGTAGGACAGCGTCTCCACGCCGTCGGGCAGTGCCAATTCGAACGGCTCGGCCTCCGCATTGCCGAGATCGAGCAGAAACAGGCGCGGCGTCATGGTGTCGGCGATGGTGAAGACGCACCAGTCGCGCAGCAGCGCGAAATCGGTGCAGAACCGGCGGTCCGACGGCGTGAACAGCACGCGCGCCGGGGATGGCGGACGGTCGCTGCCGAGGCGAACAGGCAATTCCTGCAGCACCAGTGAGCCGCTCGGAACGCGCTCGTCCGTCTTTGCCCGCCACAGGCAGAAGCGATGGTTGAAGCCGGCATCGCTCTCGCGCGGGATATCGACCGGCACCGGCGGTGCGGCGTTTTTCGTGACCACATGGCTCGCCGTGCCGATCGTGTGGACCGCCGTGAAGATCGCCAGCCGGTCGTCTGCCGAGAGGCCGTCGCTCTGCCCGGCCATCTCGGAGCCGTAGACCGTCGCATACGCGGTCACGTCGCTGTCATCGGCGGCAAAGACCGTCTCGGCCGACGCCACATCCTGCCCCCGCGCCACGCGCCGGCCGACCCGCGGCCAGCTCGACTGGGTGGCCGACGCCCGGTCGATCGAGCCGAAATAGAGGATGCTGTCGAGGCTTTCCCAGCTGGCGTGCGAACGCGCAAGCGGGGTCTCGAATCCACCCGTGACGAAGGAGAGGCTCTTGCAGTCGAATTCGCGAAAGAGGCGCAGGTCCGATCCGCCGTCCGAGAGCGACAGGAGAACGCGCGAGGGCTCCCACGGGCAGGTGACGGCGCCGCGCCAGATCCAGGTCCGCCCGGCCGTGGCGTTATAGGCGTCGAGATCGAACATCGTCTCCCACGCCGCTTCCGGCACGGGGGCCTGGTCTGCCGGCAGCCTCTGCCAGACGCCCATCGGGTTGCGTGCGGTCTTGCGAAACGTCGTCAGCCAGTCGCCGCGCCGGGTGAAGTGGATCAGCTTGTCTTCCCGCTCCATCATCGCCTTGAAGGCCGCGGCATCGGCCGCAAAGGCCTCGGTCTTCAAAGCCGCGTCCGAGCGTGCGTTCTCGCGCGCCACGAAGTCGAGCGTGCGGGCATCGTCGTCGGTCTCGAGGTAAAGGTGCATGGGGGTCTGCCTTTCCGTGGAAGCCGGTCTCAAGGTATGAAAAGAAGGCGGACCGTCAGCCGGCCATCGCCTCCTCATATTGTGCGGACAGGTCCAGCCATTGCTCCTCGGCCGAGCCCAGCTTCGCCGCCGTCTCGCCGCGCTGCTTCACCTTCTCGGCGGCCTTGGCGGGAAACTTCTCGTAGAGCACCGGGTCCGCAAGTTCTGCATCAAGCGCCTGAATCTGCTTCTCAAGCTTTGCCGTCAAGGACTCGAGATCATTGATCTTCTTGCGCAGCGGCGCGAGCGTTGCCCGCTTCTCCGCATTCGCCTTGCGCTGCTCCGCCTTCGACGTCGCGTCCTCGATCACCTCAGGTTTTTCGTCTTTTTTTTTGCCCGAGGAGACGATGAGGCTGCGATATTCCTCCATATCGCCGTCGAAATTGGTCACCGTGCCGTTGTTGACCAGCCACAGCCGGTCGACGGTCGCCTCGATCAGGTGCCGGTCGTGCGAGATCAGGATGACGGCGCCGTCGTAATCGTTCAGCGCCTCGATCAGCGCGCGGCGGCTGTCGATGTCGAGATGGTTGGTCGGCTCGTCGAGGATCAGGAGGTTGGGGTGATGAAAGGCCGCAAGCCCCATCAGCAGGCGCGCCTTTTCGCCGCCGGAAAGGTCCTTGGCCGCCGTCGACATCTTCTCGGTCGCAAGGCCCATCTGCGCCACGCGGGCACGGACCTTCGCCTCGGCAATGCCCGGCATCAGCCGGCGGACATGCTCGACCGGCGAGTCCGCCGGCACGAGATCGTCCATCTGGTGCTGCGCGAAGAAGCCGATCTTCAGGTTCGGCGCCAGCTTGATCTCGCCGCCATCCGCATCGAGCCGGCCGGAGACGAACTTCGCGAAGGTCGATTTGCCGTTGCCGTTCGAGCCGAGCAGCGCGATGCGGTCGTCATTGTCGATCCGCAGCGTGATGTTCTTCAGGATCGGCTTGCCCGTGACATAGCCGACGGAGGCGTTCTGCAGCTGGATGATCGGCGAAGCCGGCTGCTTCTCGGGAACCGGAAAGGTGATCGGCTGGACATGGTCCTCGATCACGGAGGCGACGGTGCCCATGCGCTCCAGCGCCTTGACGCGACTTTGCGCCTGCCGGGCCTTCGACGCCTTGGCCTTGAAGCGGTCGATGAAGGATTGCAGGTGCTTGCGCGCCGCATCGTTCTTCACCTTGGCCTTCGCCTGCAACTCGTTCGCCTCGGCGCGCTGGCGCTCGAACTGGTCGTAGGAACCGCGATAGAAGGTCAGCTTCTGCTGGTCGAGATGGATGATGGCGTTGACGGCGGTGTTCAGCAGGTCGCGGTCGTGGCTGATGATGATGACGGTGTGGGGATAGCGGCGGATGTAATCCTCCAGCCACAGCGTGCCTTCGAGGTCGAGATAGTTGGTCGGCTCGTCGAGCAGCAGCAGGTCCGGCTCCGAGAACAGCACGGCGGCCAGCGCCACGCGCATGCGCCACCCGCCCGAAAAGGACGAGGCCGGACGCAATTGCGCCTCGTGGTCGAAGCCGAGGCCGGCGAGGATCGACGCGGCGCGCGCTTCGGCCGAATGCGACTGGATATCGGCGAGCCGCATCTGGATATCGGCGATCCGGTGGGGGTCGATCGCCGTCTCGGCTTCGGCGAGCAGCGCTTCGCGCTCCTTGTCGGCCTTCAGCACGATCTCGATCAGCGGCTCTTCGGTCCCCGGGGCTTCCTGCGCCACCTGACCCATGCGGGCATTCTTGGGAATGGAGATCGATCCGCTCTCGCTTTCCATCTGCCCGGTGAGGATGCGAAACAGCGTCGATTTGCCGGCGCCGTTGCGCCCCACGAGGCCGGCCTTCGTGCCCTCGGGCAGCGAAATATTGGCGTGGTCGATCAGGAGGCGTCCGGCGATGCGGGCCGAGAGATTGGATATCGTAATCATGCCGGCGTTTTGGCCGATGTGGGGCCGGAAGGCAAGAGAAGCCGCCGGCCGGATATGCCGGCCGGGCAGGCGGCCTTCACGCCTCCTGCAGACCGGCGATCTGCGCGCACATCATCGGTGTGCAGCGCAGGATGCCCTGCCGCCCGTCCGTCCGCACCATGGTCAAGGCCATCTCCGCATGACGCATGAGGTCCCGCGGCCCGCCGACCGTGGCGGTCGTCGCGATACCGGCCGAAAGCGACAGCGTCTGGCCGGCGAATTCGCGGCTGGGAAGACGGATCTGCAGCGACTGAATGGCATCGCGGATGCGTGTGGCGATGGCCTGTGCGTTCTGTTCGCTGACATCGTGCAGCAGGAAGCCGAACGTGTCGTAGCCGATCCGGGCGACGACATCGCTCTTCTTCACCGACTTGCGGAAGATGGCGGCGCATTTCTTCACGGCCTTGGCGCCGACCTCCGGCCCGTGCCGCTCGGCCAGCGCCCGCAAATGCTCGACGCTGACGAGAACCAGCGCGGCCGGCTTCGTCGTCACGTCCTGCTCGTCGAACAAGGCGGCGATCGTCATCGACAGCGCGGCGCCGTTCGGCAACCCGGACAGGCCGTCGCGAAGCGCGGCCCGCTGGTCGGCCGCGATCTGCGTCTGCGCATCACCGAGCGTCGCCGCCGTCGTCTTGACGGCGTCCGCCAGACGCTTTTCGCAGGTGCGCAGATGCGCCAGCGTCTGTTGAAGCGTCCGCGCCTCGGCGGCAAAATCCGACATCGACATCACCGGATCCGTGTCGAGCCTCTGGAGGAAAGCGTCCAGCGAGGCGAGTGCGTCCGTCATCGGCCGGCTTTCCCGCGAGATCGCCGACGTCATGGTGTGGATCGCCGCGATGGCCATCTGCTGGGCCGCGCCCAATTCCTGGGCCAGATATCCCGGCAGCTTGCGCTTGAGGCCGATCGCATCGAGCGCCTTTTGCGAGGGGGCGTTGCCGAGCGCCGCGAGATCGCTGGAAAGCGTGGCGGGACTTCCCGAGAACGCGGCGTGAAACAGCTCGTAATTGCGCGGCAAGGGCTCGACGCCACGTTGCGCCATGGCCTGCGCAATCCGCTGGGCAGTGCCGTGGGGCTGTTCGGGGAAATGTCTCTCAAGTTTCGACGCCATGCCGCTGTAACTCATCTGTTCTTTCATCGCCGAGCCCCACCCCCTCCTGCGTTGCCATACCCGATACACATAATAGCGAAAGCATTCAAAAATGCTTAAGTGGCATTCAACCTCTGGATGTTTGTCCGATCCTGACAGTTTTCGCGTCGGTCGATGCTCGCCGTGCTCCGCTCAGTGTAAATCCAGCGACCCCCCCCCTCGTGAAAACGCAAGAACCTGCGATAGCTGGTCCGACAGGCCGTTCTCCTGCGAATCAGGTGCCGCAACGGCGCCGCGCGCGGGGATCTGTGCCGAACGAGAGGAAAGGAACTCCGCCATGAGCGTCCTGCGCAACCAGATCGTGCCCTGGATCAAGGTTCTCGCCTGCCAGGCGCTGGTTCTCGCGATCGTTCTTTTGCTGTCGGGCTCTCTCACGCCGGGCTCGTTGACGCCGGGCACGCTTCCCGTTCTGCTCGGGCAGGGTGCAGCCGCTGCCGGCCTCGGGCTGCTCCTGCGGATGCCGCGCATCTGGCTTCTGGTCCAGTTTCTGCTGCCGGTCGCGGTCGTCTATGGCGATGCGGTGCCGGCCTGGGCCTATCTCGCGGCCTTCGTGCTCTGCGCGCTCGTCTACTGGAACAGTGCCTCCGAGCAGGTGCCGCTCTACCTTACCAACCGGCGGACCTGGCAGGCACTGGCCGACCTCGTCGCCGCCTCGCAGGCCGGGCGCGTGGTCGATCTCGGCAGCGGCATGGGCGGCGTCGTCACCTTCCTCGCCCGCGCCCATCCGGCCGTCGAGGTGAGCGGCCTGGAAACGGCGCCGCTGGTCGTGGCCGCCTCCAAGCTCCGCGTCGCCTTCAGCCGCCTTCCCAATGCCCGCATCGTCTATCGCAGCCTGTGGGATGCGGATCTCGGCACCTACGACGTCGTCTATTGCTTCCTCTCGCCGGTGCCGATGGCCCGCCTGTTCGAAAAGTCCCGGCGCGAGATGCGTCCGGGCACGCTCTTCGTCAGCAACAGTTTCACCGTGCCGGGCCGTGCAGCCGACCGCATCCTCGATGTCGACGATGCCCGCCACACCCAGCTCCACATCTACACGCTCTGACGCATCAGGCCCGATCGCTGCGGAGGAAGAAGGCGAGATCCAGCACCACGCTCGGCTGTCCAAGAGTGGTCAGGATCATGTGGCACTGGCCGCGATGATGGGTCTGGTGGTTGAAGAGGTGCGCGAGGCAGGGGCTGAGCCTCTGGCTGATCGGCTCGGGAATGCTGATCGGCGTGTAGGTGAAGACGCCGGCGAGATCGTCCGGGGTGAGGCTGTCGATCCAGCGGGCGATCCTCCGGTCCTCCGCCACCCGCGCTTCCGTCAGGTCCGCGAAATCATCGAACAGCACGGCATCGAGCGTGGTCGGTGCCTCGCCCTGTCCGGTAAAGCGTTTCATCCAGATCCGGTCGGTGGCCGGCAGGTGGTTCAGGGTTGCGTGCAGCGAGCCGAAGGCCGCACCCGTCTCCCGGTGGCGACCCTCCGCGCCGAGCGCCTGCGCCGCGGCATAGATGCGACCGTTGGCCCAGCTGTTATAGGCGGCAAACATGCGGAAATGGTCGATCATGGCGGCTCCTGTGCATTGGAAAGCCCGATCTTATCTCGCCATGAGTTCAACAGGCATGATGCCATCCATGAAATTTGCTGATTTGCTTTCCCGCCTTTCCCGCGCTCAGATGGCCCGGCTGAGATGACCGCGACACCGGATACGGGAGACCTGCGATGACGAGACTGCTCTACGGGCTGTGCGGCGAAGACCGGGCGCGGCGTTTTTCGCCGCATGTCTGGAAGGTCGAGATGGCGCTTGCCCATAAGGGCCTCGATTGTCGCGTGGTGCCGCTCGGCTTCACGGACATTCCCAAGGTGGAAGGCGGCGCGACGAAGATGGTGCCGTATCTCATCGATGGCGATCAGGCGGTCGTCGACAGCTTCGCCATCGCCCAGTATCTGGATGCGACCTATCCGGACCGGCCGACGCTCTTTGCAGGCGAGGGCGGACGCGCCACGGCACGCTTTGTCGAAGCCTTCTCGCAGACGGTTCTGCATCCGGCCATCACCCGGATGATCCTGCTCGATATCCACGACCGGCTCGGCCCGGAGGATCGCGCCTATTTCCGCAAAAGCCGCGAGGCCGCGTTCGGCAAGAGCCTCGAAGATGTCGCGGCCGCAGCCCCGGCGGAGCGGGCGGCCTTCGCCGACAAGCTCAATCCGCTGCGCTACCTGCTTAAAAAGCAGCCCTTCATCGGCGGGGAGACGCCGCTCTTTGCCGACTACATCGTCTTCGGCGCCCTGCAATGGGCCCGCATCGTCTCGCCGCAACCGCTGCTGGAGCCGGACGATGCCGTCTCCGGCTGGTTCGAGCGCTGCCTCGATCTTCACGACGGTCTCGGCCGCGCGATCCCATCCGCCGGAACCGCCGAGGCGGCCTGATCGCAGCCTTGCCGTTTTCGAAATCGGGCCATGCGGCGCATTCCCCTTGTCTTGCGTGCGGCGTCTCGCTAAGGAACCGTCCAAACGAACGCAACTCCTAGGGATTTGACACCATGGCGATTGAACGCACCTTTTCGATGATCAAGCCGGACGCAACGAAGCGCAATCTGACCGGCGCGATCACCAAGATGATCGAAGACGCCGGCCTGCGCGTCATCGCCTCCAAGCGCGTCTGGATGAGCCAGCGCGAAGCCGAAGGCTTTTACGCCGTTCACAAGGATCGCCCCTTCTTCGGCGAACTGGTTCAGGGCATGACCTCCGGCCCGACCATCGTTCAGGTTCTCGAAGGCGAGAACGCCATCCTGAAGAACCGCGAAATCATGGGCGCCACCAACCCGGCCAATGCCGACGAAGGCACGATCCGCAAGACGCACGCTCTGTCGATCGGCGAAAACTCCGTCCACGGCTCCGACGCCCCGGAAACCGCTGCCGAAGAAATCACCTACTGGTTCTCGGCCACCGAAATCGTCGGCTGATACCGCGTCAACGAACTGACAACACAAAAGGCCGGAGCAGCGATGCTCCGGCCTTTTGTGTTGTCGCCGGTCTGGCTTGCGGTATCTCGGCAGACGCGGCGCGGCCATCAGATCGGACACCCCGTTTCCGGCGCATAGTCCACGCTGCCGTCTTCCCGCAGGATATCCGGGTTGATGGCGTAGCCGGGGCCGACCACCAGCGGCTTTGCCGTGAGGACGGTCTGGTCGACCGTCGAGATTGCGGTGGTCTCGATCGCTTGCACGACCTTGCCCGCACCGTCGAGGATGCGGATGCCGACCGTGTAGGGTCGGTCCTTCCGGACGCAGTGGATCGGCGGGCTTTCCAGCACGATCGTTTCCCAGAACGGGAAGATCTTCGTCCGCGTCACGAGCGGCGCTCCGCCGCGCGGGTCCTCGAAGGTCGCGACGGCCACGGCCGGGTCGGGCAGGACGCCGGTGCGGCGCAGGGTGATCATATAGTGCGCCCGGGCGATGCGGTAGTTGAAGACGAAGAGGCGCCCGGATACCTCCGTCGGTCCCGATCCGGTCTCGCGCTGGCATCCGGCCGAAAGAGCTGCGGCAAGCAGGCCGAGCACGACGATGGCGCATCGAGGACTTTTCACGCCGCGCCTCCATCCTTCGCGCGGCGATAGTGCCGGCTGGCCTTGCGCCGGTTGCCGCAGACGGTCATGTCGCACCAGGCCCGGCTCCGGTTCTTGCTCCGGTCGAAGAACAGCCAGCCGCAATTCGCGCAGATCTTCAGCCGCCCGTCATCCGCGCGCGCGGCAAGCCGAAGTGCGGAGCGTGCCGTCGATGCGCCGAGATCGGCCCCGTTCGGCGACAGCCGCAGCGTCCGCGCCGCCGCGTCGAGCAGGTCGGCCAGCAGGCCGGCGTCATCCGCGCCCTCGACGCGTTGCCGGAAATACCGGTCGATCGCCTCGCGCAAGGCGAGGAACGCTGCCCGGTCTGCCGGTGGCATCAGGAGGCGCGTCGGCAGCGGCTCGGCGCAGAGCGTGGTCGCCGCTGACGCGAAGGCAGCGATCGCATCGGCGTGTTCAAACCGGTCGATCGATCGCTCCGGCGTCGCACGCAGGATGACGCTGTTGGCCACGTCGAGGGCGAGGAGGCCGCCGGAAAAGCGATGCGGGGTCCAGAGGAAGTCCATGATCAAATATAACTGGTAAAAGCCATTTCACCAGTTATATTTTATCGGGAGGAGGGCGGCGCATGTATCTGCTGCAACAGCTTGCCAATGCCCTGCCGGTCGCAGCCCTCTATGCCGTCCTCGCCTTCGGCTATGCGATCGCCTTCGGCGTCACCAGGCGTGTGGACCTCACCTATGGCGCGCTGTTCGCCTTTGCGGGGCAGATCTTCGTGCTGTTTGCCGATGTCGGCTGGAACCGCCTCTGGCTGGTGCTGCCGGCCTGTCTTGCGCTCGGGGCTGCCTGTTCTCTTGCCTACACCGCCGGTGCCGGCCTCCTCGTCGGCCGCGTCGTGATGGCGCCGCTGCTGCGCGTATCGCCCAACGCCGTCATCGTCGCGGGCCTCGGCGTGTCGCTCGTGCTGATGGAGACGGCACGGCTTGCCGCGAAGACGCGCAGCCTCTGGCTGCCGCCGTTCCTCAACACGCCGGTCGCGCTCTGGTCGGAGGGGGCCGCCGATGTCAGCCTCACGCTGATCCAGCTCGGCAATATCGCGGTGATGCTGGCGATCGTCGGCCTTGGCGCGCTTGTTCTGCGCTTCGGAAGGGCCGGCCGCCTGTGGCGCGCCGTTCACGACGATCCGCGCGCCGCCGAACTCTGCGGGGTCGATGCCCGCAGCGTCTTCCTCGGCGCCTATCTCGTGGCCACCCTGATCGCCTGCGTCAGCGGCATTCTCGCCACGTCCTATTACGGCAACATGGATTTCGGCGCGGGCCTGCTGTTCGGGCTGAAGGTGGTGATGATCGCCGGCATCGGCGGCGCCGGGCATCCGCTCCGCGCGGCGGCGGGTGCTGCGCTGCTCGGGCTGGCGGAAACGCTCTGGAGCGCCTTCGGGCCCATGGCCTGGCGCGATCCTTTCGTGTTGACGCTGCTGATCGTCATCGTCGTCGCCGGCGGGCGAGATCGGCCCGTTCCCTGAAAGGGTGGCCGTCGCAGATCGTCAGGACCAGCGATCCCGCGCCGTATCGTCGGCGTCTTTCGCCGAGACCCAGCCACGGGCGGTGCCGTCCTTCAGGTGCTCCTTCTTCCAGAAGGGCGCGGCGGTCTTCAGATAGTCCATGATGAAGGACGCGCCGTCAAAGGCCGCCTGACGGTGCGTGGAGGCCGCGATCACGAGGACGATGCGGGCACCGGGATCGATCCGGCCGAACCGGTGGATGGCGGTCGCCCCCTGCAGGTCGAAACGCGCAACGGCCTCCTCGCAGATCCGTCGGATTTCGGCCTCTGCCATGCCCGGATAATGCTCCAGCTCCAGCGCGGAGAGCAGGCCCTTTTCCTCCCGGCAGAGGCCGGAGAAGGTGACCACCGCGCCGATATCGGTGCGTCCGGCCGAAAGCGCCTCGATCTCGGCCGCCGTGTCGAAATCCTCGGCCTGCACGCGAACGGTAACGGACGCCATGCCCTCAGCCGCCCGTCATCGGCGGAAAGAGGGCGATCTCGCGCGGCGAACCGAGCGGCTCGTCATGATCGACATGCTCCTGGTCGATGGCGACGCGAATGACGTTCTCGTGCTCCAGCGCCGCAGCATAGTCCTCGCCACGGTTTTTGAGAAACGCGATGAGATCGCCGGCCGTGACCACGTCGTCCGGCAGGGAGACGATTTCGTCGCCAAGGCCGATCCGCTCGCGCACCCAGGCGAAGTAGACGAGGCGGACCTCTCTCATTCGTCCACCAGATGCTTCAGCCCGGCGCGGAAATAGTCGTAACCGGTGTAGAGCGTGATGGCGGCGGCGATCCACAGCAAGGCGATGCCCATCTCGGTCGTATAGGGCAGAACCTTGTCGCCCGCCGGACCCGCCAGCAGAAAGGCGATCGCCACCATCTGGATCGTCGTCTTCCACTTGGCGATTCGCGTCACGGGCACGCTGACCTTCAGCGCCGCCAGATATTCGCGCAGGCCGGACACCAGGATCTCGCGGCAGAGGATGATGATCGCAGCCCAGATCGACCAGCCGGCAATGGTGCCGTCGGCCGCCACCAGCAGCAGCACCGAGGCGACCAGCAGCTTGTCGGCGATCGGGTCGAGCATGCGGCCGATATTGGAGGTCTGCTTCCAGATCCGCGCGAGATAGCCGTCGAAGAAGTCGGTGATCGAGGCCACCGCGAACAGGCCGAGCGCCGTCCAGCGGGCGATATCGGAGCTTTGCAGCTTGCCCTCGATGAAGAAGCAGAGAACGATCAGCGGAACCGCGAGGATGCGCCCGTAGGTGAGGAGATTGGGAATATTGTAGGCGACGGGCACGGTTCGCATGTCAACTCGGTCTCTGGACTTCGTACGCAATTCGTACAGGCGGGATGAAAGACGTCGTGACCCGGAGGTCAACCGGTTTTTGATGATTGAGCGGCAATTGTGGCGGAATTCCTCTGAACAGGCCGTGAACCACCGCGACATGCCCACCCTGATCTGCGACCTTTCGCCGGAAAACCGCATGCCAGTGATGACGGGTGACCGCGGATCACGTGTTGCGGAAGCGTCCGGGCGCTGTAGTGTCTGTCTCTAATAGGCAGATGCACTCGCCTGGCAACCGGGGAAAGGACGCGCGATGGACGGAACGCAGGAGACGCATGAGAAGGGCGAATTGGAGATGGTCGTGCTAATGACGCCCGACATGGCGAATTTCTCCGGCAAGGTCCATGGCGGCGCCTTGCTCAACCTTCTCGACCGCGTCGCCTTTTCCTGCGCCTCGCGCTATTCGCAGCGCTATGCCGTGACGCTGTCGGTCGATCAGGTCGTGTTTCGCCAGCCGATTCTCGTCGGCGAACTCGTGACCTTCCGCGCCTCGGTCAACCAGACCGGCCGCACCTCCATGGAGGTCGGCATTCGAGTCGAGGCCGAGGACATCCGCTCCGGTGTCCGCCGCCATACGAATTCCTGTTACTTCACCATGGTCGCGGTGGACGAGGACGGCCGTCCGGCCGCCATTCCCTCGCTCGCGCCGCGCGATGCCGCCGGCCGGCGCCGCCAGAAGGCCGCCGACATCCGACGCACCCTGCGGCGCGAGTTCGAGGCCCGCTTCGATGCCGCCAAGGAAGAGGGCGACGACGTCGTAACCGGATAAAGCGACGGGTGAAGCTCTAACCGCGCGACGCGGCCGCGCTGTCCTCGTGGAAATGGTCGTAGACGAGCTTCGCCACGGCTTCCGAAATGCCGTCGACGGCGACGAGATCGGTCATGCCGGCGCGCGAGACGGCCTTGGCCGTGCCGAAATGGTGAAGCAGAGCCCGCTTGCGCGTCGGGCCGATGCCGGCGATTTCATCGAGCGGGTTCTTCACCATCTCGCGCTTGCGCCGCGCCCTGTGGCTGCCGATCGCGAAACGGTGCGCCTCGTCCCGCAGCCGCTGGATGAAGTAGAGCACGGGATCGCGCGGCGGCAGGGTGAACCCGTCCCGCCCGACCGTCAGGCCACCCTCCGTCTTGACCGGCGGAAAGAACCGCTCGCGGCCCGCTTCTCGATCGACGCCCTTGGCGACGCCGATCGCGATGACGCAGTCCTCGATGTCGAGCTCCTTCAGGATCGCCCGCACCGCCGTCATCTGTCCCTGTCCGCCGTCGATCAGGATCACGTCCGGCCAGGCGGGAAAGCCGGCATCCTCGCCGGGCTCCACGCTCCGGTCCGGCTTGCCCTCTTCCTTCAGAAGTCGGGTAAAGCGCCGCGTCATCACCTCGCGCATCATGCCGAAGTCGTCGCCGGGGGTGATGTCGGTCGATTTGATGTTGAACTTGCGATACTGGCCCTTCACGAAGCCTTCCGGTCCCGCCACCACCATGCCGCCCACGGCATTGGTGCCCATGATGTGCGAGTTGTCGTAGATCTCGATGCGTCGCGGCACGCGGTCGAGCTTGAAGGTCTGCATGAAGCCTTCGAGCAGGCGGCCCTGCGAAGCCGTCTCCGCCAGCTTGCGGCCATGCGCTTCGCGCGCGTTGGTCATGGCGTGATCGACCAGATCCTTCTTTTCGCCCCGCTGCGGCGCGAGTATCGTCACCTTGAATCCGGATTTCTCCGACAGCGCCTGGCCGAGCAGTTCCTGTTCGGCCACGGTCTCGCAGAGCAGAATCTGCTTCGGGCAGGGCTTGTCGTCGTAGAACTGCGCCAGAAACGCCGCCAGCACCTCGGCGGGAGCGAGCGACGGGTCCGCCTTGGGGAAATAGGCGCGGTTGCCCCAGTTCTGCCCGGTGCGGAAGAAGAACACCTGGATGCAGGAGACGCCGCCTTCGTGGTGGATGGCGAAAACGTCGGCTTCGTCGACGCCCGAGGGGTTGATGCCCTGATGGCTCTGGACATGCGACAGCGCCGCCAGCCGGTCGCGGTAGAGCGCGGCACGTTCGAAGTCGAGATTGTCGGAGGCCTCGCTCATGGCCGAGGCGATCGTCGCCTTTACCGCCTGGCTCTTGCCCGACAGGAAGTCCTTGGCTTCCGTGACCAGCTCCGCATAGTCCTCGTCGCTGACCTCGCGGGTGCAGGGGCCGGAACAGCGCTTGATCTGGTGCAGCAGGCAGGGTCGGGTCCGGCTTTCGAACACGCTGTCGGTGCAGGTGCGCAGCAGAAAGGCACGCTGCAGCGAATTGATCGTGCGCCCCACCGCACCGGCCGAGGCGAAGGGGCCAAAATACTGGCCCTTTCGGCTGCGCGCGCCGCGATGCTTGTAGAGCGCCGGCGCCCGGCTGTCGCCGGTCACGAGAATATAGGGGAACGACTTGTCGTCGCGCAGAAGCACGTTGTAGCGCGGCCGCAGCCGCTTGATCAGGTTGGCTTCGAGCAGCAGCGCCTCGATCTCGGTGCGCGTCGTCACGAACTCCATGTTCGCCGTCTGGCGGATCATCTGGGAGATGCGGTTGGAATGGCCGCGCCCCTGGGCATAGTTGCTCACGCGCTTCTTCAGGCTGCGCGCCTTGCCGACATAGAGAACGTCGCCGGCCTCGTTGAACATGCGGTAGACGCCGGGGCTGTTGGGCAAAAGCTTGACGAAGGCCTGGATCAGTTCGGCCCCGCGCAGGCCGTCGGGCACGGCGGAGGTTTCCGCCCAGTCGATATCGGCGACGGGCGAGGGCGCCTCGACCGTTTCGATCGCATCCTCGTCATCGTCGTTTGCCGTCTCGTCGTACAAGATGCCGCCATCCTGCGGCGTCCGTCCGTTCATTCCACGATCTCCATTTGATCCGGCGTCTGCCAGGCCAGATGCTGGCCGCCGTCGAGCGCGATCATTTGCCCGGTCATCGACGGCGTGTCGAACATATACCGGATGGTGCGCCCGAAATCTTCGAGCCCGGGGCCGACCTTCAGCATCACCGAGTCCACCTGCGCCCGGAAGTCGGCCTCGTTCTGCCGGTCGTTCGGCAGGGTCGGGCCCGGCCCGATGCCGTTGACGCGGATGGCCGGCGCCAGCGATTGCGCCATCGTCACCGTCGCCGTCAAGAGCGACGACTTCGACAACATATAGGAATAAAATCGCGGGTTGGGAGACCAGACGCGCTGGTCGATCATGTTGACGATCAGCCCGGTCGCCTCCGCCGGCAACTGGGCGGCGAAATGGCCGGCGAGAACCGAGGGGGCCTTGACGTGCAGCGCGAAGTGCCGGTCCCAGACGGCCTCGTCGAAAGTCTCCAGCGTGTCCTTGGCAAAGACCGACGCATTGTTGACGAGGAGGCCGAGCGGGCCGATGGCCGCGGACGCCTCCCGCACCAGCCGGCCGAGATCGGAGGCATCCGTGAGATCGGCCTGGACGACCGCCGCCGTCGCGCCCTCGGCCGCAAGGCTTGCGCGGAGCGCATGCGCCTCGTCGAGCGAGCCATTGGCATGAATGGCGACGGCAAAGCCGTGCCGGGCCAGATCCTCGACGATCGCACGACCGATCCGCTTTGCGCCGCCCGTCACCAGTGCCGTCTTCAGGGCCAGTGCTTTTTGCGGGGCCAGAGCCATTTTCGAGGAATCTCTCACGCGTATCGGTCCTTCACGATTCTGATCGGCGTCGGAGCCAGATCATAAAAGAACAGCTTACGCACGCCAAAACCGCCGGATCATTCGTTAATCCAAGGTGAACCAAAAAGGGTGATTTCGATGAAAATTGCACGGAACAAAGTAGTCGCGGCAGTATAGTGCGCACATGGTTAATCAAATCCCTGTTGCATTCAAACAACATCGTTTTTCAGCCACGCCGTTGCCTCAATCATTTCACAATTCGGCTCTTGGAATTCCGCATTTGGACATCAATTTCACCTCAACCGAGCGGGGTTGAACGAAATTACCGGCGCCGCATCGGACACAGGAAATCGGTCCAGCGCCGGTCTGATAAGGAGATCTAGTATGCGTACTCTCATCACCACTCTCATGGCGTCCGCCATGTCTCTCGTCGCTTTCTCGGCCGTCAACGCAGCCGACGCCATCGACGAAGTTCCCGCAGCACCTGCCGCAGACTACACGGCTCCGGCCGTCAAGAACTGGGCAGGCGCCTATGTCGGTGGTACCGCGAACTGGGGCCACGGCAAGTTCAACGGCACCGGCGATCGCAGTGCAGCCGGCTTCGGCGGCGGTCTCTACGGCGGCTACAACATGCAGGACGGCCCGATCGTCTACGGTGCTGAAGCCGACGTCAACTACGGCGACAACGATGCGAGCCGTCCGGGCCGCAGCATGGAACAGGGCGTCAACGGCTCGATCCGCGGCCGTCTCGGCTACGATCTGAACCCCGTCCTCCTCTACGGCACGGCCGGTGTTGCCGCGTCGAGCCTGAAGGCCAACCAGTTCGGCGGCTCCGACAAGAAGACCGCCATCGGCTGGACGGCCGGTGCCGGTGCCGAAGCCTTCGTCACCGACAACGTCACGGCCCGCGTCGAATATCGCTACACCGACTACGGCAAGGAAAGCTTCGACGTTCCCGGCAACAACTTCTCCTCCGGCTACGACGAACACAGCGTCAAGGTTGGTATGGGCGTGAAGTTCTGATCGACCGATCCGGCCGCAAGGTCGAATTCGGGACTATCGAGACCGCTTGCAGCTTTCGCTGCAGGCGGTTTTTTCGTAGGAGCCTTTGGTGACGTGCCGCCTCCGGTAAGGCGATGCCGCCCGCCGGTGGGGAGCCGCCCGATGACCATCCGCCTGCGACCGCATCATCTCCTCTGCATGCTGACCTATATCGGCAAGGGCTACAGCCCCGATTTCACCCGCAACTACGATGCGATCGCCGCGCGGATCGGCGCGGGCGAGGCGCTCGAGGTGGTGGACGGTCCCGACGATATCTGTCGGCCGCTGCTGGCAACGCCGAACCCGCATTGTTACAACGACAGCGTCGTTGAACGCGACCGACAGGCGGCAGCGGACGTGGCGGCGTTGCTCGGCCGGACGATCGAGGCCGGCGTGACCCTGCTGCTCGACGCGACCGAGATCACGCGTCTGCGGACGCAGTTCGCCACCGGCAGCATTCGAACGGCCTGTGCGGGCTGTGAATGGAAAAGCCTCTGCGACGGCATCGCGGCGGGCGGTTTTCGCGACGTGCGCGTCGCCTCGCGCGAGCCGCACCGTGAGCAACCCCTTGGAAACCCGCCCCCGGGTCTATAGGCTGCCCATGACAGGGAGAGGGCCTGCGCAGGAGCCTTGAACCTCTCCGGTCGGCCAAGGTGAGGGGAGCCGCATTGGGGAGGACTGCGAGGAGATGCTGAGGAGCCTGCGCCGCGGTCTGCTCGTTCCGGTTATCCTGGTCGTCATCGCGGCCACGGGTCTTGCCGTCTGGAGCAATGCCTATGCCACCCGCCGCTTCATGGCCGAGGCGTCGCTGCAGGCGGGAACGGCGCTGCGCCTTGCCGTGTCCGCGCTCTCCGGCCATCTCCGGCGCTACGAGGCCCTGCCGGCCCTGATTGCCGATCACGACGATATCCGCCGGCTCGTCGCCAATCCGCGGGATCAGGCGCTCCGCGACAGCGCCAACCGCTATCTGAAGGCGATCAACGGCCTGCTGCGCTCCTCCGACATCTATGTCATGACCCGCGACGGGGCGACCATCGCCGCCAGCAATTACGACCGGGCGACGAGCTTCGTCGGCGAGAATTTCAGCTATCGGCCCTATTTCCGGCAGGCGGCGGAGGGCAAGCGCTCGCGCTTCTATGCCCGCGGCACGACATCGTTCAAGCGCGGCTACTTCTTCGCGGCCCCGATCGACGTCGATGGCAAGGTCGCCGGCGTCATCGTCTTCAAGGTCGATATCGATATGATCGAGTCCTCCTGGCGCGGCGGCGAGTACGAGATCTTCGTCTCCGATCCAGAAGGCGTGATCTTCATGACCAGCAATCCGGAATGGCTGTTCTCCAGCATCCTGCCGCTGACGCCCGAGCGCCTGCGCCGCACCGAAGCCTCGCGCCGCTATGCCGAGGCCGACCTGAAAGACCTCGGCGTCGTCAGGTCCCGGCTCGGCGAACACACCCTGATGGCGATCCCGACGAACGGCGTCACGCGCGATTATCTCGTGCTCTCCGAATATGTCAGCGATGCCGACTGGACGGTCCGGGTGCTGATGGACATGAGCTGGGTGCGCTCGCAGACCCATGTCGCGGTCGCCGCCGTGTTCCTGTTCCTCTGCCTTGCCGGCCTGATCCTCGCCGTGCTGCTGCAGCGGCACGAGCGCCGCAACGAGCGCATGCAGATGCAGGTCGAGGCGAAGGCCGAGCTGGAACGGCGCGTCGAGGAGCGCACGGCCGACCTTGCCGATCTCAACGCCCAGCTGCGCAGCACGCAGGCCGATCTCGTGCAGGCGGGCAAGCTTGCCGGCCTGGGGCAGATGTCGGCCGCCCTCAGCCACGAATTCAACCAGCCGCTCGCCGCTGCCCGGACCTATGCCGAGAGCGCCTCGCTGCTGATCGAGCGCAACCGGATCGACGAGGCCAAGGACAATCTCCAGCGGATCGCCAAGCTGATCGACCGCATGGCGTCGATCAGCCGCCATCTGCGCAATTTCGCGCGCAAGCCCAACGAAAAGCTCGGACCGGTGGCGCTGGACGACGTGCTGCGCGACACGCTGGAGATCGTCTCGGCCCGGATTGCCTCCGCGGATGCGGAGCTGGTCGTCGCGCTCGGTGATCCCGCGCCGCTCGTGCGCGCCGGCTCCGTCCGCCTGCAACAGGTGCTGGTCAACATCATCTCCAATGCGGCCGACGCCGTGGAAGGCCTCGACGACCGGCGTATTTTCCTGACCGCGACGACGACCGCCGACCGCGTCGCGATCACCGTGCGCGATGCCGGGCCGGGCATTCCCAACGCGATTGCCGAGCGTATCTTCGATCCGTTCTTCACCACCAAGGGCGTGGGAAAGGGGCTTGGTCTGGGGCTCTCGATTTCTTACAACATCGTCAAGGATTTCGGCGGCCGCCTTTCGGCGGACAATCATACCGGCGGCGGTGCGACCTTCCGCATCGAGCTCGACCGCATGGACGACAGACGCGAGGCAGCAGAGTGATGAGTGACGTCGCCACCGTTCTCCTGGTCGATGACGAGGAGGAGCTGCGCCGCTCGACGGCGCAGGCGCTGGAGCTTCAGGACCTGACGGTGGAAACCTTCGCCGCCGCCGAGGATGTGCTCGCCCGCGTCGGCTACGGCTTTGCCGGCGTCGTCGTCAGCGATATCCGCATGCGCGGCATGGACGGCATGACGCTGCTGCAGCGCATCCGCGAGATCGACCATGAGATTCCCGTGATTCTCGTCACCGGCCACGGCGACGTCCAGCTCGCCGTGAAAGCCATGCGGGAAGGGGCCTACGACTTCCTGGAGAAGCCGTTCGGCGTGCAGGCGCTGGCCGGGATCATCCGTCGCGCCCACGACCGGCGCGGCCTCGTGCTCGAAAACCGGCGCCTGCGCGCGGTGGCCGGCAAGCGCGACGACATCGAGGCCCGCATGCCCGGGCGCACGCCCGTCATGGTCGACCTGCGCTACCGGTTGCGCGCCATCGGCGCCACCGATGCGGACACGCTGATCATCGGCGAGACCGGCGTCGGCAAGGAGGTCGCCGCCCGCGCCCTGCACGATATCAGCGCCCGGGCCAACCGGCCCTTCATCGCCATCAACTGCGCCGCTCTGCCCGAAACGCTGATCGAGAGCGAGCTTTTCGGCCATGAGGCAGGCGCCTTTCCCGGCGCGATCCGCGCCCGCTACGGCAAGTTCGAGCATGCCCGCGGCGGCACCATCCTGCTCGACGAAATCGGCTCCATGCCGGTCGAGCTCCAGGCGAAGTTCCTGCGCGTCCTGCAGGAGCGCACCATCACCCGCCTCGGCTCCAACGAGACGGTGCCGCTCGATGTCCGCTTCATCGCCACCAGCAAGGTCGATCTGGAGGCGGAAGTCGCGGCCGGCCGCTTTCGGGCGGATCTGTTCTACCGCCTGAATGTCGTGACGCTGCATGTGCCGTCGCTCGCCCAGCGCGCGGCCGATATTCCGCTGCTCTTTCTCCAGCTCGTGCGCGAAGCTTCGGCCCGTTACGGCCGCGACGACATGGACGTGCCGCCCGCCGTGGTCTCCGAAGTCGCCCACCGGCGCTGGCCGGGCAATGTCCGCGAACTGCGCAATGCCGCCGACCGGCTCGTGCTCGGGCTCGACGCCCGCGGCCTCGATACGGTGGGAGAAGACCGCGAGGAGGAAAGCCGGCTCGCGCCCCGCGTCGCCGCCTTCGAGCGCGGCCTGATCGCCCGCACGCTGGCCGCTTATGGCGGCGCACTCCGTCCGGTCTATGAGGAGCTCGGAATCTCCCGCAAGACGCTCTACGAGAAGATGCAGAAATACGGCCTCGACAAGCGTTCGACCTTCGACGACGGGCCGCCCTTCCCGGAGTGAGCCCGCTTTGGGTATGTTTCCACCCATCGACAGGGGCGAGGGGGCCGTTTCCACCCATGATGCACCGCAAAAGCGTCATCGAGTCCGGTAAAGGCCGCACTATCCGGTTGCACGCCTGCCCGCGAACGCGAGACTGACGCTCATTCCATGACCGGTGGGGGAGGAGCCCTGCCGGCATGACGATCACACTCGGGAGGACTTCATGACGCGTTTCACGTCGCTTCTGGCAGCCACAGCGCTTGCCGCAACCGTTTTTGCCGGCGCCGCACAGGCGGAATATCCGGAACGCACCATCACCATGGTCGTGCCGTTCTCGGCCGGCGGACCGACGGACACCGTGGCGCGCCTCGTGGCCGAATCGATGTCGAAGGATCTCGGCCAGCAGGTCATCGTGGAAAATGTCGGTGGGGCCGGCGGCACGCTCGGTGCCGGCCGCGTGGCGAGCGCCGAGGCCGACGGCTACACGGTGCTGCTGCACCATATCGGCATGGCCACCAGCGCCACGCTCTACCGCAAGCTCGCCTACGACACGCTGAACGCCTTCGATTATGTCGGCCTCGTCACCGAAGTGCCGATGACCATCGTCGCCCGCAAGGATCTGGAAGCGACCGACCTCAAGGGCCTCGTGGACTATGCCAAGGCCAACAAGGACACGGTCACGGTCGCCAATGCCGGCATCGGCGCGGCCTCCCACCTCTGCGGCATGCTGTTCATGAGCGCCATCGAGACGCCGCTCGTCACCGTGCCCTACAAGGGCACCGGCCCGGCGATGACCGATCTTCTGGGCGGCCAGGTCGATATCATGTGCGACCAGACGACCAACACGACGAAGCAGATCCAGGGCGGCACGATCAAGGCCTATGCCGTGACCTCGCCGGCCCGCCTCGACATCTTCCCGGACATTCCGACCGCCGTCGAAGGCGGTCTGCCGGGCTTCGAAGTCGGCATCTGGCACGGCGTCTACACCCCCAAGGGCACGCCGCCGGAAGCCATCGCCAAGCTCGAGGGCTCGCTGCAGAAGGCCTTGAAGGACGAGAACGTCGTCGCCCGCTTCGCCGAACTGGGCACCAAGCCCTCCTCGGATGCCGACGCGACGCCGGCCGCCCTCAAGGCCAAGCTCGAAAGCGAAATCGCCCGCTGGAAGCCGATCATCGAGAAGGCCGGCCAGTACGCCGACTGATCCTCAGCGGCCGTCTTCGACCGAATGCACGCTGCCCTTGCCGGCAGCCCAACACCCACCTGCCGCCACGCTCCGCCATCAAGAGGCCGGGCGTGGCGGCAGGCACCTGCTCAGGCAGGAAGCCCGGGCAGGCAGCGGGGGCGGCCCTCTTAGGGGCCCGTCGGGAGGCCGCGGCATCCGGGAGATGGCAGGGGGCGTCGAGGGGATCGCGCGCCCAGCCAGCACTAAGGCATTGCCAGCACCAAGCATCGCCAGCCAACACAAGCATCGCCGGCCGCATCCCGCCGCAAGGCCGTCCGCGGTTCGGCTCATTGGGGAACGATCATGAAACCACTCAGTCTCGACCGGACGAATGCCCTTTGCGGCATTCTGTTCATCGCCCTCGGCCTCTTCTTCGTGGCGCAGTCGCTGTCGCTCGACCTCGGAACGACGTTCCGCATGGGCCCGGGCTATTTCCCGCTGGTCCTCGCGCTGTTCCTGACCGCGCTCGGCCTCGTCATCCTCGTGCAGGCGACCCGCACGCAGAGCGATCCGATCGAGCCGCTGGCCTGGCGCGGCATGCTCTTCATTCTCTCGGCACCCATCGTCTTCGGCCTCACGGTCCGGGGGCTCGGTTTCGTGCCCTCGCTGTTTCTCGCCGCCTTCATCGCCTGCTTCGCCTCGCAGCGCATGAAACCGGTCGGCGCGATCGTCCTGTCGATCGCCATCACGCTCTTTTCCGTCGCCGTCTTCAGCTACGCGCTGGGCCTTCCGTTTGAACGCTTCGGCCCCTGGCTGCGGTTTTAAGGATCTTCGACCATGGATCTCTTCAGCAATCTCGCGCTGGGTTTCGCGACCGCCGGCACGCCGGAAAACCTGCTCTTCTGCCTCATCGGCGTTCTCCTCGGCACGCTGATCGGCGTTCTCCCGGGCATCGGCGCCACCGCCACCATCGCCATGCTGCTGCCGATTACCTTCCAGCTCGAGCCGGTCTCGTCGCTGATCATGCTGGCCGGCATCTATTACGGCGCCCAATATGGCGGCTCCACCACCGCCATCCTCATCAACATGCCGGGCGAATCCTCCTCCGCCGTCACCGCCATCGACGGCTACCAGATGGCGCGCAAGGGCAGGGCGGGTGCGGCCCTCGCCATCGCGGCGCTCGGCTCCTTCTTCGCCGGCACCGTGTCCACCTTCCTCGTCGCCATCTTCGCCCCGCCGCTGACGGCCGTCGCGCTGCAGTTCGGCGCGGCCGAATATTTCTCGCTGATGGTGGTCGGCCTCGTCTCCTCGATCGCGCTCGCTCACGGCTCCATCGTCAAGGCGCTGGCCATGGTCTCGCTCGGCCTTCTGCTCGGCCTCGTCGGCACGGACATCTACACCGGAACGCCGCGCTTCACGCTCGGTATCCGCGAATATGCCGACGGGCTGAACTTCGTGGCCGTCGCGGTCGGCGTCTTCGGCGTCGCCGAAATCCTGCGCAATCTCGAAGGCGAGATGACGCGCACCGTGCTGATCAGCAAGGTCACCGGCCTGCTGCCGACGAAGGACGATTTCCGCCAGATGGTCGGCCCGGTCCTGCGCGGCACCGGCATCGGCTCGGCGCTCGGCATCCTGCCCGGCGGCGGCGCCATCCTGGCGGCCTTTGCCTCCTACACGGTGGAAAAGCGCCTCTCCAAGCATCCGGAAGAGTTCGGCAAGGGCGCCATCGCCGGCGTCGCCGGTCCGGAATCGGCCAACAATGCCGGTGCCCAGACCTCGTTCATCCCGCTCCTGACCTTGGGGATTCCGGCCAATCCGGTCATGGCCTTGATGGTCGGCGCGATGATCATCCAGGGCATCGTCCCCGGTCCGAACGTCGCGGTCGAGCAGCCGGCGCTGTTCTGGGGCATCATCGCCTCCATGTGGATCGGCAATCTGATGCTGGTGGTGCTCAACCTGCCGCTGATCGGCCTCTGGGTGAAGCTGCTGACGGTGCCCTACTACGTGCTGTTCCCGATCATCATGGCCTTCTGCGCCATCGGGGTCTACAGCGTCAACGCCAACGTCTACGACCTCTATGCCGTCGCCTTCTTCGGCATCGCCGGCTATCTCCTCGTCAAGCTGCGCTGCGAACCTGCACCCCTGCTGCTCGGCTTCGTGCTCGGCCCGCTGCTCGAGGAAAACCTGCGGCGCGCCATGATCCTCTCGCGCGGCGATCCCTCCACCTTCGTCACGCGGCCGATCAGCGCCGGCCTCCTGCTGCTGGCCGCTGCCGTCCTCGTCGTGGTCTTCCTGCCCAGCATCAAGGCCAAGCGCGAAGCGGTGTTCCAGGAGGAAAGCTGATCCGCGCCCATCGCGCCTCGAAACAGGCCGTGTCGACACAGAAAAAGGCGCCATCCTCGCGGGTGGCGCCTTTTTCGTTGAAGCCTGTTCGGAGACGGCGGACCCGACGTCCCCGATCCGCCGAACGCTAGGCGGCGCGGCGGCCGACCATCGTCGCGACGTTTCCGGGGGCCTTGCCGAGATGGAACTGCGACAGCAGGTCCTCCAGCTTGGAGGCCTCGCCGGCCAGCGAGTGGACGGCGGCCGTGGCTTCCTCGACCATCGCGGCATTGCGCTGCGTTTCCTGGTCGATCGTATTGATCGCCGAGTTGATGTGGCCGAGGCCGGCCGACTGGTCGGAGGCCGCGTTGGAGATGAGGCCGATCTGGTCGGCGATGTGGCGGACCTCCTCTTCGATCGTGCGCAGCGCCTTGCCCGTCTCGCCGACGAGGAGGACGCCGTGCTGGACCTGGGCCGCCGAGGTGCCGATCAGGCCCTTGATCTCCTTGGCGGCGTTGGCGGACCGCTGGGCGAGTTCGCGCACCTCCTGCGCCACGACCGCAAAGCCCTTGCCGGCCTCGCCGGCGCGGGCGGCTTCGATGCCGGCATTGAGCGCAAGCAGGTTGGTCTGGAAGGCGATCTCGTCGATGACGCCGATGATCTGGCTGATCTGCTGCGACGATTCCTCGATCCGGCCCATGGCGGACACGGCCTCGGTCACCGCGGCGGCGGATTTCTCGGCACCGGATTTCGCCGTGTCGACCAGCCGGCCGACATCGGCGGCGAGCGAGGCCGTGCTCTCGACGGCGGAGAGCGCTTCGGCGAGAGCCCCCGAGGTCTCCTCGACGGAAGCGGCCTGGCGCTCGGTGCGCCGCGACAGCTCGTCGTTCGATCCGCCGAGCGCGACGGCGTCGCCCCGGACCGCGGATGCGACGACGCCGACATGGGTCATCGCCGTTTCCAGCTTGCTGACCGATTCGTTGAAGGACACGCGCAGTTCGTCCACCTCTTCATGGAGCTGCTCCTCGATCCGGAAGTGCAGGTCCCCGGACGACAGCGCCCGCAGCGCGCCGGCAATCACGCGCACGGCTTTTTCGGTCTCGCGGGCGACACACTGCCGCTCGGCTTCGAAGCCGGCGCGCTGGCGTGCCGCGGTCTCGCTGGCCTGATGTGCCTCGGCGGACAGGGCGGCCGCCTCTTCATGCGCCGCGATCGATTCGGCGGACGCCGCCGCGGCAGCGGTGAAGGACCGCACGACCGCGCTGGTCAGACCGATCAGCGCTCCGGCCTGGAGAACGAGGATAACGGCGTGCAGGACGACGCGGCTGAAATCGGATTGACCGGGGAACACGGCCGTCGGCATGACGACGTAGAGCGAGAGGTGATGGACGGCCACCACGGCGGCATAGGCGACGATCGCGCGCCAGTCGATCCACACGGCGCACATGGCAAGCGTCGCGAAGAAATACATGTGCATGTCGATCTGGTAGGCCGAGCCGGCCGAGACGAAGACGAGCATGCCCACCTGGGCGGCCAGCGCCATCGCGTTCACCACGCGGGTGGTCGGCCCCGCCTTGCTGCCGAGCCAGAAACCGGTGGAAACGGCGGCGATCAGGGCGGCGGCGGCAAGGCTTCCGGTCGAGAGACCGCCGGCGCTCAAGCTGCTCCCGAGCCCGATCAGAACCACATTGAGCCACAGCAGAGCCGTCGTCCCGTAGGATGCCCTGATGCGAAGACTGTCTAGCGCGTTCATTCAATTTTCCTTTGAGCATCCCACGGCGAGCGCGTGGTCGAGAACAAGCATGGCGCCTTCGGTCATCAGCCTTGAGGAAAGACCCGGAGCGTCGGAATAGACGACGGCGAGCCAGCTCTGGCCGCCGCGCTCGACGAAACTGCCATTCGCGGCAGCGACGATCTGCATCATCCGCGCTTCGGAGGTCCCCGGATATCCCACAACGAGAACGGTATTCCCCTTGGGGATCGCGATGCCCGCAAGCATCAGAACGAGAAACGTAAGGAACACGCTCCCGACAATCCTGAGATCGACCGCATCCGACACCGTGATAATTCCAGCTAAATTAGGTAAGGCTTGAAATAAATATCCGTGGACGATTAAATTCCCGTAAATCGCCGCGTGCGTTACAAATTTTTCGCATCACGTCATAAAACAACGGCCCGCAGATGCGGGCCGGGTCGGTCGGTCTGGACAGAAGGGGAAGTGCCGGAGCCTCGCCCGGCGCAATTGTCCGGCGCAGTTGCCCGGCGCGTCTGGCGCGAGTCTCAGGCCTTGAAGAGCTTGTAGTCCGGAAAATGCTTTTCGAATTTCTCCGGCCAGCTTTTGAGCTTCGGGCGGCCCTTCTGCCATTCCCCGGCAAAGCGCAGTTCGATGTAGCGCAGCGTGGCGGCGAGCGCGAAATGGCCGGCATGGAGTTTCGCGCCGGTCTTCGGCAGGTTGGCGTCCAGATGGTCCAGCGCCCGCTCGACCTTTTCCCACTGGCGCTCGATCCAGGGCTCGTGAACCTTCTCCGGCGGGTGGAAGCGCTTTTCGTAGACGATGGCGAGCAGGCTGTCGCAGATCCCGTCGCAGAGCGCTTCCAGCACCTCGGCCTGCACCCGCTTTTCCGGGTTGCGCGGATAGAGCGTGCCCTTCGTCTCGCGGTCGATGAAATGCATGATGACGCTGCTGTCGAAAATGGCCTGGCCGCTGTCGAGCACCAGCGTCGGGATCTTGCCGAGCGGGTTGCTGGCGATCAGGTCCGGCGGGTTCGAATTGGTGTCGGTGAGCACGCTCTCGGCCGGCAGGCCGGCATAATGCGCGGCCATGCGCACCTTGGTGGAATAGGGGGAGGCGGGGGAATAGAGGATCTTCATCTGTGCACCATGGGTCTTCTGAGGAGGATTGGGGAGATGATGGTGGTCGCGCCCGTCATCGGCGGGACGCGGAGGGAATGGTCAGGTCGCGCGCCCGGCAGCCGCCGCGATCCACTTCCGTGCAGGCCCGGAAGGCAAGGTCGCGGGTGAGGCAGATGCGGATCTCGTCCAGCCGGTCGTCGCCGCAGGTCACCGCGACGCCCTGCGGGCTCATGCCGGGATTGGCCTCGGCCATCGCCATCTCGATCGCGGCCGGGCTCATCCGCCGGCGCGCGTCGGCAGTCTCGAGGGTCGAGGGAATGCGCACCCGCTCGCGGGCCGCCCGCAGCACGGCGAAGTAATCGCGCTGGCCGAGGCCCGAGCAGGTGCCGTGCTTGCGCCACTGATGGCCGATCAGACCCATGGAGGGAATGATGTCGAACAGGCCGCGCCCGAGCGCGTCGGGCACCCGGTCGCCGTCGCGCGACGGGCAGAAGGCGGGAAAGCCGCGCTCGTTCTGGGGCCAGAGGCCGTGGACGATGAAGCGATAATCGCGCTGGCCATTGCACTGCGCCGTCTTGCCCGCCCGGTCGTTTTCCGCGCACCAGCTCGGCGACCAGGAGAGCGAGAGGACGTAGAAATCGAAGCCGCTGCCGATCGGGACATTTCGGGCGACCTCGGGACGTTTTTTTGTCGGCGCTCTCTCTTCAGGGGCCCGCCTGTCGGGCATCGGCGACGCAGGGCGGGAAGACGGTTCTGCCGAACGCTCGGGCACCGTCTGCAGGATGGGGGGCGTGGCCGTCGCCGGGCCGCGCGTCTGCTCTGCCGAAGGCTCGTCGCCGCAGCCGGACAACAGGAGCGTGGCGAGGAGCGCCGCCATCGTCAAAAGGGGAGCCGGCCGGCCTGTCACACTGCAAACCCGCAGGCCGGACCGCAGGGCGCATGACGGCTGCGGAGAGGGAGAACCTTCGTCATCGTCGTCTCCCGTCTCGGCCACCGGGCGCTTCGTTGCGCCGCGAGAGATTGCGTCGCTGAGGTGCATCGCGTCAACCCGCGGCGAAATTTTTCGCCGCCGCGCGAAATTTTTCGCCGCCGCGCGAAATTTTTCGCCGCCTCCACTCGGCTCAGACGTCGTCGTCGGCCGCCACGTCGCGTTCCTCGCCGCGAAGCCAGAGGGCGCGGGCGGAGGCGAAGCGGTCCTGCTTCAGGCGGTCTTTCAGGAAGGGCAGCAGCACGTCGAGCTCGCCCTTCAGCGTGAAGGGCGGATTGACGATGATGAGGCCGGTGCCGGTCAGCCCGGTCGTACCGCGGTCGCTCTTTACCGTCAGCTCGCAGCAGAGCATCTTCGGAATGTTCAGCGCCGCCAGCTTTTCATGGAATTCGGCGATCGGCGCGCCCTGCTTCAGCGGATACCAGAGGCAGAAGGTGCCGCCGGGAAAGCGGCGATAGGCCTTGGCGAGACCCTTTTCCAGCCGCTCGTATTCACCCGCCTCCTCAAACGGCGGATCGACCAGCACCAGCCCGCGCTTTTCCTTCGGCGGCAGATGCGCGCCGAGCGCCAGCCAGCCGTCGAGTTCGGTGATGCGGCTCTGATAGTCGCCGTCGAACAGGCGGTTCAGTGTCTCGTAGTCGTCGGGGTGCAGCTCCATCGCCGACAGCCGGTCCTGCGGCCGCATCAGGAGACGCGTCAGCTTCGGCGAGCCCGGATACTGCGCAAGCCCGCCCTCCGGGTTGAGCGCCGCGATCGCCTCCAGATAGGGCGCGAGAATCGGCTGGACGGCGGGCGGCACCGGGTCTGCCAGCAGCCGGCCGATGCCGTCGCGCCACTCGCCGGTCTTCTGCGCTTCCTCGCTGGACAGGTCGTAGAGCCCGATGCCGGCATGGGTATCCAGCACGCGGAACGCCTTGTCCTTCTGCTTGAGATACGTGACGAGACGGGCGAGCACCGCATGCTTCAGCACGTCGGCAAAATTGCCCGCATGATAGATGTGCCGATAATTCATGATCTCTGGTGATCGCCTTGATGAAATGTTGAGATGCGACGGGCAAAGCGCTTTGTGCCGCTTTGGCGATGTCCTATAGAAAACCCATGAACCTTGCGACCCCCATCAAAGCGGAAAACCCCGTCCAAGCGGAAAACACGATCGGACATTCCGTCTGTCCGCATGACTGTCCCTCGGCCTGCGCGCTGGAGGTGGACCTGACGCCGGACGGCCGGATCGGCCGGCTGCGCGGCGCGTCCGCCAATAGCTACACCGCCGGCGTCATCTGCGCCAAGGTGGCGCGCTATTCCGAGCGCATCTACCATCCCGGCCGCCTGCTGGTGCCGCAGCGCCGCGTGGGCGGCAAGGGCGAGGGCGGTTTTCAGGAGATCGCCTGGGAGGCCGCACTCGACGAGATCGCCGAAGCCTTCCTGAAAGCGGAAGCACGGCACGGCTCGGAGGCCGTCTGGCCGTATTTCTATGCCGGCACGATGGGGCAGGTGCATCGCGACAGCATCGAGCGTCTGCGCCACGCCAAGCGCTATTCCGGCTTCTTCGGCTCGATCTGCACCAATCCCGCCTGGACCGGCTTCACCATGGGAACCGGTGCCTTGCGCGGTCCCGATCCGCGCGAAATGGCGCTGTCGGATTGCGTCGTCATCTGGGGCACCAATGCGGTCTCGACCCAGGTCAACGTGATGACCCACGCCATCCGCGCCCGCAAGGAGCGCAAGGCGAAGATCGTCGTCATCGACATCTACGACAACCCGACCATGAAACAGGCCGACATGGCGCTGACCGTGCGCCCCGGCACGGATGCGGCGCTCGCCTGCGCCGTCATGCACATCGCCTTTCGCGACGGCTATGCCGACCGCGCCTATCTCGCCACCCATTCCGACGATCCGGAAGGTCTGGAAGCGCATCTGAAAAGCCGCGACCCGGCCTGGGCGTCCGCGATCACGGGCCTCTCCGTCGAGGAGATCGAGGCCTTCGCCCGTCTGGTCGGCACGACGCCGAAGAGCTATTTCCGCCTCGGCTACGGTTTCACCCGCCAGCGCAACGGCGCGGTGGCGATCCACGCCGCGGCGAGCATCGCGACGGTGCTCGGCGCTTGGAAGCACGAGGGCGGCGGCGCGTTCCACTCCAACAACGACATCTTCCGCTTCGACAAGCGCGAACTGACGGGCACCGCCATGGTGGACCCGGACATCCGCATGCTCGACCAGTCGCAGATCGGCCGCGTCTTGACCGGCGATGCCGAGGCCCTGCGCCATCGCGGACCCGTGACGGCGCTCCTCATCCAGAACACCAACCCGGTCAATGTCGCGCCGGAGCAGCGGCTGGTGAAACGCGGCTTCCTGCGCGACGACCTCTTCGTCGCGGTGCACGAGCAGTTCATGACCGACACGGCCAAGCTCGCCGATATCGTGCTGCCGGCCACCATGTTCCTGGAGCATGACGACCTCTACCGTGGCGGCGGCCACCAGCACATCCTGCTCGGGCCGAAGCTCGTCGAGCCGCCATCGACGGTGCGCACCAATCTCTTCGTCATCGAGGAACTGGCAAAACGCCTCGGCATCGCCGATCGCCCCGGCTTCGGCCGCAGCGAGCGCGATCATATCGACCGCATCCTCGTCAACTACGACAGTGGCTACGATCACCTGAAGGCGGCGAAGTGGCTCGATGTCCAGCCGGATTTCGCCACCGCCCATTTCATCGAAGGCTTTGGCCATGCCGACGGCCGCTTCCGCTTCCGTGCCGACTGGACCGGCACGCCCGCGCCCAATCGCCCGCCGGCCGCCATGGGCATGCTCGGCCCGGTCGAAGGCCTGCCGGTCTACCCCGACCATGCCGACCTGATCGAGGCCACCGACGCCGATCACCCGTTTCGCCTCGCGACCTCGCCCGCGCGCTCCTTCCTCAATTCGAGCTTTGCCGAAACGCCGGGCTCGGTGCAGAAGGAAGGCCGTCCCGAGGTCATGATCCATGCCGAGGACGCCGCCCGGCTTGCCATTCTCGAGGGCGATATCGTCCGGCTCGGCAATGTCAGGGGCGAGATCCGTCTCCACGCCCGCCTTGGCGGGGGAACGCGTCCCGGCGTCGTGATCGCCGAGGGCCTCTGGCCGAACGGCGCCCATCTCGACGGCGAGGGCATCAACGTGCTCACCGGTGCCGACAGCGTCGCGCCCTATGGCGGCGCCGCCTTCCACGACAACCGCATCTGGCTGAAGCGCGACGGGACCGCGATTGAGAGCACGACCACGCTGACGAGAAAGCCTGCATGACCAAGTTCGAGACCGCGCAGATCGAGATCCTCAAGGACGAGACGCTTTCTAAAAACTGGTACCACCTGCGCAACATCACCTTCCGCTACACGGACGCGGAGGGCCGCGCCAAGGTGCTGAAGCGCGAGACCTATGATCGCGGCAATGGCGCGACGATCCTGCTCTACGATCCGCGGCGCGATCTCGTGGTGCTCGTGCGCCAGTTCCGCGTGCCGACCTATGTCAATGGCGGCACTGGCTGGATGCTGGAAACGCCGGCCGGGTTGCTCGACGGCGATGCGCCCGAGGATGCGATCCGCCGCGAGGCGATGGAGGAAACCGGCTACCGCGTCGGTGCCGTCCGCTCGCTGTTCAAGGCCTATATGTCGCCCGGCGCCGTCACCGAAATCGTCCACTGCTTCGCCGCCGTCATCGACATCGAGGATCGCGTGGAAGAGGGCGGCGGTCTCGCCTCCGAAGACGAGGACATCGAGGTCGTGGAACTCGGCCTCGACGCCGCCATGGCCATGATCGCCTCCGGCGACATCTGCGACGGCAAGACGATCATGCTGCTGCAATGGGCGGTGATGAACCGGGAGAGCCTGCGATAGCTTATTCGGACTGTCCGGCAAAAATACCGGAGTATCCACGCTCCGGCGTTCCTGTCGTCATTTCGAAAACGAGTTGGCAGACATACATGTCGGGAGTGAGTTCGATCTCGTAGGGCCCGAAATTGTACATTTCCAGCTGTATCTGCCCGATGAAGCCGGAATGTATGATGGGCGCCGTCACGTGAATACTGATGCCAAGGCGAGCAAGCGAACTCTTGCCTTCGACACGCGCAGCAAGCCGGGATTTGAAGGGAATTGAAACCTTCTCCCGAGTCCAAGCGAGCACGAATTCGTTGGGTGCGAGCTTGAACGACCCGGTGTGCGATTCTTGAAGCTGCGAAAACTGGGTATAGCTATACCCGGCCTTGCCGGGAGATATCGTGGTTCCCGGCAGCTTCTTCCACGTCTTGAACGTATCGGATAGTTTTAGATCAATACTCGTGGACGAAACGGCCACATCAAGGTCTGGAAGCGGAGTGATCTCCACATATTTGTCGGCTAAGGCAATACGGATTTCGCGATCGATCAGAATCATCAAAATATGCCTTTAACAAAGTTACGCGGCGACGGAGTCCTTTGCGACGGCGTCATCACCGATCCAGGCCCGCATGCGTCCCGAACTGGCTTCACGCGGCAATTCGATCAGAAACTGGCCATCGCGTTGCGATATGACGGAACCGACGTCGATTGCGCCATCCTTGAGAATGGAGGCATCGACGATGATTTCTTCTGTTCCTTCGACGGTCTGGACCTCGATGACGACCTCCGAGGGACCGGGTCCTTCCATGATCTTTTTGAAGCGTATCCGCATAAGGCGCTCTCCTCGGTGCTTTCGGATTGAGTCTTTCCACGCTCATCATGAGCGGCAATCGTCAAACGCGCCAGTCTGAAGTGCGTTCAAACATGTGTCCTACAGAGAATCTTGAAGCCGGGGTTTGATCGGCCTCAGCCGCCCATCCTGACCGCGCCGCCCGCGACCATCCGCAGGGCCTGCGCATAGGTGCGATGCTCCACCGTCAGCACGCGGGCCGCCAGTGTTTCCGCGGTATCGCCGTCAAGCACGGGCACGCGCGTCTGCAGGATCACGGGGCCTTCGTCCATGCCCTCGGTGACGAAATGCACGGTGCAGCCGGCCTCTGTTCGGCCGGCGTCGAGCGCGCGCCGATGCGTGTCGAGGCCGGGGAAATCGGGCAGGAGGGAGGGGTGGATGTTGAGGATGCGGCCCTTGTAGCGGTTTATGAAGGCGCCGCTCAGAAGCCGCATATAGCCGGCCAGGCACAGGAGATCGGGCTTCAGCGTTTCCACATGATCGAGAATGGCGGCTTCGTGGGCTGCCTTGTCGGCGTAGTCGCGCCGCTCGAAGGCAGCCGTGGGAATGCCGCGGGCCTCGGCCTTTGCCAGTCCGCCGGCGCTCGCGCGATCCGACACCACGCCGACGATCTCGGCGGGATAATCGTCCGCGGCGCAGGCGTGGCTCAGCGCCAGCATATTGGAGCCGCCGCCGGAGATGAACACGACGACGCGTTTGCGCGGCGCCGTTCCGCTCACGAGCGTCTCGCTCACAGCGCCAGCGTTCCCTGGTAGACCACGCCCGCCGCGCCCTCGTCGCGGGCGATCATCCGGCCGAGGCGGAACACCGTCTCGCCCTCGGCGGACAGCGCCGCCGCCACGCTGTCGGCGACATCGGCCGGGACGACGGCGATCATGCCGACGCCGCAGTTGAAGGTGCGCAGCATCTCGGTCGCCGCCACGCCGCCGGTGCGGGCCAGCCAGGCGAACACGGGAGGCGCCTTGACGGCGGAAAGATCGATCTCGGCCGCGAGATGCTTGGGCAGCACGCGCGGGATGTTTTCCGGAAAGCCGCCGCCGGTGATGTGGGCGAGCGCCTTGATGCCGCCGGTCTCGCGGATGACCTTCAGCAACGGCTTCACATAGATGCGCGTCGGCGTCATCAGCACGTCGGCAAGCGTCGCACCGTGCGTGCCGGCGTCGAAGGGGGCGGGCGCGTCCCAGGCGAGGCCCGAGAGCCCGACGATCTTGCGCACCAGCGAATAGCCGTTGGAGTGGACGCCGGAGGAGGCGAGGCCGAGGATGACGTCGCCTTCCGCGATATCGCCCGCCGGCAGCAGCTGTCCGCGCTCGGCAGCGCCCACGGCAAAGCCCGCGAGATCGTAGTCGCCGCCCGAATACATGCCCGGCATTTCCGCCGTCTCGCCGCCGATCAGCGCGCAGCCGGCATCCCGGCAGCCCGCGGCGATGCCCGCGACGATCGCCGCACCCTGGTCGGGGTCGAGCTTGCCGGTCGCGAAATAGTCGAGGAAGAACAGCGGCTCGGCGCCCTGCACCACGAGATCGTTGACGCACATGGCCACAAGATCGATGCCGACGGTGTCGTGCTTGTCGGCGTCGATGGCGATCTTCAGCTTGGTGCCGACGCCGTCATTGGCCGCGACGAGAACCGGATCGGTGAAGCCCGCGGCCTTCAGGTCGAACAGGCCGCCGAAGCCGCCGATTTCGCCATCGGCGCCCGGCCTGCGGGTGGAGCGGACATGCGGCTTGATCTTCTCGACCATCAGGTTTCCGGCATCGATATCGACGCCCGCATCGCTGTAGGTCAGACCGTTCTTTCCCGACTGGCTCATGTTTGGCTCTCCACGCACCCGTTCAAGCCCTGCGATTGGCATGTGGTGCGGGCAAGTGCAAGCGCACAAGGGGCGCCACGGGGCTTTTTCCCGCACGGATCGCGTCCCGATGCGGCCTCACGGACCGGTCGTCTCGCGTTCACGCCGCGGGGATAGCCAGTCGCGGGCGCTTGACCGGCTGCCTTGCACCGTCCTATCTCCAGCCTATCTCATTGCAGGAAGACCCCGGGCCCCAAGAGAACCCGGGTGAAGCGAGCCCCGGGCCCCCGTGGGGCCACTGCGGTGTCAACAGGATCGGAGCGTCAGATGGCCACCATTTTCAGCGGCAAGGGACTTCGCCGCCAGGCCGTCTTCTGGGCGGCCTTCTTCGTCCTCTTCATCGCCTTCCTGTTCGTGTTCTCCTCCATCCTCCTGCCGTTCCTGGCCGGCATGGCGCTCGCCTATTTCCTCGATCCGATCGCCGATCGGCTGGAGAAATGGGGCCTGAGCCGGATGATGGCGACCATCGTCATTCTCGTCGGCTTCATCGTCGTCTTCGCGCTTTCGCTGGTGCTGATCATCCCGATCATCTTCACGCAGGCCTCCGAATTCATCGCCAAGATCCCGGACTATGTCGCGAGCTTCCAGGACTTTCTGGCAAGCCCCCATGCCGAAATCCTGCCGGACTGGCTGCAGAGCCAGTTGCCGGCGATCCGTCAGAATTCGGCGCGCCTGCTGGCCCAGGGCGCAAGTTTCCTCGGCACGCTGGTGCAGCAGCTCTGGAACTCCGGCGTTGCGCTGCTCGACATCATCTCGCTGTTCGTCGTCACCCCCGTCGTCGCCTTCTACCTGCTGCTCGACTGGGATCGCATGGTCGCCAAGGTCGACAGCTGGATCCCGCGCGGCCAGCTCTCCACCGTCCGCCAGATCGCGTCCGACATGGACAGTTCGATCGCCGGCTTCGTGCGCGGGCAGGGCTCGCTCTGCATCATTCTCGGCCTCTATTACGGCATCCTGCTCACCGTCGCCGGCCTCAACTTCGGCCTGCTCATCGGCTTCTTCGCGGGCATCATCAGCTTCATTCCCTATGTCGGCTCCATGGTCGGCCTGGTGCTGGCGGTCGGCGTGGCGCTGGTGCAGTTCTGGCCGGATTATTTCTGGGTCATCGTCGTCGCCTGCATCTTCTTCTCGGGGCAGTTCCTCGAAGGCAACATTCTGCAGCCGAAACTCGTCGGCAGCAGCGTCGGCCTGCACCCGGTGTGGCTGATGTTCGCGCTGCTCGCCTTCGGCTCGCTGTTCGGCTTCGTCGGGCTGCTCGTGGCCGTGCCCGCGGCTGCCGCGCTCGGCGTCCTCGTGCGCTTCGCTCTGGCGCGCTACCTCGAAAGCGACGTCTACCACAGCCCGCCGACGCACACGACCATCGAGGCCCAGCCGAACGTGCCGCACAGCCTGACATGAACCGCCGCGACGACCAGTTGCCGCTGCCTCTGGGGCATGCGCCGCAGATCAGCCGCGACGACCTGCTCATCTCGCCCTCGCTGGAGGCGGCGGTGGCGATCGTCGATCATTGGCCGCAATGGCCGTCGCCCGTGGTGGTGCTGGTCGGGCCGCCGGGGTCCGGCAAGTCGCACCTCGCCGCCATCTGGGCCGGCGCGAGCGGCGCGACCGCGATCGATCTCCAGCCCGGAACCGAGGCGCCCGAGATCGCCGCCAAGGGCCCCGTGCTCTTCGAGGACGCCGACCGGCGCGGCTTCGACGAGACCGCTCTGTTCCACGTCATCAACAGCGTGCGCGAAAACGGCACCTGTCTGATGGTCACCGCCCGCAGCCGGCCCGCCGCCTGGGGCGTGCGCCTGCCGGATCTCGCCTCGCGCCTGAAGGCGGTCACGGTCGTGGAGACCAGCGAGCCGGACGACGATCTTCTCGGCCAGGTTCTGATGAAGCTCTTTGCCGATCGCCAGCTCTTCCCCGACGAAAGGCTGATCGCCTATCTCGTCGCCCGCATGGAGCGCTCGCTCGAAACCGCCCATCGCGCGGTGGCCGAGATGGACCGGCTGGCGCTCGCCCGCCAGACGCGGATCAACCGCGCACTGGCTGCCGAAGTGCTTGAAAAAATTGGTAATGCAGGGGATACTCAGGAAATCCCGGACGCGGACGATTGACTGTCACAGTTCTGTCGTCAAACTCGTCTAGCAGCTTTTGAGAAAAGCGTATGAGGGAGCGGGACATGGACACGACGACAGCTGCGGCAAAGACGAGTACCGCGCCGGCCAACCCGAACGACAAGACCGCGACCGCCAAAGCGCCCGCCGATAAGACCTCGGCCGAAAAAGCGGGCGCCTCGAAAAGCGCGACGGCGAAGGACAACGTCGAGGACGGCATCGACCTCCTGAACAGCCCGGAACGCTTCATCAACCGCGAATTCTCCTGGCTGCAGTTCAATCGCCGCGTGCTGGAGGAAACCCTCAACACCGCCCATCCGCTGCTCGAACGCGTCCGCTTCCTGTCGATTTCGGCCGCCAACCTCGACGAGTTCTTCATGGTCCGCGTCGCCGGTCTCGAGGCGCAGGTGCGCCAGAGCGTCGTCGTGCGCAGTCCGGACGGCAAGACGCCGGCCGAACAGCTGGGCGACATCCTGAAAGAGATCAACACGCTGCAGATGGAGCAGCAGGCCTCGCTCGCCGTGCTGCAGCAGTATCTCGCCAAGGAGGATATCCTCATCGTGCGGCCGGTCTCGCTCTCGGCCGATGACCGGGCCTGGCTGGAGACGACCTTCGACCAGTCGATGTTCCCGGTCCTCACCCCGCTCTCCATCGATCCGGCGCATCCGTTCCCCTTCATTCCCAATCTCGGCTTCACCATGGGCCTGCAGCTCGTCAGCCGCTCCGGCCGCGAGCCGATGACGGCGCTGCTGCGCCTGCCCGTGGCGCTCGATCGTTTCGTGCGCCTGCCGGACGTGCATTCGACCATTCGCTACATCACGCTGGAAGACGTGGTGGGCATGTTCATCAGCCGCCTGTTCCCCGGCTACGACGTCAAGGGCGCCGGCACGTTCCGCATCATTCGCGACAGCGATATCGAGGTCGAGGAAGAGGCGGAAGACCTGGTGCGCTTCTTCGAGACCGCGCTGAAACGCCGCCGTCGCGGCTCGGTCATCCGCATCGAGATCGATTCGGAAATGCCGCTGGAGCTGCGCCGCTTCGTCATCTCGGAGCTTGCCGTGCCGGAAAACCGCGTGGCCGTTCTGCCCGGCCTGCTGGCGCTGAACACGCTGTCGGAAATCACCAAGGCGCCGCGGGAGGACCTGCGCTTCGCGCCCTACAATGCGCGATTTCCCGAGCGAGTCCGAGAGCACATGGGAGACTGCTTCGCCGCCATCCGCGAAAAAGACATGGTGGTTCACCACCCCTATGAGAGCTTCGACGTCGTTGTCCAGTTCCTCCATCAGGCTGCGCGCGATCCTGACGTCCTTGCGATAAAGCAGACGCTCTACCGCACCTCCAACGACAGCCCGATCGTGCGTGCGCTGATCGACGCGGCCGACGCCGGCAAATCGGTGACGGCGCTGGTCGAGCTCAAGGCCCGCTTCGACGAGGAGGCCAACATCCGCTGGGCGCGGGACCTCGAGCGCGCCGGCGTGCAGGTCGTCTTCGGCTTCATCGAGCTGAAGACCCATGCCAAGATGTCGATGGTCGTGCGGCGCGAGGAGGGCAAGCTGCGCACCTATTGCCACCTCGGCACCGGCAACTACCACCCCGTCACCGCCAAGATCTACACCGACCTGTCCTTCTTCACCTGCTCGCCCGTGATCGGCCACGACATGGCGAACATCTTCAACTTCATCACCGGCTATGGCGAGCCCGAGGCGGGCATGAAGCTGGCGATCTCGCCGCACACGCTGCGTCCGCGCATCCTCCAGCATATCGAGGAGGAGATCGTCCATGCCGGTGCCGGTCGCCCGGCGTCGATCTGGATGAAGATGAATTCGCTGGTCGATCCCGAGATCATCGATGCGCTCTACCGGGCAAGCCGCGCCGGCGTCGAGGTCGAGCTGATCGTGCGCGGCATCTGCTGCCTGCGTCCGCAGGTGCCCGGCCTGTCGGACAATATCCGCGTCAAGTCGATCGTCGGACGGTTTCTGGAGCACAGCCGCATCTTCTGTTTCGGCAACGGCCACGCTCTTCCCTCCGAGCATGCGCTTGTGTATATCGGCTCGGCGGACATGATGCCGCGCAACCTGGACCGGCGTGTCGAGACCCTCGTACCTCTCGTCAACCGGACCGTGCACGAACAGGTCCTGTCGCAGATCATGCTGGCAAATCTCATCGATAACCAGCAGAGCTACGAAATTCTCGAGGACGGCACCTCGCGACGGATCTCGGTGTCCAAGGACAGCGAGCCGTTCAATGCGCAAGTCTATTTCATGACCAATCCCAGCCTGTCGGGCCGGGGCGAGGCCCTGAAGTCGAGTGCGCCCAAGGTTATCGCCGGCTGGGACAGCGACCGCAGAAAGTAAAGCTGGACCCGTATGGTAGAATCCGAAGCTCAGGGGCGCTTGCCTGGCATCGCTCCTGTTTCCGTCGTCGATATCGGCTCCAACTCGATCCGGCTCGTGATCTATGAGGGGCTCAACCGTTCGCCGGCCGTGCTCTTTAACGAAAAGGTCATGTGCGGTCTTGGCAAGGGCATCGATGCCACGGGCCAGATGGATGCCGAAAGCGTCGAGCGGGCGCTGAAGGCGCTGCACCGCTTCAAGGCGCTGGCGACCCAGGCGCGCGCCTCCACCGGCTTCGTGCTGGCGACGGCGGCGGCCCGCGATGCCTCCAACGGTCCCGATTTCATCCGCCGCGCCGAGCTGATCCTCGGCCAGAAGATCCGCGTCCTCTCCGGCGAGGAAGAGGCCTATTTCTCCGCGCTCGGCATCGTCAGCGGCTATCATGATCCGGACGGCGTCGTCGGCGATCTCGGCGGCGGCTCGCTGGAGCTGGTCGATGTCGTCGGCCGCACCATCGGCACCGGCATCACCCTGCCGCTCGGCGGCATCCGCCTGTCGGAACATGCCGGGGGATCGCTGGAGCGGGCCCGCGCCTATGTCCGGAAGACGGTGAAGAACGTCGAGGTGCTGAAACGCGGCGCCGGGCGCAATTTCTACGCCGTCGGCGGCACATGGCGCTCCATCGCCAAGCTGCATATGGAACTCAGCGACTATCCGCTGCACATGATGCAGGGCTACGAGATGAGCTATGACGAGGCGATGAGCTTCCTGCCGGAGGTCATCGAGCCGAAGGACATCAAGATCCCGGCCTTCGCGGCGATTTCCCGCAGCCGCCGCAATCTTCTGCCCTATGGCGCGATCGCGCTGCAGGAGACGATCGCGCTGCTGAAGCCCGCCCGCATCTCGTTCTCCGCGCTCGGCGTGCGCGAGGGCTACCTGTTCTCGCTGCTGTCCGAACAGGCCCGCAATGCCGATCCGCTGCTCACCGCCGCCTCCGAACTCGCGATCCTGCGCGCCCGTTCGCCCGAACATGCCCGCGAGCTGGCACAGTGGACGGGCCGGGTGCTGCCGGCCTTCGGCGTCGAGGAGACCGAGGAAGAGGCCCGCTACCGGCAGGCCGCCTGCCTGCTCGCCGACATTTCCTGGCGCGCGCATCCCGATTATCGCGGCCTGCAGGCGCTCAATATCATCGCCCATTCCACCTTTTCCGGCATCACCCATGCCGGCCGCGCCTATATCGCGCTCGCCAACTACTACCGGCATGACGGCCTCAACGACACCGGCGCCACCAGCCCGCTGTCGGCCATCACCCCGGCGCGCATGCTGGAACTGGCGAAGATCCTCGGTGCGCTGCTGCGCGTCGCCTATCTCTTCTCCGCCTCCATGCCGGGCGTCGTCCGCAACCTCACCATCAAGCCGTCCGCCGCTGCAAATACCGATCTCGATTTCGTGGTGCCCGCGGCCTACAGCGAATTTGCCGGCGAACGCCTGGAAGGCCGCCTGCAGCAGTTGGCCAAGCAGACCGGCAAGCGGATCGCGTTCCGGTTCGAATAGGGGATCGTCTCAGACACAAAGGGGAGGACGGTGCAGCACCGTCCTCCCCTTGTTTTCGAGACCGGTGGAGACCCTATTCGGCCTTGAGGAATTCGGCCACGTCGAGCAGCACGAACTCGTTGTCGTCGGCCTTGTCGAGCGCGCGACCGGCCGAGAAGGGCAGGTTGTTGTCGTTGCCGACGACGATATGGGTCTCGTCGATCCGGTCGACATTCTCGATCGTGACGAACGGCATGCCGTAGACGCCCTTGGTGCCGCCCTGCCGGTTCTTGCCGTCGGGATCGGCGATGTTCAACAGATCGATATAGCCGATCTTGCGCACGGCCTTGCCGACATTCGCCGCGCTCATCTCGATCTTGTAGACGCGCTTCACCTTGGCCGGGGTGGCAAAGCAGTCGGGCTTCGGCGCCTTGGGGTCGGCGCAGGCCTTGTCGGGCGTGCCCGCGCCATTGTCGCGCTCGATCACCAGCGCGGTCTTGTCGTCCAGCATGTTGAAATCGCCGATCGCCTCGCCGCCGGCGGCGAGCGGATAGAGCCAGCTGCGACCCGTCCAGGCCTTGCTGGCGGCGTCGAGTTCCAGGATGCGCAGGGCCGGGTGGCCGTCCGCCTGCTCGACGGTCGCCTTGTCTGTCCAGATCGGGCCTTCGAGCAGGCCGTAAAACTTCGTGCCGTCCGGCGACAGGGCGAGGCCCTCGAAGCCGCCGGAGCGCTTGAGGTTGAAGGCCGGCATCGGCTTCGACGGATCGGCCGGCACTGTCAGGACCGGATTGTCCGGCGACGTCACCGGCGTCGCCTCGGAGACCGTTGGCACCACGTCGGTCAGGTGTCCGTCGCGGGTAAATTTCAGCACCCAGGGGCCGAATTCCTCGCCGATGACGAATCCGTCGGCCACCGGCTGGATCGATTCGATGTCGAAATCGGCACCGGTGAGATAGCGCTTCGCGGCGCCCTCCAGGACGATCGGGAAGGGGGCCTTCCGGTCGGGATCGGACAGGAACACCGTTTCGAGCGGCGTGACCGTGCCGTCGGCCCAGTCGATGCGGATATGGTGGAGCATGAGCATGGCGTCGCTCGAATTGAGCTTGGAGCCGAAACCGTTGTCCGACAGCGTCCAGAACGTGCCGTCGCCGACCGACTTGATGCCGGAAAAGCCCTGCATCGGCTGGCCGTCGAACGGTAGCGACAGCCCGGTCGGCCGAACGCCGTCCTTGCCGGGAACCGTTGCGAGCGCCGTGGCGCGCTTGCGATCCGCGGTGGTGAACTTGCCGGAGGTCTGCAGATGCTCCGGCGCATCGGCTGGCGCCTTGATGATGGTGTCGGCCGGCAGCACGGCCTGTCCGGCAAGCTTAGCCGGAAATGGACGGTCGTCCGCCCGGGCCGTCGCCATCTGGGCCGTGGAGGCCAGCAGGAGTGCCAGTGTCGCGGTGGCTAGGAATTGCATCGTGGTGCCCTCGGTCATGAAATCAACGGGACAGCGAGTACGTGGGCCGGATGATGTTGGCGCGACGGTTTGGTGACAGATGCGTGACGCCCCGATCCGGGCAAGCGCAGGGCAAGCGCAGGGCAAGCGCGGGGAAAGCGCAGGGACGCGCTTCGCCATCGCGGCGATCGAGGCCTCACCCCCGCGACAGGGCGGCCCAGCGGCCGGGCGTCAGTCCATGCGCCGTCTTGAAGTGCCGGGTGAAATGCGCCTGATCGGCAAAGCCGGTCGCAAGCGCGATGTCGGCGAGCGGACGCCCCTTTCGGATGAGCGCGCGCGCCTGCTCCAGCCGGCGCATGATCAGGTAGCGATGCGGGCTCGTGCCGAGACAGGCGCGGAACTGGCGGGCGAGGGCGAAGCGGTCGAGCCCGGTCACGGCTTCCAGATCCGCCGAGGTGACCGGCCGGTCGTGCGCGCCGTGGAGAAAGTCGCAGGCCCGCCGCACGGCCGCCGCGTCGATCCGCACGCCCGCGGCGGTCCCCCGCCGCGCATGCCGCGACAGGCCGTCGGCGACCGCGCTGAGCAGTTCGGCGCAGTGGAGGTCGTCGAGTTCGCCATCGAGATCGCGCATCGCATCCGCAAGGCTTGCCGCAAGCGACGGGTCGGACAACACGGGCGAGGCCACGAAGGGAAGATCCCGGCTGCCGAGCGCATCGATCAGCCGTTCCGGCGGCAGATACAGCATCCGGTAGCGCAGCCCGTCCTCCGTCGCTGCCCCGCCATCATGCACCTCGTCGGGATGCAGCACGATGATGTTGCCCGGCGCGCTGTAGCGCACCTCGCCGCGATAGCGGAACGTCTGGACGCCGTGCAGCGTCAGGCCCAGCGCATAGGTGTCGTGCCTGTGCGGCGCAAAGGCATTGCCGCGAAAGGCGGCCTCGATGCGCTCGATGCCGGTGCCCTCCGCGATCCGGATGCGGTCCGTCACCGGCGATCCGCACGAACGTTCAAGATCGCCGCCCGCGCGATCGGCTAGAGACGCATCGGGTGCATCCGGCGCCCTATAGCCGAGAATGGAGTTCGCCGTCATGTTCGATACCAAATTCGTCATCGTGTTGCGCGAGGATCTCGCCGTCTGGCAGAAGCTGAACGTGACCGCGTTTCTGACAAGCGGCATCGTCGGCGCAAAGCCCGATCTGATCGGCGAAGCCTACCGCGATGCGGCCGGCAACGTCTACAACGCGTTGAGCGTCCAGCCGGTCATCGTCCTGTCGGCGGGGCCGGACCTGCTGCGCACGATTCTCGCCCGCACGCTGCAACGCGAGGTCCGCACGTCGCTCTATATCGAGGAGATGTTTGCCACCGGGCACGACGCCGCCAACCGGGCGGTGTTTGCGGATTTCGCACCGGATACCGCCAATATCGTCGGTCTCGCTTTGCATGCCGACAAGAAGATCGCCGACAAGATCATCAAGGGCGCAAAGCTGCATTCGTAAGGCCGTCCTGCCCGGCGCGGGCGGCTGCGATCAGAGTTCGACGGTCTCGATCTTGCGGTCCACGAAGCGCAGCGCCACGTCGCCATTGATCAGCTTCAGCGCGATCTCGCCGAACAGCTCGCGCCGCCAGCCCTTCAGCGCGCCGACATCGGCCTTCTCGCCTTCGGACGCGATGCGTTCGATGTCCTCGCTGTTGGCGATGATCTTGGCGGCGACGCCCTGTTTCTCGGCGACGAGCTTCAAAAGGACCTTGAGCAGTTCGATCGCCGCGGCGGCACCTTCGCTCGTCTGGTTCTGGCGGGGCAGGCGGGGCATGTCGGCCTTGGGCAGAGCCAGCGCCTCGTTGACCGCCTCGATGATGGCGCCGCCGGCGCTGGAGCGTTCCCAGCCCTTGGGCACCGTGCGCAGCCGCGACATGGCCTCGGCGTCCTTCGGCTGCTGCTGGGCGATCTCGTAGAGGGCGTCGTCCTTCAGCACCCGGCCGCGCGGCACGTTGCGGGACCGTGCCTCGCGTTCGCGCCAGGCGGCGATCCGCTGCAGCACGGCAAGCTCGATCGGCTTCTTCAGCCGCATCTTCAGCCGCTGCCACGCATCGTCCGGATGCATGTCGTAGGTCTCGCGCGATTCGAGCACCGCCATCTCCTCCGTCAGCCACAGCGAGCGGCCTTCGCGCTCCAGCTCGGCTTTCAGGTGGTGGTAGACGTCGCGCAGATGGGTGACGTCGGCCAGCGCATAATCGAGCTGCTTGTCCGTCAGCGGCCGGCGGCTCCAGTCGGTGAAGCGCGAGGACTTGTCGATATGCTCGCCCTTGATGCGGCTGACGAGCTGGTCGTAGGAAACGCTGTCGCCGAAACCGCAGACCATCGCCGCGACCTGCGTGTCGAAGATCGGGTGCGGGATGAGGCCGCCGAGATGGAAGATGATTTCGATGTCCTGCCGCGCGGCATGGAAGACCTTGATGATGTCGGGATTGGCCATCAGCGCGAAGAACGGGGCGAGGTCGAGGCCCTTGGCGAGCGGATCGACGATCACGGCGATGTCGGGGCCGGCCATCTGGATCAGGCAGAGCTGCGGCCAGAACGTCGTCTCGCGCAGAAACTCGGTGTCGATCGTCAGATAAGGTGCCGTCGCCAGCGTGTCGCAGGCTGCCTGCAGCGCCGCAGTCGTATCGATAATGTCCATCGGATCTCCGGGGATATGGAGGCGGGTTTTCTTCTCTTCTCTTTTGGTGCGGGGATGTCAACCGAGCGACACGAAAAAGCCGCGATTCCGCACCGGCCCCGATCCGTCTCAGACGACCCTGAGATAGGAGGACATGCCCGTTTTCTGGTGCTCGATGATGTGGCAGTGGAGCATCCAGTCGCCGGGATTGTCGGCGACGAGCGCCAGTTCCGCCTGCTCGTCCGGCTGCAGCAGGATCGTGTCCGTCGGCGGCGGCAGCACGCTGCGCTTGTTGGACGAGAGGACGTGGAACGTCAGCCCGTGCAGGTGGATCGGATGCGCATGCGGGGTGCGGTTGGCGATCTGGAACACGTAGCTCTGCCCGAGCTTCAGCTCCGCCAGCGGCGCGATCGGGTCCGGCGTGTCGCCCGGCCATGGCACTTTGTTGATCGCCCAGAACGTATAGCCGAGCGAGCCGCAGAGGCTTGTTCCCGCCTTGTGCTCGGCGGTGGCCGTGACATCGAGCGGGATGCGCCGGGCGCCCGCAATGTCCGGCTGCGCGATCGGATTGGCGGCGAGCGGCCCGGCCTCGCGCAGGTCGCGTTTCAGCGAGGAGCCGCGCGCGACCAGCGTTGCGATGGTCCAGGGATTGGAGCCGCGCAGATTGCCGAGCGTGACGATCGCGCCCTCGCCATCCGGCATGCGCACCACGATGTCGGCCCGCTGCCCCGGCCCGAGATCGAGCGTCTCCAGCGCCGAGGGAAGCGTGAGCGCATTCGAATCGAGCGCGAGGACCGCGGCGGGCGCGTCGATGCCGACCGTATAGAGGCGCGTGACGTCGGTGGCCGCGATCCGCAGCCGCACCAGCCCGCCGGCCGGCGCCTCGAACTGCGGGGCGCGCTGCCAGTTGGCGGTGCGCACCGTGCCATAGGTGCCGCCACGGGCCGCATCGCGCGGCTTGAACGGCGCGAGGAAGCCGCCGTCCGTGCCGAGCCGCCAGTCGCGCAGGTTCAGCACGATCTCGGCATCGAAGACCGGATCGGCGGGATTTTCCACGACGATGACGCCGGTCATGCCGTGGCCCATCTGGGTCAGCGTGTTGCAATGGGGATGATACCAGAACGTGCCGGCATCGGGCGGGGTAAAGGCATAGTCGAAGCCATCGCCGGGATAGACGTAAGGCTGCGTCATCTCCGGCACGCCGTCCATGGCATTGGGAATGCGCAGCCCGTGCCAGTGCACGGTGGTCGGCTCGTCGAGGCTGTTCGAAAGCTTTGCCGCGAACGGCTGGCCCTGTTTCATCCGCAGGATCGGCGGTGCGCCGGATGCCGAAGGCGCGTCGCCGGATGCCGAAGGCGCGTCACTGAGCGCCCAGGTCATGACCCGTGTCTCCGCGCCGCCTTCGACAAGCCTTGCGGCACCGAACCGGGCGTCGAGCGTCAAAGGTGCGGCGGTGCCCGCACGCGCGGCAAGGCCGGCGCCGAGCGCGAAGGAGGCCGCCGTTGCGGCACTGGCTTTGAGGAGCGTTCGGCGGGTGAGGGCGGGCATGATGTCGTCCGGAAGCGAGGAGGACCCCTCCATAAACTTGATCGGCCCGTTCAGCAATTGCGGCGTCCATCTTTCCCGCCTGCTTTGCGAGCCGTCGGGGGGTGTCGCAGGTCCGGTCGCGGTGCAAGATCGGGCCTTCCGGGCAGGCTCCGCCTTGACAAATCGGACCCGTCATGCGCTTTTCCGCGCGATTTCGACGCCGCCGGGACAAGGAAACGTTCTCCCGCGTGCGGCATTTGCCAGTTCCAGGACACGCCCATGCACCGTTACCGCAGTCACACTTGCGCCGCCCTTCGCCAGACCGATGTCGGCCAGAACGTCCGTCTTTCCGGCTGGGTGCATCGTGTCCGCGACCATGGCGGCGTGCTGTTCATCGACCTGCGCGACCATTACGGCCTGACCCAGGTCGTGGTCGATCCCGACAGCCCGGCCTTCAAGGCGGCGGAAGCCGTGCGCGGCGAATGGGTCATCTGCATCGACGGCCGGGTCAAGGCCCGCACCGCCGAGACGGTCAACAAGACCATGCCGACCGGCGAGATCGAGCTCTATGCCGAAGGCATCGAGGTGCTCTCCGCCGCCAAGGAACTGCCGCTGCCGATTTTCGGCGAGCCGGATTATCCCGAGGACGTGCGGCTCAAGTACCGCTTCCTCGACCTGCGCCGCGAGACGCTTCACCGCAACATCGTCAAGCGCACGCAGATCGTCGCCGACATGCGCAACCGCATGAACGCCGAGGGCTTCGCCGAATACACGACGCCGATTCTCACCGCGTCCTCGCCGGAAGGCGCGCGCGACTTCCTCGTGCCGTCGCGCATCCATCCCGGCACCTTCTTCGCGCTGCCGCAGGCGCCGCAGCAGTACAAGCAGCTGCTGATGGTCGCCGGCTTCGACCGCTATTTCCAGATCGCGCCCTGCTTCCGCGACGAAGACCCGCGCGCCGACCGCCTGCCGGGCGAATTCTACCAGCTCGACATGGAAATGAGCTTCGTCGAGCAGGAAGACGTCTGGGACACGATGGCGCCGGTCATATCAGGCGTGTTCGAAAAGTTCGCCGAGGGCAAGCCGGTCACGAAGGACTGGCCGCGCATTCCCTATGACGTCGCGATCCGCAAATACGGCTCCGACAAGCCGGACCTGCGCAACCCGATCGAGATGCAGGCCGTGACCGAGCATTTCGCCGGTTCCGGCTTCAAGGTCTTCGCCAACATGATCGCCTCCAACCCCAAGGTCGAGGTCTGGGCGATCCCGGCCAAGACCGGCGGCAGCCGCGCCTTCTGCGACCGGATGAACGCCTGGGCGCAGTCCACCGGCCAGCCGGGCCTCGGCTATATTTTCTGGCGCGCCGAGGGCGAGACGGTCGAAGGCTCCGGCCCGCTGGCCAAGAACATCGGCCCCGAGCGCACCGAGGCGCTGCGCGTCCAGCTCGGCCTCGAGGCGGGCGATGCCTGCTTCTTCGTGGCCGGCGATCCCGCCAAGTTCTACAAGTTCGCCGGCGAAGCCCGCACGCGGGCCGGCGAGGAGCTGAACCTCGTCGATCGCGACCGGTTCGAGCTCTGCTGGATCGTGGACTTCCCCTTCTACGAATGGAGCGAGGAAGAGAAGAAGGTCGACTTCGCCCACAATCCCTTCTCCATGCCGCAGGGCGGGCTCGAGGCGCTGGAAACCCAGGACCCGCTGACGATCAAGGCCTATCAGTACGACGCCGTCTGCAACGGCTTCGAGATCGCGTCGGGCTCCATCCGGAACCAGTCGCCGGAGCTGATGGTCAAGGCGTTCGAGCTGGTCGGCCTGTCCAAGCAGGACGTGGAAGACCGCTTCGGCGGCATGTACCGCGCCTTCCAGTACGGCGCCCCCCCGCACGGCGGCTGCGCCTTCGGCGTCGACCGCGTGGTCATGCTGCTCGTCGGCGCCAAGAACCTGCGCGAAATCTCGCTGTTCCCGATGAACCAGCAGGCCCAGGACCTCCTGATGAACGCCCCCAGCGAAGCCTCCCCGACGCAGCTGCGCGAACTCGCCCTCCGCGTCGTACCGCAGCCGAAAAAGGATTGATCCGCGTCAGGCGGATCGGGATCTGAGACGATGAAGGGCGGCCATGTGCCGCCCTTTTCCGTTCGCTGCCGCAGCCGTCACCCTCGCCGGTTTCAAGGACGCGGGGGGAGTTCGGCATTGCGTTGCGGGCCTTTGCGGGCTAAGAAACGCCATCACAACGGACCCGGGTGTGATCCCCGGGTGGCTCTTCCGGCCGCCGATCCGCCGGACAACGCACAGCATCAGCCCTGATAACCGCTTCGGACCTCGTCCCGGCTGGTGCGTTCCTGTTTGCGAAACGTACCCTCCATGATCTCACTGTCCACCTATCGTCGCGAATGGTTTTCCAACATTCGCGGCGACATTCTCTCCGGCATCGTCGTGGCGCTGGCGCTCATTCCCGAGGCCATCGGCTTTTCGGTCATCGCCGGCGTCGATCCGAAGGTGGGGCTGTTCGCCTCCTTCGCCATCGCCTGCGTCGCCGCCTTTACCGGCGGCCGGCCCGGCATGATCTCGGCGGCAACCGCCGCCACCGCCGTCGTCATGGTCAGCCTCGTGCGCGACCATGGCCTGCAATATCTTTTCGCCGCCACCATCCTCATGGGCATCCTGCAGATCGCGGGCGGCTTCCTGAAGCTCGGGCGGCTGATGCGCTTCGTGTCGCGCTCGGTCATCACCGGCTTCGTCAATGCGCTGGCGATCCTCATCTTCATGGCGCAGCTGCCGGAACTCATCGGCGTGCCCGCTCTGACCTATGGGATGATCGCGATCGGGCTCGGCATCATCTACCTCTTTCCCTACGTGACCAAGGCCATCCCGTCGCCGCTCGTCGCCATCGCGGTGCTGACCGCGGTCGCCGTCTTCGGCGGGCTCGACCTGCGCACCGTCGGCGATCTCGGCGAGCTGCCCTCCAGCCTGCCGGTCTTCGGCCTGCCGGACGTGCCGCTGACCTGGGAAACGCTGCGGATCATCTTTCCCTATTCCGTGACGCTGGCGGCGGTCGGGCTGCTCGAATCGCTGCTGACGGCGCAGATCGTCGACGACATGACGGATACGCCGAGCAACAAGAGCCAGGAATGCGTCGGCCAGGGCGCCGGCAACATCGCCTCCGCGCTGATCGGCGGCATGGGCGGCTGCGCCATGATCGGCCAATCGGTCATCAACGTCTCCTCCGGCGGCCGCGGGCGGCTTTCCACCTTCGTGGCCGGCGCCTTCCTCCTGTTCCTCATCCTCGTTCTCGACGATATCGTCCGCATCATCCCGATGGCGGCGCTGGTCGCGGTGATGATCATGGTCTCGATCGGCACCTTCTCCTGGCGGTCGATCCTCGATCTGCGCACGAACCCGCTGCCATCCTCCGTCGTCATGCTGGCGACGGTCGTGACCGTGGTTGCGACCCACGATCTCGCCAAGGGCGTCATCGTCGGCGTGCTGCTGTCGGGCGTATTCTTCGCCGGCAAGGTGGCGAAGCTCTTCCGCGTGGTGCCCTCGGGCGATGCGAGCGGGCGGATCTACCGCGTCGAGGGACAGCTGTTCTTCGCCTCGGCCGACAGCTTCATCGCCGCCTTCGACTTCGCCGAAACGCCCGCAAGCGTGACGATCGACGTCTCCGCCGCGCATTTCTGGGACATCACCGCCGTCGGCGCGCTCGACAAGGTGGTGCTCAAATTCCGCCGCTCCGGCGTGCCCGTCGAGGTGATCGGCCTCAACGCCGCAAGTGCGACGATGCTCGACCGCTTCGCCGTGCACGACAAGCCGGACGCCCCGGCGCTGCCGCACGTCTCGCACTGATCGCGGCCTCGCAGCACCCGGCATTAGACATGAAAAAGCCCGCCGGTCGTCTCGCAAGGAGACCGGCGGGCTTGGTGTTTCAGAGGGCCGAGGATGGCCTTAGTCGTTGGCGGTGACCTTGACGCCCAGCACGCTCGGCAGCGTGTTCGGCGCGCCCATGCCGGCACCCATGATCATCGGGAAGGGGACGGGCTTTTCCGGCTCGGCCGTGATCGTCAGGTTCTTCGGCGCGTCGAGGTAGGTGTTGATCGCCGCCGTCAGCTCGTTCTGCAGGTCGGGAAGGTTGAGCTGCGCGATCATGATCGGGGCAAGGCCCTTGATCGACTGCGCCAGCTGCTCGCCGGTCACGCCCTGCTCCGCACCGAAATAGTCGAGCAGGCGCTTGGTGATCGAGGCATCCTCGAAGCGGATCGAGGCCGAGGTGAAGCTGAGCTGCTGCATGAGGCCCATGGCCGACAGGCCGAGCGCCTGGTTGGCGGCCTCCTTGTTCGGATTGGCCTCGGCGGCCTTGAAGGCCTCCTGGAAGCTATTCAGGAGCTGGAGCGTGTAGCCCGAAACATTGAGGCCGATCGACAGGCGGCCGACATTGTCGACATTGAACGAGTTGTCGCGAATGTCGAACACGCCCGAGGCCAGATCCCAGCTGCCTTCCATGGTGAACTCGCCGGTCGGGTTCTGCAGGCCGAGCTTGTCGATCGCCATCTTCGCCTTGGCGTCCTTGACCTCGGACAGGTCCGCCTTGACGCCGCTGACGATGCCGTCGAAATCGATGCCCTTGTCGCCATCCTGGCGGCTCAGATTGCTTTCCGACTTCTCGATCGAGAACACGGTCTTGCCGCCCATCTCCACCGTCACGGGGCCGGTTCCGGCCGATTCGTAGTAGAGCAGGTCGTCGATGCCGCCCGTTCCGGCCTTGGCGGGAATGCGCAGGCCGGCAATCGAGATGTCCTTGGCGGTGAGCCGGGCGCCGTCGGCCGTCCTGTCGATATCGGGGAACGCCACGGTCTCGACCGTATAGCCGCCATCCGACAGTTCCTCGACGCCATCGAAGGTGAGGTCGCCGATCTTCAGCTCGTCCGCCTTCTCCATCGTGCTCTTGATGCTGGCGCCCTTCAGGACCACGCTGTCGTCGTTGACATCGACCGCTTCATAGGCAAGCGTCGCGCCGTTGATCGCGTAGGCCGCGTTCAGCTTGGCAGCGAAATCCGTGCCGTCGAGCGCGAAGGCGGGAGAGGCGAGGGCGGTAAAGGCGACGCCTGCCAGCAGGAAGCGAAGTCGTGGAAACTGCATCATCATTGGGTCCTTGCAAAGCCTGTGATATCGGGGTCGATGTCTCCAGGGCGATTGGGGCGGAAATATATGCGGGCGTCAGGGAAATGTCAGGTCGGTACCCCGCATTATTTCGCGGCAGGCTTAATTCGCGCCTTCGCCCGCTCATCGGCGGATTGCTGGGGATAGCGCCGGCGAGACAACTTGATGTTCACGGTTTGTTGAGGTAGCTACGACCCATGGGACAGAGCCTTTTGCCGCCGTCTGGCGGGGACGATCACATTCAACCCGTCGATCTCAAGGCGGCCCTGGAAGAGCGCTACCTTGCCTATGCGCTGTCCACCATCATGCACCGCGCGCTTCCGGACGTCCGCGACGGCCTGAAGCCGGTGCATCGCCGCATCATCCATGCGATGAGCGAGATGGGCATTCGCCCCAACACCGCCTTCAAGAAATGCGCCCGCATCGTCGGCGACGTCATCGGTAAGTTCCACCCGCATGGCGACCAGTCGGTCTACGACGCGCTGGTGCGGCTCGCCCAGGATTTCTCGCAGCGCTATCCGCTGGTCGACGGGCAGGGCAATTTCGGCAATATCGACGGCGATAATGCCGCCGCCTACCGTTACACCGAAGCCCGCATGACCGAGGTCGCGGCGCTGCTTCTGGAAGGCATCGACCAGGATGCCGTCGATTTCCGCGCCACCTATAACGAGGAGGACGAGGAACCGGTGGTCATGCCGGGTGCCTTCCCCAACCTGCTCGCCAACGGCTCGTCCGGCATCGCGGTCGGCATGGCCACCTCCATTCCGCCGCACAACGCGCACGAGCTGTGCGACGCGGCGCTGCTGCTGATCCGCAAGCCGGACGCGTCGATCGAGGAGCTGGTGGAGCTGGTGCCCGGCCCGGATTTTCCGACCGGCGGCATCATCATCGACAACACGGCGAGCATCACCGAGGCCTACCGGACCGGCCGCGGCGGTTTTCGCGTGCGGGCCAAATGGGCGGTCGAGGATCTCGGCCGCGGCGTCTGGCAGATCGTCGTCACGGAAATCCCCTATCAGGTGCAGAAATCGCGGCTGATCGAAAAGATCGCCGAACTGCTGATCGCCCGCAAGCTTCCGCTGCTGGAAGACGTGCGCGACGAATCGGCCGAGGACGTGCGCGTCGTGCTGGTGCCGAAGAGCCGCAGCGTCGATCCCACCATCATGATGGAATCGCTCTTCCGGCTGACGGATCTCGAAAACCGCTTTCCGCTGAACATGAACGTCCTGTCCATGGGCCGCGTGCCCCGCGTCATGTCGATCTTCGATATCCTGACCGAGTGGCTGCAGCACCGCCGCGAGGTTCTGCAGCGCCGGTCGCGCTTCCGGCTTGCGGCCATCGAGCGGCGGCTGGAAATTCTCGGCGGCTATCTGATCGCCTATCTCAATCTCGACGAGGTGATCCGCATCATCCGCGAGGAGGACGAGCCGAAGCCGGCTCTGATGACGCGCTTCACGCTGACCGATCTTCAGGCCGAATCGATCCTCAACATGCGCCTGCGCTCGCTGCGCAAGCTCGAGGAATTCGAGATCCGCACCGAATTCGCCGGCCTGACGGCGGAAAAGGCCGAGATCGACGCGCTGCTCGCCTCCGACGAAAAGCAGTGGCAGACGGTGGCCTGGGAAATCGGCGAGGTGAAGAAAAAATTCGCCAAGGCGACCGCGCTCGGCCGCCGCCGCACGCTGTTTGCCGATGCGCCGGACACCGACGACGAGGCCATCCAGCAGGCGATGATCGAGAAGGAGCCGATCACGGTCGTTCTCTCGCAGAAGGGCTGGATCCGGGCGCTCAAAGGGCACATTTCCGATACCGCCACGCTGCAGTTCAAGGAGGGCGATGCGCTGAAATTCGCCTTCCCGGCCTCGACCACGGACCGGATCCTGATCGTAACGACGGGCGGCAAGGCCTATACGCTCGGCGGCGACAAGCTGCCCGGCGGGCGCGGCCATGGCGAGCCGCTGCGCATCATGGTGGATATGGAAAACGATCAGGACGTGCTGACGGCCTTCGTCCACGATCCCGCCCGCAAGGTGCTGCTCGCCTCGGCCGCCGGCAACGGCTTCGTCATCGCCGAGAGCGAGATGGTCGCCAATACCCGCAAGGGCAAGCAGATCCTCAACGTCGCCATGCCGGACGAGGCCAAGATGGTCGTGACCGCGAAGGGCGACCAGGTCGCGATCATCGGCGAAAACCGCAAGATGCTCGTCTTCCCGCTCACGCAGATCCCGGAAATGACGCGCGGCAAGGGCGTGCGCCTGCAGCGCTACAAGGACGGCGGCGTGTCCGACATCCGCTGCTTCACGCTCGCCGACGGCCTCACCTGGAGCGACAGCGCCGGCCGCAGCTTCACCAAGACGCCGGCCGAACTCGCCGAATGGATCGCCGATCGCGGCACGGCCGGCCGCGTGGTTCCCAAGGGCTTTCCGCGGAGCGGGAAGTTCGGGGGGTGAGGGGTGTGATGGGGGCGACGCGCTCCCGACCTGATCGGTCAGGCGGGGAGGGTCTCGCAATAATCCTTGAGGAACCTTGCGGCCCCATCTTCCGCGATATCTCCTGAGGCCACACCGAGGACGAGTTCTACGGCCATGGCTTCCTCGGTTTTCAACAGCTGTCCATTGATGAACAGGAACGTAAAGGCAGCGAGGAAGCCCGTTCTCTTGTTGCCGTCTGAAAAGGGGTGGTTCCGGGTAACGCCATACAGATAGGCGGCGGCGAGGACGAACATATCGTCTTCGCCATAGGCGTGCTTATGCAGCGGACGCGCCAGCGCGGCTTCCAGGGCGTTCTCATCCTTCAAGCCGGCCAACCCGCCATGTTCGGCGATTTGCTCGTCGTGTATGGCCTCGATAGCCTCACGGGAGAGCCATTTGTAATCCGTCACTTGGCCAGTTCTCTGAGCGCATTCCTGTATTTTTCCATGCCGATCCGGGCCGCTTTCAACTGCTCCGAAAAGGACGCCGTTTCCGGAGTGAGCTCCAGTTTGTTATCCGTCACGCGGATGGTCAGCGTGTCTCCGGCCTTCACGCCCATGCGATCCAGCACGTCCTTCGGCAGGATGACGCCTTCGGAATTACCGATCTTGCGAATGGTGACGTTCATGGAAACCTCCTTGTTATAACAATCGTTATAACAAAAAGCAGGATCGCATACAAGAAGCAGGGCGAGAGGCCGTCGGCGATCCGCCGTCGGACGCCGACCCGCCTTAGCCCGCCATATCCTCGCCGTCCGGCCCGGCATAGCGTTCCCAGCCGCGGGCCATCAGATGCTCCTGCGGCAGGAACTTGGTCTTGTAGTCCATCTTGCGCGAGCCCTTGACCCAGTAGCCGAGATAGACATGCGGCAGGCCGCGGTCCTGGGCCTTGCGGATGTGATCGAGGATCATGAAGGTGCCGAGGGAGCGGTCGGAAAAGGCGGGGTCGAAATAGGAATAGACCATCGACAGGCCGTCGCCCATCTTGTCGGTCAGGGCGGCACCGATCAGCGGGCCGTTCGCCCGGCCGGCAATGCCGTCGCCCTCGACGCGCAGGCGGTATTCGATGATCTTGGTGTTCACATGCGTGTCCTCGACCATCATCGCATAGTCGAGCACCGACATGTCCGACATGCCGCCCTTCTGGTGGCGGTGGTCGAGATAGCGGCGGAAGAGGGCATATTGCTCGCTCGACGGCTCGGCCGGATATTCGGTGGAGACGATATCGGTGTTCTCGGCCAGCACGCGCTTCATCGAGCGGGTCGGCTTGAACTCGCCGGCGACGATGCGCACGGAAACGCAGGCCCGGCAGCTTTCGCAGGCGGGGCGATAGGCGATGTTCTGCGAGCGGCGAAAACCGCCCTGGGTCAGGAGGTCGTTCAGTTCCGGCGCCCGCTCGCCCACCATATGGGTGAACACCTTCCGCTCCATCTCATGCGGCAGGTAGGGGCAAGCCGCCGGTGCCGTGAGGTAGAACTGCGGAGACGGGGCGGTGTGGGTGTTCATGTTCATCTGGGGCGGCGATCACACTTCATGACCAATAGGATCGCGCGACAGCGCCGCGCGTCCTGTATGACGCACTCCGGTTCGCTGTAGCACTTTTAGACCTGCGGCGTAACCTCATCCTGAAATCGACTCCGATTTGAGGGACCATGCAGTAGCATGGCTCAAGAATGAAAAAGGTCAACCGGCCGTTAACGCGGCCGGTCGAAAACATCTCGGAATGTGCTGCGGTGTGTCCGCAAGAGCGCTGTCGGCGCCAGCTCAGCGCCGAGGGTCTTCAGCGCAGGGGATAGCTGTCGCGGCGCACGGTGACGGTGCCGATCAGGAAGTCATGCAGCAGGCGGCCGCGATCGGTGAACAGGCCGATCAGCACGATGAAAGGCGTCAGGAACGCATTGGCGATCCAGAAGATCACCAGATGGACGATGGCCGTCATGAAATCCATCGGCCGGCCGTCGGTGCGCGCGATCGCGAGCCCCATCATGGCCATGCCGGGCGAGGCCTGCGCGCGGCCGCCAACGGTGATGCCGAAATAGAGCATGGCGACGATGGCAAACAGCGCGGGATAGAGCAGGAAGCCGAAGCCGAGCGTCAGGATGCCAAGAAAAAACACGACCACGGCCGCAGGGATCCAGAGCAGGGCGACGAACAGATAATCGACGCAGAACGCAATGACCCGACGGCTGAGAACGCCGCGATAGGCGCGCCAGTCGGTACTGGGAAAGCGAACGTCATCATGGCTTATGGTCATCTCGGTCTCCAATTCGATATCCTGAATATGGGAATGAGCGTTTCTCTCTGCAATGGGAATGCATAGGCTTCGGCTTCGCGCTCGTAAAAGGACAGGGTGGGGTCGGGCGCGTCCGTCATGGGCCTATCCCTTGCGGGCCAGCAGTCGGGCCACGTCGAGCGCGAAATAGCTGAGGATGCCGTCGCAGCCGGCGCGTTTGAAGGCGAGCAGGGTTTCCATCATGACGCGCTCCTCGTCGATCCAGCCATTGGCGCCGGCGGCCTTGATCATCGCATACTCGCCGGAGACCTGATAGGCAAAGACCGGCAGGCCGAAGGCCTCCTTCATGCGCCAGCAGATGTCGATATAGGGCAGGCCGGGCTTGACCATCATCATGTCGGCGCCTTCCTCCACGTCGAGGGCGGCATCGCGCAGGGCTTCGGTGCCGTTGGCGGGGTCGATGTAATAGGTCTTCTTGTCGCCCTTCAGGAGCCCGCTGGTGCCGATGGCTTCGCGGTAGGGACCGTAAAAGGCCGAGGCGAACTTGGTGGCATAGGCCATGATGCCGACATTCTGGTGGCCGGCCGCATCGAGCGCCTGGCGGATAACGCCGATGCGGCCGTCCATCATGTCGGAGGGCGCGATGATATCGGCGCCGGCATCGGCCTGCATCACCGCCGCGCGGGCGATCTGGGACACGGTCTCGTCGTTGACGATTTCGCCCTGGCGCAGGATGCCGTCATGGCCGTGGCTGGTGAAGGGATCGAGCGCCACGTCGGTGATGAGACCGATGCCGGGCACCGCCGCCTTGATGGCCTTGGTCGCCAGGTTGATCAGATTGTTGGCCTCGAGGCTGTTGGAGCCGGTGTCGTCGCGCAGCGCAATCTCGACATTGGGAAAGGTGGCGAGCGCGGGTATGCCGAGATCGGCCGCTTCGCGCGCCGCCTCCACCGCCTTGTCGACGCTGAGGCGCATGACGCCCGGCATGGCGGCGATCGGCTCCACGACATTGGTGCCGGGCACGAGGAAGATCGGCCAGATCAGGTCGTCCACCGTCACCTGGTTCTCCCGCACCATCCGCCGCGTCCAGTCCGCCTTGCGATTGCGGCGCATGCGGCGATGTCCGGTGACGAGGTCCACGATGTCGGTCTTGTCGGTCATGAGAGGGATCTTTCGGAAAGGAAATCGCGCTTGCGCACGAGGCATAAGGAAATCGCGCATGCGCACGAGGCATAAGGAATTCGCGCTTGCGCGCGGGGAGCCGTCGGGGACATTTATCACGATGCGACGGACAGGCAAAATATCCCGGGTGCGACGTCTCGTCCCGGCTCCGCGGATCCGTCCCCCCTTGGCGCAACTAGCAAAGCCAGCATTTGGCAACCCGACGATCGGTCACCGCTCTGTGATCCCCGACGCCTCCGCAGGAGACCTGACATCAGGACGAGCCGGCTTTTCCGCGCCGGAATTTCCTGCATAATGGGGCATGACCGAACTTCTGGAAAAAGCCGTCGAGGCCGCCCGCGCTCTTCCTGCCGTCTTGCAGGACGAGATCGCGCGGACGATGCTGCTTCTCGCCCGCGAGGAGTCGGAGCCTGTCCCTCTGAGCGTGGAGGAGCGGGCCGCGATCGCTGCCTCCAAGAGCGCAGCCGCCCGCGGCGCGTTCGCCACGGATGAAGAGATCCGTCTCGTCTGGGCGGCCCACGGCCTGTGAGGCTTCGCTACACCAGACCGGCGATGATCGACCTCGAACAGGTCGCCGCGTATATCGGCATGCGGTCACCGCAAGGTGCCCGTCGCGTCATGCTGCGGATCAAGAGCCTGATCGAGCAGCTTCCGGATCAGCCCTTTGCCGGCGCGCGGACGGAAGATCCGACGATCCGGCGTCTGATCGCCTTGCCCTATCCCTATCTCGTTTTCTACGAGGTCACCGAGACCGAAATCATCATCCATGCCGTGCGGCATGGCTCCCGCGATCCCGCCGCCATGCCGGGTCCGACGTGACGGCCGATCGCCTTGCGACAGGCCCCGACTCGTCCGGCCGAGCAGGTCCGGCAATCGCGTGCTTGGTCGCTGCCCTGTCCAATGGTCCTGCACCTGTCTGAAAGGGTCGGTGACGGAGACGCTGCTCGGTGTCTTCCCTCGAGGTCGTCGCGATCCGCCCCGACGCGCCGAGAGCCACGCACGCGGGACGCGCCGTGGGGAGAAGTCGTTCGGACGAGGCGCTGGAAGCTGCCGCGTGGAGTAGAAGTTGGAAGATGACATCTTCCAGCGCCTCGTTCGGTGGTTTTTCCCGCAGCCCGGCCGTCTCGAAGAGGATTCCCTCGGCTTCACCCGAGAGCGCGTCCGGCAGTCACGGCGCGGCTTGCCGCCGCCTTGCCAGGTTTCACAGGACGATCGCGGTTTCAACGATCGCCGCCTCTTTGTATGACATCGCCACACCGCAGGCCTTTATGAAAGGTCCCAAGGCGGACGGCCTCTTCGCGAGCCCGACGATGAGGATGTGCGTCATCCCCTCACAATCGGCACCGGCCCCGCCTCGCCGGAACGCCTTCCGGTGCATCCGATAACGGGACGAGGCCAGTATGATGCGTGGAAAATGGCGCGGGGAAAAGAAAGCGGCTCTTTTTTCGAACGGACGGCTGGAAAGCCTTTGCGGCCGGCTTTCGGACATCGGCCTGCGGTCGCTCGAGGCTTTCGAATTCCCCGCTCGCAGAACCTCCTCTGCCAAGACCTGCGGCAGCACCACCTCTGGCAGTTGCCGGCATCCGCGCTTATGGTCGCCGGCATGTCCGATGATTCTGTTCATGTTCCCAAGATCTCCGTGACGGAGACGTTGTTCGGCGTCTTCCTGCGGCTCGTGGCGATCTCGTGCTTCTGGTTCGGCCTGAACTACTGGGCGCTGCTGATCGGCTACTCCTTCAACGGGTCCGGCCGCTTCGATCTATTGACCGTGCCCTGGCGCGTCGCCGCGACCACGCTGGCGGTCGCCTATCCCGTGGCGGCCCTGGGGCTCTGGCTGCTGGTATCCTGGGGGCCGGTCATCTGGGTGGTGGCGGCGGCGACCGAAATCGTCATGTTCGGCTTCTATCCCGAGCTCTTCGGCGCCAAGCCGCTGATCCTCATCCTGCATGCCAGCGCAGCCCTGATCTTCGTCACGTTCCGCGGCATTATCCTCTATCAGCGTATGCGCAAGGGGCGAATTGCAAGGTTTGATTCACCCTGACACAGGTGTCGTCAATGGTAAGCTCATGTTAAGGCTGCGGTTTAAGTAGAATTTTATACGTATTCGATAGTGTCTCCCTCAAGGCGGGAAAACATAACCACCGCCACCCAAACAGAGAGAGACCGCCATCATGAACAGCAAGCTCAAGGCACACGCCTCCGCCAACACCGCCGGCAACCCGATCCTCAACAAGGACCCGCAGGAAGACGCGATCCGCTCGCTCTACATGGAATCCCTGCACCTCGTCGAACGCCTGCACCGTCGCCTGCTCGACGTCATCAAGGACGAATTCGACCGGCAGGGCCGCAGCGACGTCAACGCCGTCCAGGCACTGCTCCTGTTCAACATCGGCAATTCCGAACTGACGGCCGGCGAACTGCGGTCGCGGGGTTACTATCTCGGCTCCAACGTCTCCTATAACGTCAAGAAGCTCGTCGACCTCGGCTTCATCAACCACCAGCGCTCGCGCATCGACCGTCGCTCGGTCCGCATCAGCCTGACGGAAGACGGTCAGGCCATCGCCGAAACGGTCGCCAAGCTCTATGAGCGCCACATCGGCTCGATCCACAAGGTCGGCGGCATCGGCACGGACGAATTCAGCCAGATGAACAAGCTGCTGCAGCGCCTCGACCGCTTCTGGAACGACTCGATCGCCTATCGCATGTAAGGTTCGGGCAAGACGATTTTTGGGAACGGTCCTCTCGAAAAGGCCGGGCGCGGGATGGCGCCCGGCCTTTCGCGTTGCCAACCGGAGGCGGGACTGACACGGCAGCCGCAGCGGGATGGCGCGGGTGCAGCGCGCGCGGGACGGCACACGATGACGGCACACGATCTTGTCAACGGTCGTGATCCCGCTGGAATGCGACGCGTCTGCCTCTCCGCGACGCCCGCGCGGGCCGCGGGAAACGCGGCTGTGTGGCTGTTGCAGGAAGGACGCAGTGCCTTGTTTCCCGGCCTGTCGGCGCGCTTGCCCTCTGGTTGTGTGACACCGTTTGGCCATATTGATATGGGACGTAAAACGCTGAAAAACCGGCCTGTCAACGAGGGTCGGTCATACGGTTTTGACGCCGGAATCTGTGCGCCGGAGGCTTTCGCCAGATGACGTGCCTTGGGCCGGAAGCGTGCCGATGTGCATGCCGGTCCGGTTGGTGGCCTGTCTGGTCGGGGCCGTTCCGGTTGGGGCAGGATGCGAACCGGCTCCGCCGGGGTGCAGCGCCCGCCGCGCGCGGGTTTGGCTTTGTTAACCGTAATCGTGATAGCGCTGAGGGCGGAATTGCCTCGCAGCATCTGATGGTAGGGATCATGTCGAAGAAAAACGGAATCGATGCTCATAGCCGCCGCGCCTTCCTGCGCTCCGCCGCCACGCTCGGCGCTGTCGCCTGGGCCGGTGGCGCGTTCGCGCAGGACGCCCTGGGGGATATCATCAATGCGCCCCGCCGCGGCGTCTGGGACGATCAGTTCGACGCGCAGGCCTCGCGCACGGCGCTCGCCGTTTCGTCCAACACGCCGATCTTCAGCATGGAAACCATCTACAACACGCAGACGGCGATCGGCCAGTATCAGCAGATCGTGTCGTCCGGCGGCTGGCCCGAGGTCAATCCCTCGCAGCGCCTGGAACTCGGCGTCTCCGACCCCTCCGTGCGGGCGCTGCGCCAGCACCTGATCGCCGCCGGCGACCTCGAACAGTCCGCCGGCCTCTCCGACAATTTCGACAGCTATGTCGATGGCGCGGTCAAGCGCTTCCAGGCCCGCCACGGCCTGCCGCCGGATGGCGTTCTCGGCGAATATTCGCTGAAGGCGCTGAACATCTCGGCGAATGTGCGCCTGCAGCAGCTGAACACCAACCTCGTGCGCCTGCAGTCCATGTCGGGCGATCTCGGCATGCGCCATGTCGTCGTCAACATCCCCGCAGCCTATATCGAGGCGGTGGACAACGGCCGCGTCGTGCAGCGCCACACCGCGATCGTCGGCCGTCTGTCGCGCCCGACGCACATCATCAATTCCAAGATCTACGAGGTCATCCTCAACCCGTACTGGACGGCGCCGCGCTCGATCGTCGAGAAGGACATCGTGCCTTTGATGCGCAAGGATCCGGAATATCTGAAGAAGAACGCCATTCGCCTGATCGACGGTCAGGGCAACGAGGTCTCGCCGGAAACGATCGACTGGAACGCCGAAAAGGCCCCGAACCTGACGTTCCGCCAGGACCCGGGCAAGATCAACGCCATGGCATCGACCAAGATCAACTTCCACAACCCGAACAACGAATACATGCACGACACCCCGTCGCAGGGCCTGTTCAACAAGCTGGCGCGCTTTGAAAGCTCCGGCTGCGTGCGCGTCCAGAACGTGCGCGACCTGACGACCTGGCTGCTGAAGGACACCCCCGGTTGGACCCGCCAGCAGATCGAGGCGACCATCCGCTCGGGCCAGAACAACCCGATCAAGCTTGCGGTCGAAGTGCCGGTCTATTTCAAGTACATCACCGCCTGGGCGGCCAAGGACGGCGTCGTGCAGTTCCGCGACGACATCTACCAGATGGACGGCGAACAGGAACTGGCCCTCCAGACCACCGCCGGCATCGAACCCGTCACCGGCGGCCTCGACGGCGGCGTGGCGCAGTAACACGTCAAGGACGCGAGACTTTCGACGGCCGCATCCGGACAGGGTGCGGCCGTTTTTGTTTGTGGGTGGTGGCGTTTGCACGCGTTGCCGCCCCTCATCCGGCTGCCGCCACCTCTCCACACCTGCGGGGCGAAGGAACGTGTGGCACGGCTTCCACGCACATCGAAACGCCGCGTAGGGCACGTCCCCTCTCCCCGCCTGCGGGGAGAGGGCTAGGGTGAGGGGCTATTCGCAACGGTCGTGGTTCTCGCAAGCGTCCGCCCCTCATCTGCCTGCCGGCATCTTCTCCCCGTTTGGACGGGTAGAAGAGACGCGGGGCGCCGGTTGCGTTTTCTTCGGGAGCGAGGCAGTCTCGTCCGCTCTTCCCGATCCAGACAGGGTGCGGCCGTTTTTGTTTGTGGGTGGTGGCGTTTGCACGCGTTGCCGCGCCTCATCCGGCTGCCGCCATCTCTCCACTCCTGCGGGGCGAAGGAACCTGTGGCACGGCTTCCACGCACATCGAAACGCCGCGTCGGGCACGTCCCCTCTCCCCGCCTGCGGGGAGAGGGCTAGGGTGAGGGGCTGTTCGCAACGGTCGTGGTTTTCGCGAGCGTCCGCCCCTCATCTGCCTGCCGGCATCTTCTCCCCGTTTGGACGGGGAGAAGAGACGCGCGGCGCCGGTTGCGTTTTCTTCAGGAGCGAGGCAGTCTCGTCCGCTCTTCCCGATCCGGACAGGGTGCGACCGTTTTTGTTGGTGGGTGGTGGCGTCTGCACGCGTTGCTGCCCCTCATCCGGCTGCCGCCACCTCTCCACCCCTGCGGGGCGAAGGAACGTGTGGCACGGCTTCCACGCACATCGAAACGCCGCGTCGGGCACGTCCCCTCTCCCCGCCTGCGGGGAGAGGGCTAGGGTGAGGGGCTAGTCGCAACGGTTGTGGTTCTCGCAAGCGTCCGCCCCTCATCTGCCTGCCGGCATCTTCTCCCCGTTTGGACGGGTAGAAGAGACGCGGGGCGCCGGTTGCGTTTTCTTCGGGAGCGAGGCAGTCTCGTCCGCTCTTCCCGC
>NZ_SLVH01000002.1:240143-419963 GCF_004342335.1 Rhizobium sp. PP-F2F-G48 | reverse complement strand
TGCCGGCATCTTCTCCCCGTTTGGACGGGTAGAAGAGACGCGGGGCGCCGGTTGCGTTTTCTTCGGGAGCGAGGCAGTCTCGTCCGCTCTTCCCGCGCGCGGGCAGAAGATTTGGGTGGGCAGCCCTGAGCGGAGGGGCCATGAGAGGGCCGGACCGGCGGACGACGGCGCGGGCACGGCGGCTGCGTCAGGTGGACAATGATGCAGAGCGCCTGCTTTGGGGCGCGTTGCGCGCGCGACGGCTGAATGGTTTCAAATTCGTGCGGCAGCTGCCCATCGATCGATATTTCGCCGATTTCGCCTGTCGGGAAATCCGTCTCGTCGTGGAGCTGGACGGTCATCAGCATGCCGGAAGCGATTACGACCGGACAAGAAACGCCGTCATGGCTGCAAATGGCTGGAACGTCGCACGCTTCTGGAGCCATCACGTCATGCGCGAGATGGGATCCGTTCTGGAAACGATCGTGGCGATTGCCGACGGTCGCTTGAACGAGCCGGTCAGCTCGATCGATCTCACGCTCGTGCTCGCGGGTCCGCCTTCGTCCTGACGGTCACGACCAATTGCGTCTTCCGAAGCACGCGCACCACCGACAGCGCAGACGCCGCGGCAAATGGCGCAAAACGCGGGGCGCGGGTTGCCCTTGGCATGCGAGGGAGATAAACACCGTGCCACCGCCCTATAGGAGCCTGATCATGAGCGATGCAGCCGCCAACGACGTCTTCTTCAACCGGTCTCTCGCCGACAGCGATCCGGATATTTTCGGTGCGATCGAGAAGGAGCTGGGTCGCCAGCGCCACGAGATCGAGCTGATCGCTTCCGAGAACATCGTCTCGCGCGCCGTGCTCGAAGCGCAGGGCTCGATCATGACGAACAAATATGCCGAGGGCTATCCGGGCAAGCGCTATTATGGCGGCTGCCAGTTCGTCGATATCGCCGAGGAACTCGCGATCGACCGCGCCAAGCAGCTGTTCGGCGTCAACTTCGCCAATGTGCAGCCCAATTCCGGTTCGCAGATGAACCAGGCCGTGTTCCTGGCGCTGCTGCAGCCGGGCGATACCTTCATGGGCCTCGATCTCAATTCCGGCGGACACCTGACGCACGGCTCGCCGGTCAACATGTCCGGCAAATGGTTCAACGTCGTCTCCTATGGCGTGCGCGAGGAAGACCACCTTCTCGACATGGAGGCGGTCGCCGAAAGCGCGCGCACGCACAAGCCGAAGCTGATCATCGCCGGCGGCACGGCCTATTCCCGCATCTGGGACTGGAAGCGCTTTCGCGAGATCGCCGACGAGGTCGGCGCCTGGCTGATGGTCGATATGGCGCACATCGCCGGCCTCGTCGCCGGTGGGCAGCACCCGTCGCCGTTCCCGCATTGCCACGTGGCCACGACGACGACGCACAAGTCGCTGCGCGGCCCCCGCGGCGGCATGATCCTGACCAATGACGAGAACCTGGCCAAGAAGTTCAACTCGGCCGTGTTCCCCGGCCTGCAGGGCGGCCCGCTGATGCATGTGATCGCGGCGAAGGCCGTCGCCTTCGGCGAGGCGCTGAAGCCGGAATTCAAGGACTATGCGGCCCAGATCGTCAAGAACGCCAAGGCGCTCTCGCAGACCCTGGTCGACGGCGGTCTCGACATCGTTTCCGGCGGCACCGACAACCACCTGATGCTGGTCGATCTTCGCAAGAAGAACGCGACCGGCAAGCGGGCGGAAACAGCCCTCGGACGCGCCTACATCACCTGCAACAAGAACGGCATTCCCTTCGATCCGGAAAAGCCCTTCGTCACCTCGGGCATTCGTCTCGGCACCCCGGCCGGCACGACGCGCGGCTTCAAGGAAGCCGAGTTTCGGGAGATCGGCAACCTGATCGTCGAGACGCTCGACGGCCTCAAGGTCGCCAATTCCGACGAGGGCAATGCGGTGGTGGAAGCCGGCGTGCGTGACAAGGTCGTGGCGCTGACGGGCCGCTTCCCGATGTACGGCTACCTGTAAGGCTGTCACGGCATGCGCTGCCCTTTTTGCGGATCGGAAGACAGCCAGGTCAAGGATTCCCGGCCTGCCGAAGACGGCGCGGCGATCCGCCGCCGCCGCATCTGTCCGGATTGCGGCGGGCGCTTCACGACGTTCGAGCGCGTGCAGCTGCGCGAGCTCATGGTGCTGAAGAAGACCGGTCGGAAGGCCCCTTTCGACCGGGAAAAACTGCTGCGCTCGTTCGAGATCGCGCTGCGCAAGCGTCCGGTCGAACGCGAGCGGATCGAGCGCGCCGTCTCCGGCATCGTCCGGCGGCTGGAAAGCTCGGGCGAGAGCGAGATCGCGTCGGAAGAAATCGGCCTGCAGGTGCTGGAAGCGCTCAAAGGGCTCGATGACGTCGCCTTCGTGCGCTACGCCTCCGTCTATCGCGATTTCTCCCATGCGGAGGATTTCGAGAAGGTGATGGCGGAACTCTCGGCCAAGATCGCCCGCGACCCCGGCGCCTGACCGGAACCGCCGACATGACGCCCCCCGACGACCAGATGGACGACGATGCCGCCGACGATGGGGCCGACGATGGGATCGGCGTGGACGGCGTCGGCCTAGCCTCCGGCGTGCCGGCGGACGAGCAGCTGATGGCGCAGGCCATCGCGGTCGGTGCCGGCAATCTCGGCTTGACCGGCAGCAACCCCTCGGTCGGCTGCCTGATCGTGCGGGATGACGGGCAAGGCTCCGGGGAGGGCCCCGGGCAGGGTCACGCGGAGGGCCCCCGGATCATTGCCGCCGCCGTCACCGCGCCCGGCGGACGCCCGCATGCGGAAACGCAGGCGCTGGCACAGGCCGGCGAGGCGGCCCGCGGCGCGACGGCCTATGTCACGCTCGAACCCTGCTCGCATCACGGTCACACGCCGCCCTGTGCCGAGGCGCTGATCCGCGCCGGCATCGCCCGTGTCGTCGTCTCCGTCGTCGATCCCGACCTGCGCGTGTCCGGTCGCGGCATCGCCATGCTGCGCGAGGCCGGCATTTCGGTGGAAACGGGCGTGCTGGCGGCGCAGGGCGAGCGCGCGCTCGAAGCCTATCTCCTGCGCAAGCGCCTCGGCCGTCCGCATGTGACGCTGAAGCTGGCGCTGTCGCGCGACGGCATGATCGGCGTGCGGGGGCGAGCGGCGGGAGAAGGGCAGGTGGCGATCACCGGGCCGGAAAGCCGGGCCTATGTGCAGCATCTGCGCGCCCGCACCGATGCCATCCTCGTCGGCATCGGCACGGCGCTGGCCGACGATCCGGAGCTGACGGTGCGTCTGCCGGGCCTCGAGGATCGCTCGCCGGTGCGCATCGTGCTCGACGCCGATCTGCGGCTGCCGCCGGGGAGCAAGCTGGCGCGCTCGGCACGCACGGTCCCGGTCATCGCGGTGGGCGGCGTGCTGTCGTCGGACGGCGGGGATATCGAGGCACGGGCTCGGCAGGACCGGGCCGACGCGCTGTCGGTGCTGGGCGTCGAGGTGCTCGAATGGGACCCGCGCCGGCTCGATCTGCTGCTGCCGGCGCTCGCCAGCCGGGGCCTGTCCTCGCTGCTGGTGGAAGGCGGAGCCCGTACCGCGGCCTCGTTCCTTAATGCCGGCATGGTCGATCGCCTGCTGCTGTTCACCGGTACGCCCACGATCGGCACGCCCATGATAGGCATGGAGGGGATCGCATCCCCGATCCGCCCCGGGCTTGTGCCGGCGTCATTCATGCATATGTCTGGCGAGGCTTTTGGACCCGACCATCTGGATATCTACGAGAGGACCCCTTGATGTTTACCGGCATCGTGACTGACATCGGCAAGGTCGAGAGCGTGACGGCGCTCGATGAAGGCGTCCGGCTGCGGGTCGCCACGGCCTATGATCCCGCCACCATCGACATCGGCGCCTCCATTTCGCATTCCGGCGTCTGCCTCACCGTGACCGCGCTGCCCGAGGCAGGGGCGAACGAGCGCTGGTTCGAGGTGGAAGCCTGGGAAGAGGCGCTGCGGCTGACGACGATCGCCGGCTGGTCGGCCGGTGCGCGCATCAATCTGGAACGGGCGCTGAAGATCGGCGACGAGCTGGGCGGCCACATCGTGTCCGGCCATATCGACGGCACGGCCGAGATCCTGTCGGTGGAGGCGGAAGGCGAGGCGACGCGGTTCCGTCTCAACGCTCCCGAACATCTGGCGCGTTTCGTCGCGCCAAAGGGCTCCGTCGCGCTCGACGGGACGTCGCTGACGGTCAATGCCGTCAACGGCACGGAATTCGACGTGCTGCTGATCCGCCATTCGCTGGAGGTCACCACCTGGGGCGAGCGCCGGGCCGGCGACCGCGTCAATTTCGAGGTGGACACGATGGCGCGCTACGCCGCACGGCTCGCAGACTTCCCGGCGAAGACCGTCTGACGTCTTTTCAAGGCGTTCCCGCCTGGCGGTCGGAGAGCTGCCGTTCGCAGAGAATGACCTGCGCGCCGTGATAGACGGTGCGTGCCGTCTCGCGAAAGCCGAGCTTGGCGGCGACGCGCAGCGAGGCCGTGTTGGAGAGGTCGATGATGCAGGTGCGGCGCGCTTTCGGATAGGTCCGCTCGCCCCAGTGGAGTGCGGCGGACACCGCCTCGGTGGCATAGCCCCGGCCGTGGGCGGCCGGAGAGAGCGCCCATCCGGTTTCCATCGTGCCTTCGAGCGACGGCTGGATGACACGGTGCAGATCGTGGAAACCGGCCTCGCCGATGAACGCGCCGCTCTCCTTGTCCTGCAGAGCGAAGAAGCCGAAGCCGAAATAGTGCCACATGCCGACCTGCCGCAGGAAGCGCGTCCACGCCTGTTCCCGCGAGAACGTCACGCCGCCGATGAAGCGCACGACCTCCGGTTCGGCAAAGAGGTTCGCATAGGCGGAAAAGTCGTCGCGGCGATAGGGGCGGAGGATGAGGCGGTTCGTCTCGAGGGTCGGTATGGTGTGCATGATCTCCCTCTTAAAGGCGAATCGCGCGCATCGCAAAGCTGCCCTGCGTCAGGCGGCATGGAAAAGGCTTGCCATTCCAGCCCCGCCGTGGTTTGACCCGTGCCTCTGCCGGCCAAGCGACCGGCGATTTCCACATTTCTTTTTGCGTCTATCTCGAGACAGGTGAACCGATGGCCGAAAGCGGCAAGCCCCATATCCTCATCGTCGAGGCCCGCTTCTACGACGACATGGCAGATGCGCTGCTCGACGGCGCGACCTCCGCGCTGACGGATGCCGGCGCCACCTATGACGTCGTGACCGTGCCCGGCGCGCTCGAAATCCCCGGCGCGATCGCCATGGCCCTCGACGGCATCGACAACGGCGCCACCGAATATGACGGCTTTGTCGCGCTCGGCATGGTCATTCGCGGCGAAACCTACCATTTCGACATCGTCGCCAACGAATCCTGCCGCGCCATCATGGATCTGACCGTCAGCGAAAGCCTTGCCATCGGCAACGGCATCCTGACCGTCGAGAACGATGAGCAGGCCTGGGCCCGGGCCCGCAAGTCGGAAGGCAACAAGGGCGGCTTTGCCGCACGCGCCGCCCTGACGATGATCGCGCTGAAAGCCAAGCTCGGAGGCGAACAGTGAGCACCCCGACCGAACAGACGCCGCCGCTCAAGCAGGCAAACCAGCGCGGCGCCGCGCGTCTTGCCGCCGTGCAGGCCCTCTACCAGATGGATATCGGCGGCACCGGCGTGCTCGAAATCGTCGCCGAATACGAGACGCATCGCCTCGGCCAGGAAATCGACGGCGACACCTATCTGAAAGCGGATGCCTCCTGGTTCCGCTCCATCGTCTCGGGCGTGGTGCGCGACCAGCGCAAGCTCGACCCGCTGATCGGCGCGGCGCTGCAGGACGACTGGGCCTTGTCGCGGCTCGATTCGACCGTCCGCGCCATCCTGCGCGCCGGCACGTTCGAGCTGACCGAGCGCAAGGACGTGCCCGTCGCCGTCATCGTCACCGAATATGTCGAGATCGCCCGCGCCTTCTTCGAGGAAGACGAGCCGAAGCTCGTCAACGCCGTCCTCGACCGCATCGCCCGGCAGTTTCGCACGGACGTGCGGAAGTAGGGTTTTCAGGATTTTACGTGGCTTCGTTTTGGGGCGGATGTCTTTGGGCGTCCGCCCTTTTTGCCGTTCGCCCGGCTTGCGGCGACCTTTGCCGGCGAGCGGGATTGTCCGCCGCGGCGCTGCGCCTCCAGGAAAGCCCTCGTTCCGAAGATGCCGCTCATCAGGCCCGCGATCGTGTAGTCCACATCCAGGCTTTCCCAGTGCAGTCCGGTTTCCCCAAGAAGTTCGACCTCCGCCAACTGGTCTGCGGGCGCATCCTGCAGGCCTTCGAGGGCGCGGGCCGGAAACAGGAACGATGCGCCGTTCGTGAAATCCACGACGATCCGCTCGGAGGCCGCGTCGAAGCGGACGCCTGTCGCCACAGGCCGCTCGGCGCGTTCCGCCTCCCAGCGGCGCTTCGCCTCTGTCAGTTCGGCGTCGGTAACGTCAGCCATGATATCGTCTCCATGTGTCGAGGAACAGCTGCCGGTTGTCTTCGATGACGGCGACCGCGCGGCGCACGTCCCTGTCCGACATATTCCCCTGCGTGATCACGGCAAGGCTCTCGATGTCGATGCGCGCTTCCCCGTCTCCGACCACATGCGCGTGAGGCGGCTCGTGATCGGCGGTATAGATGACGAAGCGCATGCCGAACTGTCGAAGGACTGTGACCATCGCCGCAGGATAACCCAAGCGGTTGGCTTTTCCAAGTTGCAGGAGTCTCGACGCGAAGCCCGCTTGACCTTGCCATGCTGCCGCCGCAATCTGGCAACGGTCCCGTTTTGCGTGAGGAGGCGCGGCGGGGGCGGAGACGGGGCTTTGGCGAGGCGATGCCTGCCGGCCTTTCAAGGGAGGAAACATCCGACATGATTGTTCTACTGGGCGTAATTCTATGCGGGCTGGTTTCGGTGGCCTATGCCATCTGGGCGACGCGGTCCGTGCTGGCTGCCGATCAGGGCAATGCCCGCATGCAGGAAATTGCAGGCTATATCCGGGAAGGGGCGCAGGCCTATCTCGCACGGCAATATCTCACCATCGCCATCGTCGGCGCCATCGTTTTCGTCGCAGCCTGGGTGCTCCTCTCGGGCACGGCCGCCATCGGCTTCCTGATCGGGGCCGTCCTCTCGGGCGCGGCCGGCTTCATCGGCATGCATGTCTCGGTGCGGGCCAACGTGCGCACGGCGCAGGCGGCCTCCGTCAGCCTGTCCGCCGGCCTCGACATCGCCTTCAAGTCCGGTGCCATCACCGGCATGCTGGTGGCGGGCCTCGCGCTGCTCGGCGTGTCCATCTATTATCTCGTCCTGACGGCCGGGCTCGGCCATGCCCCCGGCGACCGCGAGGTCATCGATTCGCTCGTCTCGCTCGGCTTCGGCGCGTCGCTGATCTCGATTTTCGCACGTCTCGGCGGCGGTATCTTCACCAAGGGCGCGGATGTCGGCGGCGATCTCGTCGGCAAGGTCGAGGCCGGCATTCCCGAGGACGATCCGCGCAACCCCGCCACCATCGCCGACAATGTGGGCGACAATGTCGGCGACTGCGCCGGCATGGCGGCCGACCTGTTCGAGACCTATGCCGTCTCGATCGTCGCGACGATGGTGCTGGCGGCGATCTTCTTTGCCGGAAGCCCGGAGCTCGCCTCCACCATGATCTATCCGCTTGCCATCTGCGGCACCTGCATCATCACCTCGATCGTCGGGGCCTTCTTCGTCAAGCTCGGCTCCAACGGCTCGATCATGGGCGCGCTCTATCGCGGCCTGATCGTCACCGGCCTCCTGTCGATCGTCGGGCTCGCGCTTGCGACGACGGTCACCGTCGGCTGGGGCGTCATCGGCACGGTCGACGGCAAGGAGATTACCGGTGCCGCCCTCTTTGTTTGCGGCATTCTCGGCCTCGTCGTCACCGCGCTGATCGTCGTCATCACCGAATATTACACCGGCACCAACAAGCGGCCGGTCAATTCCATCGCCCAGGCCTCCGTCAGCGGCCATGGCACCAACGTCATCCAGGGCCTTGCGGTGTCGCTCGAATCGACGGCGCTGCCCGCCATCGTCATCGTCGGCGGCATCATCACGACCTATCAGCTCGCCGGCCTGTTCGGCACCGGCATCGCGGTCACGGCCATGCTCGGCATCGCCGGCATGATCGTGGCGCTCGATGCCTTCGGCCCGGTCACCGACAATGCCGGGGGGATCGCCGAAATGGCGCATCTGCCGCCGGAGGTGCGCAAGTCCACCGATGCGCTGGACGCGGTCGGCAACACCACCAAGGCGGTGACCAAGGGCTATGCGATCGGCTCGGCCGGCCTCGGCGCGCTGGTTCTGTTCGCAGCCTATGCCAACGACCTGAAATACTTCGCCGCCAATGGCGACAAGTATCCCTATTATGCCGATGTCGGAACGATCTCCTTCGATCTCTCCAACCCCTATGTCGTCGCGGGCCTGATCTTCGGCGGCATGATCCCCTATCTCTTCGGCGGCATCGCCATGACGGCCGTCGGCCGGGCGGCGGGCTCCGTCGTGGAAGAGGTGCGGCGGCAGTTTCGCGAGAAGCCGGGCATCATGGCCGGCACCGACAAGCCGGATTACGGGCGGGCGGTGGACATGCTGACCAAGGCGGCGATCCGCGAGATGATCGTGCCGTCGCTGCTGCCGGTGCTCGCGCCCATCGTCGTCTATTTCGGCGTGCTGGCGCTCTCCGGCTCCAAGGCGTCGGCCTTTGCCGCGCTCGGCGCGTCGCTTCTCGGCGTCATCGTCAACGGCCTCTTCGTCGCGATCTCCATGACCTCCGGCGGCGGCGCCTGGGACAATGCGAAGAAAAGCTTCGAGGACGGCTTCGTCGACAAGGACGGGCAGCGCCACCTCAAGGGCTCGGAGGCCCACAAGGCGTCGGTCACCGGCGACACGGTGGGCGATCCCTACAAGGATACGGCAGGCCCGGCCGTGAACCCGGCGATCAAGATCACCAACATCGTGGCGCTGCTGCTGCTGGCGGTTCTTGCCTGACCTTGCTTGGGCCCGAATGTGCTTGGGTCTAAACTTGCTTGGGCCTGAAATCGCTGGAGCCTGAAGCCGCTTGAAACAAAAAAACCCGCAGGGCCGGCCGGCGCTGCGGGTTTTCTCTGTCTTGCATGCTCTTCGGCGTCGGGCCCGAGGGGACCGGACGATGACGGCCTATCGGCCGCCGACGTCGGAGGAGAGAACGGACCGGGCCATGCTCTTGCCGATGCCGTTGCCGCTGAGCAGCTGGCTGAGGAAGGTGAGCTCCTTGCCGCCGGTCGGCGTCGTGCGGGAAATCATGTCGAACACCTTGCCGTCCTGCTGCGTGTAGTGCGCAAGCTGGGACACGGTGCCGTCCTTGTCGAAGTAGACGGCGAGGATGCTCTGGTCGATCAGCTTCGGCTTCATGAAGGCGACCGGGCGGCGGCGCTTCTGGGAGATGTAGTAGAACACCTCGTTGTCGAAGGTCGCCGTGGTGGAGGGCGTGCCGAGCGAGAGCAGGACCTGCTCGCGGCTGGAGCCGACCGGCACGAGGGCCAGGGTTTCCTGGTCCACGACATAGCCCTGATTATAGGTCTGGGACACGGCGAACATATCGCTGGTGCTCTGGCAGCCGGCCAGAAGGCCCGCGCAGAGCGTCACGGCGAGGCCCGTGCGGTTCAGAATACGCATGTCGGACTTGAAAAAACGTCTCGTCAACGACATCTCCCTTGAAGATACGCCGGCAGATGCGCCATTGCTTTTCGTGCCTGCTTCGGTAAACCAGCTTCCGCGATCATGCAACAAGACGATGCGCGTGCCCCCGGTGTTTCAGCGTGTTTGAAGCGGGGAAAGTTGGGCTTAATGATGTTTTTCGGGCTGTTCGGCAAAAAAAACGGCAACGCCGCCATCGTCGCCCGTCAGTATGAGCGTCTGACGGCCGCGGCCCGCCAACCCGTGCTCTACGAAAGCATGGACGTCCCCGACACCGTCATGGGACGGTTCGAAATGGTCTCGGCCGTGCTGATTCTCTACTTCCGCCGCACGCGCGCCTCGGCCCGGGCCGGGCAGGAGATCGCCCAGGAAATCGTCGACGCCTTCTTCGAGGATGTCGATCACTCCATCCGCGAGCTCGGCGTCGGCGATGTGAGCGTGCCCAAGCGCATGAAGAAGCTGGCCTCCATGTTCTACGGCCGGCTCGAAAGCTATTCCGACGCGCTCGATCGGGGCGACGGGCCGGCGCTCGAAGCCGCATTGCGGCGCAATTTTCATCCGAAGGCGCAGACGGACGCGCCCTCGATGGCGGCGCTCGCCGCCTATATGAGGACCGTCGAGGCGGCGCTCAGCGCGAGCGGCGAAGACGCGGTCGAGACGGGAGCGCTTGCCGTTCCCCCGCCCGGTGCTGGTACTGATGCAAGTGCTGATGCCGGTGCGCTGCCGGACCGCACGACGGCCAAAGACGCGATGCAAAGGAACGACCCGTGAAGCCTCCCGCAGAGACACCCGTACAGGCACAAGGCCAGGCACAAGGACAGGCTGGGGCAAAGCCCGCCGAAGCCCCGGCTTTTTCCCATCCGGTCAAGGTCGGCACGCTGTCGGCCAGCCTGACGACCCTGCGGCTCGAAGCGGATGCAGCGGCCCTTGCCGCACTTGCCCGGCAGTGGAACGTGACGGAGGTCCGCAGCCTGAAGGCGGAGCTGCAAATCGCCCGCTGGAAAAAGGACGGCGTGCGGGTCAAAGGCCGGGTGATGGCGGATCTGGTGCAGGAATGCGTGGTGACGCTGGAGCCGGTGGAAAGCCATCTCGACGAACCCGTTGAGGCGACCTTCGTGCCGGACGGCTCCAAGCTCGCCCGCGCCCTGACGGCCGAGACGGCCGAGATGGTGCTCGATCCCGATGGTCCGGATGCGCCCGACATCTTCGTCGGCGACACGATCGACATCGGCCAGACGGTGGCCGAGCATGCGGCGATGGCGATCGACCCCTATCCGAAAAAGCCGGGTGCGGCTTTTCCCGGCCATATCGAAAGCACCGAGAAGGACGACAAGCGTCCGAACCCGTTCGCAGCCCTGAAGGACTGGAAGAAGGACTGAATAGACGCGAGTCTTCTCCCGTTCAGGGGCGGTTCAGGTATGACTTATGGGAAAAACGGGCATTTTAACGAAATCCGGCCGCGGGAATGGCGCGACCGGCTCGCATTCTGCCGCGCGAACGGTTAAGGACCAGTCCGTGTCGCCATGAGCGATCGCCGGCGCGTTCCGCCGCGCGCGGGGCAGGCGGGCACGAAACGGACAGCAGGATAGGAAACACGTGGTCAGAATTTCCCTCGATCTGATGGGCGGCGATCATGGTCCGCAGGTCATCATCCCCGGCGCGGCCAAGGCGCTCGAGCGGCATCCCGACATCCGATTCGTGCTTTACGGTCTGGAGGCCGATTGCCTGCCGATCCTGGAGAAGTATCCCAAGGTCAAGGCGGCAAGCACGTTCCACGCCAGCGAACTCGCCATCGCCATGGACGAGAAGCCGAGCCAGGCGCTGCGCCGCGGCCGCGGCAAGGCCTCCATGTGGCAGGCGATCGACGCGATCAACCGCGACGAGGCCGATGTCATCGTCTCGGCCGGCAATACCGGCGCGCTGATGGCGATGTCGGTCTTCTGCCTGCGCACCATGGCCGGCATCCAGCGCCCGGCGATCGCGGCGATCTGGCCGACCCTGAAGGGCGAAAGCATCGTTCTGGATGTCGGCGCGACGATCGGCGCCGACGCCCAGCAGCTCATGGACTTCGCGCTGATGGGCGGCGCCATGGCCCGCGCACTGTTCGAGATGGAACGCCCGACCATCGGTCTCCTCAATGTCGGCGTGGAGGAGATGAAGGGCCAGGAAGACGTGAAGGAGGCCGGCCGGCTGATCCGCGAGGCCAATCTCGACGGCATCGACTATTTCGGCTTCGTGGAAGGCGACGATATCGGCCGCGGCACCGTCGATGTCGTGGTGACCGAAGGCTTTTCCGGCAATATCGCGCTGAAGGCCGCCGAAGGCACGGCCCGCCAGATCGCGGAATATCTGCGCGCGGCGATGTCGCGTACTCTTTTGGCCAAGATCGGCTATATACTGGCCAAAGGCGCCTTCGACCGGCTGCGCGAGAAGATGGACCCGCGCAAGGTCAATGGCGGCGTGTTTCTCGGCCTCAACGGCGTGGTGATCAAGAGCCATGGCGGCGCGGATGCCGAAGGTTTTGCAGCGGCGATCGATGTCGGCTACGACATGGTCCGCAATGGTTTGAAAGCCAAGATCGAGACCGACTTGGAAAAATACCGCGCGACCCGGGCTCCCGAAGGGGCGCCGACGGGTGCCGGTGGCGAGGTTTGACAAAGACATGATCCGTTCTGTGGTTCGCGGTTTCGGGGCAGCGCTTCCGAAACAAGTGGTGACCAATCGTGACCTTGAAGCCAGAGTCGACACGACCGACGAGTGGATCGTGCAGCGAACCGGCATCCGGCAGCGCTACATCGCCGGCGACGGCGAGACGACGGCGTCGCTGGGTGAGGCTGCCGCACGCGCGGCCCTAGACCGTGCCGGCCTGACGCCGGCCGATATCGACGTCATCATTCTCGCGACCTCGACGCCCGACAACACCTTTCCGGCGAGCGCCGTCAACATCCAGGCGCGCCTCGGCATGCATCATGGTGCGGCCTTCGACATGCAGGCGGTCTGCTCCGGCTTCGTCTATGCGATGGCGACGGCGGATGCCTATATTCGCGGCGGGCTGGCGCGCCGCGTCCTCGTCATCGGGGCCGAGACCTTCTCCCGCATCATCGACTGGAACGACCGCACGACCTGCGTGCTCTTCGGCGACGGCGCCGGCGCCGTGGTCCTGGAGGCAGGCGAGGGCGACGGCACGACGGCGGATCGCGGCATCCTCACCGCGCATCTGCGCTCCGACGGCGCCCACAAGGAAAAACTCTATGTCGATGGCGGCCCGTCCTCCACGGGCACGGTCGGCCATCTGCGCATGGAAGGCCGCGAGGTGTTCAAGCATGCCGTCGGCATGATCACCGACGTGATCGAGCAGGCCTTCGAGGCCACGGGCACGACAGCCGACGACATCGACTGGCTGGTGCCGCACCAGGCCAATCGCCGCATCATCGACGGCTCGGCCAAGAAGCTCGGCATCCCCCCGGAGAAGGTCGTCATCACGGTCGATCTGCACGGCAACACGTCTGCCGCCTCCATTCCGCTGGCGCTGAACGAGGCTGCGTCCGACGGGCGCATCAAGCAAGGCGATCTCGTCCTGCTCGAGGCCATGGGCGGCGGTTTCACCTGGGGCTCCGTGCTCATTCGCTGGTAGATGAAAAGCTCAGGGGAATGAAGCGCTTGACCCACGTGGTCAACGGCAATAGTCTTCCACCGAAATCGATATTCCAGAAGATCGGTGGGGGATCATGAGCGGTAAAACGGTAACGAGAGCAGACCTCGCCGAGGCTGTTTTTCGCAAGGTCGGCCTGTCGCGTACCGAATCCGCCGAACTGGTCGAAACGGTCATCGACGAGATCTGCAACGCCATCGTTCGCGGGGAGAGCGTCAAGCTGTCCTCCTTTGCCACGTTTCAGGTGCGCGACAAGAACGAGCGGATCGGCCGCAACCCGAAGACGGGCGAGGAAGTGCCGATTTCGCCGCGACGCGTCATGACCTTCAAGGCCTCCAACGTGCTGAAGCAGCGCGTGCTGAAGGCGCATCTGGCCCGCAAGGCCAAGCAGAAGCCGGCCGCACCCGCACCCTGACGATACCCTGACGCTCCCCCGGCGGCACTTGCCGACGCCATTTCGGCGGCTTGTCGGCGGCTTGCAGGCACCTTCTCGGCGCCGTGTCGGCAGAAGGGCAGCGCTCCGGGATCGGTGCCCTTCAGGCGCTCATTCCGGCCCCTCTGTTTTTTCCGGTTGAAAACCCTCGTCTAAGCCGTTGAAAGACAGCCGGATTGTGCGATCATGGATCGCAGAGCGCATCGTCGTCCCGAATCGGGACGTGGCGACACCCGGTGACGACCTGCAATAGGGCGTGACCTCTATGGCGTGATTGAGGACGATATGGACAAGAGCCCGGATGCGTTTCGCACGATCAGCGAAGTCGCCGACGATCTCGACCTGCCGCAGCATGTGCTGCGATTCTGGGAGACGCGATTCGTCCAGATCAAGCCGATGAAGCGCGGCGGCGGGCGGCGCTATTACCGGCCCGAGGACGTGGACCTGCTGAAGGGCATCCGCCACCTGCTCTACGATCACGGCTACACCATCAAGGGCGTGCAGAAACTCCTGAAGATGAACGGTAACAAATTTGTCGCGGCGATCGCGAGCGGCGACCTTGCCACCGTCGAGGCGCTGGCCGCCGCCAGCAATGACGAGGCACCGGCACAGCAGCAGCCGAAGATCGGCATGGCGGACGAGGACCAGATCGTCGGTCGCGCCAAGATGCCGACCAGCCGCCGCTTCTTCTCCTTCAACAATGGCGGGGACGACATGCCCGAAGTGTCCGTCGGCAAGACCTCCGTCAACAAGGAGGACCGCGCGCTGCTGCAGGAAGCGCTCTATGACCTTTTGGAGTGCAAGCGGCTGCTCGACCAGGTTCGGTGATCCCGCCTTCGGGCGGGGTGCGGGAAAGCGCGCAGGGCGCGTGCCTGTGGTCACGACAGGCGAGATGGGGCCGGCGAGATGGGGCAGGCGACGATCGCCCTTTCGCGTGTATCCCGATGTCTCCTCATCTCCGCAGCCGCGTGACCGATTAGGCCCGGCTGTGTTTAAGCGCGGAGTCATGCGCCAAAACGTTCCCTCTAGCGTTTCTCCGTCCGTTTCCGGACGGTTGCTCTCCGAGCAGGGCGAATGCGTCGGCCGGAGGGAACAGGGTTGCCTCGACATGGTTCAACTGACCTCAAGCCGGCAGAAAGCCTGGTGAAGAAGAGGAGATGAGACCCATGGTAAAGACCTATTTGACCGCAGCGCTGGTTGCGCTGAGCCTGGCCGGAACGGCCGTCGCACAGACCGGCACCAGCGCCTCGGGTGCTGCGAACGGTGCGGCCCCGATGACGGGCGATCAGCCGAACACGACAGCCGCCGGCAGCGCGGCGGGCACGGCAGGGACGGCCGGCTCCACCGAGGCGACCACGCCCGGCATGGCACCGATGACGGGCGACCAGCCGGCCTCGGGTTCAAGCGGTGGCGCGACCGGCGCCATGTCCACCACGACCGGCACGAGCGCCGGCAGCGGTGCTGCACCGACGGGAACCGCGCCGATGACCGGCGACCAGCCCTGCGCACCCGGTGCGACGACGACTGCCTCCGGCGCAGCCTGCCCGACGCCGTAATCGCGGCAAGAACGAACGCCGTCCAGACGGGGCATTCCTGCCTCGACTGGGCGGCGTTTTGCTGTCTTGCCTGTGCCGCGCGCGCCCGGCCACGGAGAATAAGGGCCTCGGAAAATAGGGCCCTTAGAGAATGAAGAAATCCTTCGACAGGGTGACGGCATCGTCCAGATGGATGGCGAAATCGGCTGTCTTGTCGCCGTTGACGTCGCCATAGATATAGGTGTCAGACGCCTGCTTCACATAGCGCAGGTCTCCGGCTTGCCCCGTAAAGGCGGCCGTACCGGTGAACTTGAACGCCTGATTGCCCGACAGGAGCGAACTGGCATCGATCACCGAGAGGTCGATGCGATCTCCCGCGGTTCCAGAGAAATCGAAGATCGTATCGCGACCCGCCGTGGCGACCGTCGAGTCCTTCACGGATTCGAACAGGAAACGGTCGGCACCGGCGCCGCCGGTGAGATCGTCCGCACCCAAACCGCCGAACAGCCGGTCGTTTCCGGCATTGCCACTGAAGATATTGACCTCGTTCGAGCCGAACAGCGTGTCGTTGTTGCCGCTGCCGATCACATTCTCGATATTGATCAGCTTGAAGTAACCTTCCCCGGTCTGGACGACGCCTCCATCGTTCAGGAGGTTTACTTCGATCCGTGCGACGAGCGCGCTGAAGTCCACGGTATCGCTGTCGAGATCGGCAGCCGTGGAGACATTTCCGCCGCCATCGATCGTGACGAAGCTGTCGGTCGCGTGGACGATGACGGTGTCCGCATCCCGGCCCAGATTGACCAATTGCGCGCCACCGGCACCGAGCGAGACGACGTCCTTGCCGCGGCCGGAATCGATGAAATCCGAATAGCCGGAGGTCACGATCCGGTCGGCTCCGCTGCCGGTCGAAATGATGCCCACTTCCGTTTCGCCGAGCGTGGTGACCCGGTCGGCATCCTGACCCGACCGGATGTAGCCGACGCCGTCTCCGCCCGCCGAGATCTGGACCGTGTTCCTGCCGCTGCCCACATCGATGATCTCGACATATCCCTTGCCGGTGATCACCGCATCATCGCCACCCTGGAGGGCGATCGTGCCGACATAGACCGCGCCCGTCGTGATCTTGTCGGTGCCGGAACTGCCTTTGAACATATCGACGGACGTCTTGTTGAGGGTCACGACATTGCCGCCCTCATTGGCAAGATCGACGATGCCGATATAGCGATTGCCGCCGGTGGCGCTGTCGTTGATGACGACCTTCGTGCGGCCGAGAACGCTGAGAAGCCCGAAGCCCCAATCGCTTCCCGACAGATTGAACGTCGCGGTCACCACGTTGTCGGAGTAGACCGACACGTTATAGAAGCCGTTGGCCCAGCTATAGGCATCGCTCCCGATCGAGAAATTGGTGACGCCGTTCACGGTCTTCGTCGTATTGCTGCTGATCTGCCCCATGATGATCCTCCCCTATGGTGATATTCTTGAAAAAATAGACAGTCACTCGCCTTCGAACGCTCGAGTTCTCGTCGCAAGAAGGCAAAGTTCGTGCGCGATCTGCTTTTGAAGAGAACAGTCGCTGCATCGGATGCGGTTCGAAAGTGTATCGAAAGGAAACAAGCGCTCGCGCGTGCAATCGAAGTTAGAAAAAATGTCAAGAAATGTGGATCGGTATTTTGCCATAACTTAGACGATGGCGCTTACGTTAGCAATTGCCATTGATGCGGGCAGCAACCTTCGTTCGAAAGCCGGCCAAACGCGCAAGGCCTGCGCCGGTCGCAGCCAGGGGCTCGTGTCGGGGCGCTGTCGTCAGGCTTTTTGCAGGCGCCAGGGAAGAAGAGGCAGGATGGTCTCGTCCGTGTTCACGGTCGCCAGCAGTCGATCCTGCGCGTCGCGGATCTCGATGGAATCGATCAGCAGACGCTGGTTGGCAATCAGCTGTTCGGCGCTGATTTCCCGGAGCGAACCGGCCGCTGCATCCTTTGCCGCAAGGATCGTCTCGAAATCCTGTCCTTCCGCGTCGCGGACGATCACGTCGCCCTTGCGCAGGTGAAGAAATAGCGTCTGCATGTCTGTCTCCTTCTCATGGGCGCCGAACAGGAGAATGACGGAGAGGGTCCTGTGCGCGTCTGACGAAAAGCATGCGCAGCCGTGGAGGCGCCGCCATCTCGGCGATATCCCACGGTCATGAGCGGCCGGGGAGGAGGGCCGCGGGTTCATCGTCCCGCCCGACCTGAGGCGCGAGCGGACGGCGCATCGGCCGAGGCGCGATGGCGCGGCAGAGAAAGCCGCCGCCCTTTGCAGGGCGACGGCCGGTTTCAAGCTTATCGAATGACGAGACGGAAGACTTCCGGTGCGTAGTAATAGCCGTCGCTGTGGCGGCGATAGCCACGACGGGCCTCGCGATAGCCGCGGTGACCGCGCCAGTAGCCACGACGTTCGTCGCGACGTTCCATGCGGCGCTCGTGGCGACGATCGTGACGCTTGATCCACCGGGGACGGTCGTCGCGATGACGGTACTGAACCGCCTGCGCATCGGTCGTCAGCTGGACCGGCGCGAGCGCGATCGGCGCGGCAGACGCGGTCGTGAAGCTCGTGAGGCCGAGAACGGCGGCGACGGCAGCAGCGCCGAGAACCTGGGTAAACTTGGTCATGGGGTTATCCTTGCTAAGTAAGTCTTACTATTAGACGGCAAGGGATGAACCTAGGGTGAACCGATCATTCGGGTAGGGGCGGCGGGTCTGTATCCCGTCGGCAAGCGTCAAAAGAGAAAGTCGGAGGCGGAAAGGTCCTGCAGGGAGATGCCCTTGACGATCAGCTGGTCGCCTTTGGCGACGTCGAAGGCGACGCCGCCGGGGACGTCGAAGGCGCCGCCGCCGGGGACGTCGTGGGCGGCGGTTCCGCTCATCAACGCGTCGAAGCTGTCGAAGGTCGAAAGGCCGCGCAGGTCGATGCGATCGAGACCGTCCTGGAAATCGGCGATCGTATCCTTGCCGTCTCCGCTTTCGATGTCATCGGTCTTGGCCGAGCCGATGAGGTTCTCGATCCAGTGCCTTGCGCTCTGTCCTCACGGTCATCGGCAAAGTGCAATTCGGGAATATGCCGGGCGGCTCGGGTGCCGGTAGGTTTAAATGAACTTTACAGGGCAAGCGTCGGGCAAAGCCGCTTCGCCGCGCTCCCACATTTTGCCTATGCCTGTCCTGCGTCCGAAAGAACGCAACCGTCCGGCGATGCGATTCTTGACGATGAGGAGACGCACGACGCCAACTGGCGCGGCCTGGACAGTGACCAGAGCCGAAGGCGGGGTGGGGAACCCCTTGAAAAAATGGTCGGAATGGCCGGATTCGAACCGACGACCCCTTGACCCCCAGTCAAGTGCGCTACCGGGCTGCGCTACATTCCGTTCCGAGGGAAGGCCTATATTCTCAGGCTTGCAGGTGCAAGGGGAAAATGGAGGGGGATCGAGAAAATGGTGGATGGGCCGGTTGGTTGCGCTTTGGTGCCCCACTGGGGTGCCCCGCTGGGGTGCCCCGCAGTCGCGCTATCGTGATGCCCGGAGCGGGTGCGGGATATTGCCTCGGGGCGCGTGCGTCCTAAGTCTTCTTTCACGGAAGGAGACACCATGAAAAAGCTCATCATCGCATTCGTATCGCTCGTGACCGCCTTTTCCGGGATCGGGCCGGTCAGCGCCATGCCGCTGCCGAAAGTCGAGCCGGTGCAGACCAGCACCGATGTCCAGCAGGTGCGCGACCGCTATATCATCCGCCGCCACGGGCGCGGGGGCTGGGATCGCGGAGACTGGCGCGGCCGGCGCGGAGAATATCGCCGCGGCGACTGGCGCGGCGACCGGGGCTACCGCTACGATCGGCGCTATCGCGACCGCTATTACCGCCGCGATCGGGGCCTGGGTCTTGCCTTGGGCGGTCTTGCCGCCGGGGCGATCATCGGCGGCGCGCTCAGCCAGCCACGCTATGCGGCACCGGGCTATCGCCGGGTCTATGGCGGCAATTCGCATATCGCCAGGTGCCAGGCCCGCTACCGGTCCTATCGCGCCTATGACAACAGCTACCAGCCCTATAACGGCCCGCGCCGGATCTGCAATTCGCCCTATTGATTTCAAGGCGAGCTTGCGGCCTGCCGCTTGAAACGAGAAAGCGCCTGTCGGACCTCCGGCAGGCGCTTTTGCCTGTCCGGCATGTGATTCCGGCGATAGATCGATCTAGCGGCGGGAACGGACCGTCCGGTAGACGGCTTCGGTCTTGTCGATCATCACATCGATGGCAAAGCGCGCGCGGGCATGCTCGGCCGCGGCGCGGAAGGCCGCATAGGCGGCGGGCTCGGCAAGGGTCACCATGGCGCTCGCAAGCCGGGTGGCGTCGCCGTCATTGGGCACGATGATGCCGGTCACGCCGTCCTCGACGGCGGTCGTCGCGCCGCCGATCGCGGTGGTCACGATCGGCCGGCCGGCGGCCGCCGCCTCCAGCATCACATAGGACATGGCCTCGTAGCGGCTCGGCATGACGAGGCAGTCGAAGGCGGGGATGGCCTGGGGGCCGGAGAAGGCGGAGGTGAGATGGATGCGGCTCTGCAGGCCGCTCGCGGCGATCGCCGCACGCATCTGGGCATCCTGCTCGCCATAGCCGACCATGATGAGATGCGCCTCCGGCAGCTTCGACGCCGCATGGCGAAACGCCTCGATCAGACGCTCGGGCGCCTTCTGGTGCGACAGCCGGCCGACATAGCCGAAGACGAAGGTTTCCGGCGTGATGCCGAAGCTCGCCCGCACCGTCAGTGCCATGTCCTTGACCGGCTGCGCGACGCCGTTGACGATGACCGACATGCGTTTCTCGGGAATGCCGAGCGAGAGGGCATGCTGGAATTCGTCGTCCGAGACGCAGATCAGGTGGTCGGTGAAGAACCGGCCGAGAAAGCTTTCGATCGAGCCGAACAGCCTGCGGCCTGAGGCGCCGAGCGTCGGATCCATCGTGCGGAAGGCATGCGGCGTATAGATGCGCGGCACGTGCCGGCCGGGCAGGCGCAGGCGGGCGAGCGCGCCGGCCTTGGAACTGTGGCCATGGACGATGTCGAAGCCGCCGCGGGAGATGATGCGGTTCAGCTTCTTCCAGGCGGCGATATCGGCGCGGCCGGGCGAACGGGTCATCGCCACCTTGTGGATGGCGGGCAGCCCGAGCGATTTCAGCTCGCGCACGAAGCTTTCCTCGGCCCGCACGGGAGAAAACACCGCCTCGACGCGATGTCCGCGCCGCGACAGGCCGTGGCAGAGATCGAGGAAATGCCGGCCGGATCCGCCGCCGGACGGCTCCAGCACCTGCAGGATCGACAGGGAGGCGCGATCGGCGTCTGTTACGGAAGCTCCTGGCACGGAAGCTCCTGGCACGAAAGCGTCGGGAGAAGACGCGTCGGTCGCCTGGATCGCATTCGGTTCGCTCGAGGTCGGCGTGGTCATGATGTTCGATCGCGGTGGCGTGTCAGGCCGCTGCGCCTTCTGACGTCGTCTTCTGCAGGCCCCGTGCCTGCGACCGTCTGCTGTAGCGGTATTCGAGCGCGCCGCAACCCCAGATGATCCCGAGGAGCAGATAGAAATGGCGCCAATGGTCCGTATCGATCACATTTCCGATACCGGCATGCCCGAGCAGCACGATCGAGGCGATCATCAGATAGGGCTGCCACGGCCGGTCGAGCAGCAGGAAGCGGAAGCCGATCGACAGCGTCCAGACGATCAGCGTCACATAGGAGACGAAGCCGAGCCAGCCATAGGAGGTCAGGGACTTGAGCCAGACATTGTGCTCGTCTTCCGGAAAGATCTTGGAAAACATCATCGGGCCGATGCCGAGCGGCCGTTCCATGGACAAGAGGAAGCCGAAGCGGTGGCGCTCGAAGCGGCCGAGATGACCGCCGTCATAATCCTGCACGAGCTGCGTGCGGCTGGAAAACAGATCGCCGACCTGGGGGATCTGCAGGGCGACCACTAGCGAGGCCACCATGAAGACCACGCCGGCGAGCGCGATGACGAGGATCTTGAGCCGGAACGCGCCGGTGCGCTCCTTCAGCAGCAGGATGAAGACGAGCATGCAGGCCGAGAACAGATAGAGCCCCCAGGCGGCGCGCGAAAACGACAGGAACAGGCCGAGCGCCATGACGAGGATGCCGAGCGTGCGCAGCGGCAGGTCGATCAGGCGGCCCTTGAGCACGCCGTGGATGAGATAGAGCGAAGGGGCGACCAGAAAGGGACCGAAGACGTTCGGATCCTGAAAGGCGCCCATGGCGCGATCATAGCGGGTAAAAGCCTCGCCGCCGGGGATGAGCCCGAAATAGCCGAGAATGCCGAGGCTGGACGTGCAGACGCCGGCCCAGACCCAGGCCTGGAACATCAGCTTCAGCCGCTCGTGGCGTGCCTCGATGATGGCGGCGTAGAAGATGGAGGTAATCGCGAGGAAGCCGGAGACCGCCATATACATCGGCGCGACGTCGAGCTCGTCCATCATCGTCAGCGACAACATGCCGCCGATCATGAAGAGCACGAGCAGCGTGAAGAGCGGCGCGGTGAACCGCGAGAGGCGCAGGCCGCAAAACGCCCAGATGCCGATGAGCGCGGCCACGAAGAGCTCGTGCGGGGAGGGCTCCACCATGACGAAGCCCTGGAGAAACACGCCGAAGGCCACCGCCGCCGAGCCGAGAAGCCCGACCGCCGCGAGCTGCGGCCGGTCCACGCCGGAGGGGGCGACGATCGCGCTCAATAGGCGTTTTCCGTGTTGAGAAGCCGGATCGGCGTGAGGAACAGGATCTTCAGGTCGAACCAGAGCGACCAGTTCTCGATATAGTGCAGGTCGAAGGCGGTGCGGAAGCGGATCTTCTCGTCATTGTCGATCTCGCCGCGCCAACCGTTGATCTGCGCCCAGCCGGTGACGCCGGGCTTGACGCGGTGGCGGGCGAAATAGCCCTCGACGACATCGCTGTAGTTCCGGTCGGCGGTCTGCGCCGCGACGGCATGGGGGCGGGGACCGACCAGCGACAGCTGTCCGCGCAGCACGTTGAAGATCTGCGGCAGCTCGTCGATCGAGGATTTCCGCAGGAAGCGGCCGACGCGGGTGACGCGCGGATCGCCCTTGGTCACCGCATTGCGGGCGCTGGGGTCGCTCATATTCGTGTACATCGAGCGGAACTTGTAGACCTCGATCGGCTCGTTGTTGAAGCCGTGGCGCAGCTGCTTGAAGAGGATCGGGCCGGGCGAGCTGAGCTTGACGGCGAGCGCGGCGCCGATGAAGACCGGCCAGAGGAGCACGAGCGCGACGATGCTGAAGACGACGTCGAAGATGCGCTTGGCGACCGAGTCCCAGTCGGCGATCGGCTTGTCGAAGATGTCGAGCATCGGCACCTGGCCGAGATGCGAATAGCTGCGCGGGCGGAAGCGGAGATTGGCGGCGTGGGCGGCGAGCCGGATATCCACCGGCAGGATCCAGAGCTTGCGCAGGAGATCGAGAATGCGCCGCTCGGCCGACAGCGGCAGCGCGATGATCAGCATGTCGATGCGGGCGAGACGGGCGAAATCCACCAGTTCAGAAAAGGTGCCGAGCTTGGGATAGCCGGCGATGATGTTGGGCGAGCGGCGCTCGTCGCGATCGTCGAAGATGCCGCAGATGCGGATGTCGTTGTCGGTCTGCTGCTCCAGAACGCGGATGAGATCCTTGGCGGGCTGGCCGCCGCCGACGATGACGACGCGGCGCTCCATCATGCCGTTGCGCGCCCAGCGCCGGATGGAAAAGGCGATGAAGGCGCGCTCGACCAAGAGGAAGGCCGCGCCGGCGAGGAACCAGATGCCGAAGGAGAGGCGCGAAAAACTCTCGCCGGTCTTCAGGAAGAACATGATGATGGTGATGGCGCCGAAGGCGAGCGTCCAGGCGCCGAGCAGGCGCGGCAGCGCGCGCGACACCGAGCGCAGCGTGGGGATCTGGTAGCCGTCGGAAAACTGCAGGAAAACCACCGCCATTGCCGAGCTGGCCGCAAGCATGGCGCAATACTGCACCCAGCGATCGAAGGCGGGGGCCACATAGAGGCCGGTGATGATGTAGCCGATGACGAAGAGGGCGGCGAATTCGAACAGCCGCAGGCAGCCGAGCACCATGGCGGGCGAATAGGTATCGGCGCGGAACTGCGCCGCGATCCGTCGCGCCAGCGGATTGAGCTCGCGGCGCTCCTCGACCGGCCGCACCTCGTCGCGTGCGATCGTCCGGATCTCGGAGATCTGCCGGCGCAAGGCCTCGGGGTCGAAGGTTTCCGGCTTCTCGATCTGGTTCATAACGCTGCCCATCCTGCCATTGGCTCGCAAAGACATAGCAGGGAGGCGCTAAGAAACGTTTACAGGGCCGGCCACAATGCAACCGGTTGGCAAATGGGTTAAGGAAATTTGCACAGTTAATTCAATGATCTGTGCGGGAAAAACGACGCATCTCCGTTGGCATGGCTGCGGGAGGCGCGCGTCGCTCAGCTTTTCGCGTCGGCCACCAGCCGGCGGTAGAGGCGCATCATCGCGGCGGCCATGGTGGCCGAGGAGAAGGTGGCCTTGAAGCGTTCGGGCTCGGGCATGGTGCGGCGGGCCCAGCCTTCTTCGGTGAGCGCGCGGTGCATGATGTTGGCGAGCGACTGCGCGTCGTTGGGCTCGGCCAGCGCCGCGCTGTCGATGCCGAGGATTTCCGGCATGCCGCCGACGCGGGCGGCGATGACGGGGCGCCCGGCGGCCACGGCCTCCAGCACGATATAGGGCATGGATTCCGCCCGCGAGGGAACGACGACGAAGCGGGCGCTTGCAAAGGCCGCGCGCGCCGGCATGGCGGGCTGCATGCCGATGCGCCGCCCGAGCCCGCGCTGAAGCTTCATGCGCAGATAGTCCTGCTGCTGCGGCCCGTCGCCGATCATCATGGCGCTGAGCGGACGGCCGGCAAGCCGCTCCGTGCGGCCCAGCGCATCGATGAAGATGTCGGGGCCCTTCATGTCGCGCAACATGCCGATATAGAGGAAATCCACCGCGTCCGGCGCCGGCTCGACGGGCAGGAATTCGCCGTCCTCGACGCCGTTATAGATCGTTTCGGCCAGCGGCTGCGGGCGGCCGACCTTCGCCTCGTAGGTGGCGCGCTCGTAATTGCAGACGAAGACGAGCGCGTCCGTCGCCTGCTCCTGGAAGCGTTCCAGCGCCAGGATGCCTTTGCCCTTCCACGTGCGCCGATCGAAATGAAGACTGCCGCCATGCGGCGAATAGAGGCGGGCGACGGGCGAGCCGTTGACGCGCAGGACCGTGCCGATCATGCGGGCGAGGGCACCGCCCTTGGCACCGTGACCATGGAGGATGTCGGGCGCGAGCTGCCGCAGTTCCTTGTAGCTCGTCCACAGCGCCTTGGCATCCGAAGGGCCGATGGAGCGGCGGATCGGCAGGCGCACGAGACCGAGCGCCAGATGCGGATGGATCTCCTCGAACAGCCGCTCCTCGTGCGGGCCGCCGGTCGTGCTGTCGCAGAGAATGCCGACCTGATGGCCTTCGGCCGCATGGGCCGCCGCGAGATCGCGGACATGCCGGAAGATGCCGCCGACCGGCGAGCGGAAACAATGGATGATCCGCAGCGGCCCGCCTTGCGTCCGGGGCTCGGCCGGAAGAGGGGTCTGGGACGCCGGTTTCGACTGGATGGGCTCTGGCCGAACGGGCTCCGGCTGAACGGGTTCTGGCTGGATGGGGTCTGGCTGCACGGGATCTGGCTGCATGATGTCAGAACAGCCGTTCGCGGACATAGACGGTGTCGCCCGCCATGATCGGATCGGAGATCGACACCCGTCCGGTGACGATGCGTCCGTTGATCTTGCGCGTCACGTCCACCGTTCTCTGGTTGGCGCGCTGCGAGAAGCCGCCGGCAACGGCGATGGCGTTCTGCACCGTCATGCCGGGCACGTAGGAATACTGGCCCGACTGTCCGACCTCGCCCATGATGAACACCGAGCGATAGCGATCGACCTCGATCGTCACGTCGGGATCGCGCAGATATCCGGCGCGCAGCTTCTGCGCGATCATCGTCTCCATCTCGCTCAGCGTATGGCCGCGCGAGGGAACAGAGCCGATCAGCGGGAAGGCGACGTAGCCGGCCTGATCGACGGTGTAGGAGCCGGTCAGGCCGGCCTGCTCGAACACGCTGATGCGCAGGCGGTCGCCGCTGTCCAGCCGGTAGGGCTGGATGGTGGCTTCGCTGAACGCCCGGGGCGCAGGCTCGTAGCTGCTGCAGCCCGCCATCGTCACCGACAGCAGGGCGATACCCAAGGCCAGACCTGACTTCAATCGTGCGAAGGTCATGCGATTCTCGCGTTTCAAGGATGAACGTAAGGGTGTTATCGATCTGTTAGGGTTAACAGCCGGTAAAGGCGGGCCCGGGAAGGTAACGTTTCCGGGAGTGCTAAAGTAATGTCGGCCCAAGGCCTTGGCGCGCGGCGTTAACGCTCGGGTTACCATCTTTGTTTACCGTGGCCGCCAACAGGGCTCGGGTGCAGGTGCGTGGATGTCAGGCTTTAGCGGCAATCAACAGGATGTTGATATCGATCTCGGCGGTCTGTTCCGGGCGATCTGGCGTCGCCGGACACGGGTGCTCCTGACCACGGTGGCCGTCGCGGCGCTTGCCTTTACCGCAGCCCACATGATCTCGCCGCGCTACGACAGCGAGGCGCGCCTTCTGATCGAGCCGCGCGAGCCGGAATTCAGCTCGATGACCCTGCAGCCGTCCGCTGCGAGCGCGACATCCTTCGACGAGCCGGGGATTTCGAGCGAAGTTCAGCTGCTGCGCTCCGTCGATCTCATCAAGCAGGTGGCGCGCAACATGCGTCTGCACGAGCTGAAGGAGTTCGATCCGACGGCCGATCCCTCCGCCATCTCCGACATTCTCGTCATGCTCGGCCTCAAGCGCAATCCGCTCGACATGCCGCCCGAGGAACGGGTGCTGAAGGAATTCCAGGAAAAGCTGCAGGTCTATCAGGTCGAGAAATCGCGGGTCATCGGCATCCAGTTCACCTCCAAGGACCGCGCGCTCGCCGCCGCCATTCCGAACGAGATGGCGAAGATCTATCTGTCGCTGAAGGCCGGGGCGAAGCTCGATTCCAATACAGAGGCCAGCCGCTGGCTGGAGCCCGAGATCGCCAACCTGCGCGAAAAGGTTCGGGCGGCCGAGGCGAAGATCGCGGACTATCGCTCCAGCGCCGACCTTCTGCCCTCCGGCGACACCGGCACGTTCGCCACCCGCCAGCTGACCGACATCTCGACGGAACTTGCCCGCGTGCGGGGAGAGCGGGCGACAGCGGAGGCGCGAGCGGAGAACGTCCGCGCCGCTCTGTCCAGCGGCCGCGGCGCCGATACGCTGAACGAGGTGGTGGGCTCGGCCATGATCCAGCGGCTGAAAGAATCCGAATCGCAGATCCAGAACCAGATCGCCGACCTCTCGACCACGCTGCTCGAAGGCCATCCGCGCATCAAGGCGCTGCGTTCGCAGCTGACGGGCATCCGCGCGCAGATCCGCGAAGAGACGCAGAAGATTCTGGCGAGCCTCGAAAACGAGGCGAAGGTCGGCGAACTGCGCGAGCGCCAGCTGACCCAGCAGATGAACACGCTGAAGGCCTCATCCGCCAAGGCCGGCGAGGACGAGGTGGGGCTGCGCGCGCTGGAACGCGAGGCCGCCGCGCAGCGCCAGCTTCTGGAAACCTATCTTTCGCGCTATCGCGAGGCGAGCTCGCGCACCGGCGCGAGTGCGGCTCCGGCCGACGCGCGCGTGATCTCCAGCGCCGTCGCGCCGACGGAAGCGAGTTTTCCGAAGATCCTGCCGATCACCATCGTCGCCGGCTTGGCCGCGTTCCTGCTGAGCTGCGTCGTCATCCTGCTGCAGGAGCTGTTCAGCGGTCGCGCTTTGCGTCCGGTCGGCGCAGCCGTTCCGGTGCCGCTCGCCGTTGCCACGCAGCCGGTCCCCCCGACGCCACTGCCGCCGGCTCCCGCGCCCAAGCGCGGCTGGAGCTTTCGGCAGAAGCCGGCGCCGGGCGAGGGCGGCCGCGAGATCGCACGTCCGGCCGCCGCCGGCCCCGACCTTGCGGTTGCTTCGGCTGCGGCCATTCCGGCCGAGGAGGATCGTGAGGAGCAACACCCCGAGGCCGAGGTACCGCTCGACGGCTTCTTCGTGGAAAACGTCGCGGCCGCACTGATCGTCGATCAGGTGCCGCTCGCCTTCGTCGTCTCGCCGACGGGCGATGCCGGTTCCGCCCAGACGGTGGCGCTTGCGCGGATGGTCGCGGAGGAGGGGCGGCGCGTCGTGCTGATCGATCTCACGGCATCCGGCTGCCCGACGGGCCTGATGGCGATGTCGACCGGGCTTCCGGGCATCACCAATCTTCTGGCGCAGGATATCCCCTTTGCGGACGCCCTTCATGCCGATCGCGGTTCGGATGCGCATATCGTCCCGAGCGGCACGGCCGATCCGGCGCTCGCCATGCAGGACATCGACCGCCTGCAGGCGATCATCGAGGCCCTGACCGACGCCTATGATCTCGTTCTGGTCGATTGTGCGGATGCGGATGCGGCCGCGGTCTCGCGCCTTGCGCGTGCCGGCGATATCGAGATCATCTTCTCGGTGCCCGCGGTGTCGGCCGAGGACATGGTCGAGATCATCACGGAATTCGCCGAAGCCGGTTACGACCGCATCCAGATCATGGAGGCGAGCCTTGCAGACCGGCCCGTCGCGAACACGCCATTGCCGGAACCGGGCCGTCGCGCCGCCTGAGGCTGCCGAGACGCGGCTTCAGTCCGCGTCGGACGTGTCGGACGCGCCGGATTCCGGCGCTGTCTTGCCCTGATGTTTCTGGCGAAGCCGCTGCACCAGGCCATAGGCCTGACGGTTCGCCTTGATGGCGCGCTTGAGCCGGACGAGGACGCGGTGGACGCCGGCCGCGATCCGGCCGCGCAGCGTCAGCGGCACGACGATGTCGTAGAGCGGCGTCTCGATCGTGCACCACGACCGCTTGTAGAGCTGGTCGCCGATGCCGAAATCGAACAGCGCGACACCTTCGCCGCAGGCGCGCTCGATGATCCTGTGAAACAGGAGTTCGCCGGGGCTGGCATCCGCAGCCAGCGTTTCATCGATCGATCCGAACTGGCAGATCATGTGGTCGCCCTTGCGCGACACGCCGGCGACGGCCACGATCCGACTGTCGCCATCGCCGCGCAGGCGCAGCGCATGCAGTGCCAGCGGATGGTTCTCGGCCGTACCGGTGCACGAGACCGCTGCGCGCAGGAACGCCTGGGTCGCGGCATCCCGGAAGACGTTGGGCAGCCCCAGCGCTTCGAACCGCGCCGCCTTCTGGATCAGGAAGACGTCGAGGATCGCCCGACGCTCGTCGAGGCTCTCGCCGACGATGTAGTCGTAGCCTCCATAGCTCTCCATCCGCCGCTCGGAGACGCGAAATTTCTTGCGCCGCCGCTTCGCATTGATCTGCGCGAGCGTGGCGGAGAAATCGGGGAAAAGCGGCAGCTGGTAGGAGGAATTCTGGTGCCGGATCGAGGGTAGCGCCGCAAGCGGGTGACCTTCGCCGCGCCATTCGAGCGGCAGCTTGTCGAGTGTGACGATGTCGGCGACATCGGCGAGCTTGGCGCTGAGGCCGGCCATGACGCCGGCGGCGAACTGCTCGCGCGACAGGCCGCCGAGATCCTCGGCAAAGAGCCCCGTATTGATGTTGCTGTGCGGCGAGGCGATGAGGCGCGCCGTGCGGAACAGGCCGTTGCGGATCAGCTCAAGCGGGAGGATGAAGATCGTGCGATCGCCGAGCCGGCCGCGCACCAGCAGCGGACGCTCGACATGGGTCGAGAGCCAGCTGGCGCACCAGTCGTAGCTCTGATGCATCGAAACGCGGTTCGAGGCCTCCAGCAGGCGCCAGTCCTCTTCCAGCGCCGACAGCGCGACATGCACCGAAACGACGAGATCCGGCGGCAGGACGACGTCGGTCTTGTCGCCCGTCTTGCGGCGGCGATCGACCGGCCCATAGGGGGCGGCGCGCGGCGCGTCGAGGGAGTAGGCGCTGATCTGGGCATTCATCGCGAATGAGCCCTCCGTCTGAAACACGTTGGCGGCATCTAGCCTGTAAAGCGTCTGATGTTCACTTAAGGCTGCGTGGATTCGCCCGGCTCCCCGGCGATATTCGCAGACGGGGTTATCGACAGGTTAAAATGTGCGGAAACGTTACATCCAGCCGGTGGCCAGTGCCCGTGCCCAGTCCGGCCGACCGTTCGCGTCCGCAAGGGCCGCGGCGGCGGCATGGTCGTAGGCGACGAGCCGGAAGGCGATGTCGAGGCTGGCGTCCGCGGCGCGGTCGATCACCGCATAGGACGCGCGCGGCGTTCCGGTCTCCACCCGGTGCGGCACCGGTTGGTCGTCCGCATAGGCCGGGCAACCGACGCTGCCGGGGTTGAGGACCATGCGTGCGTCGGTGAGCGTAACGAGGCGCGGGATATGCGTGTGGCCGCAGAGGAGGAGGGGTTCCTCGATGCCGGCCGCAAACCGCGCGATGCGCGCGGCCTCGGCCCGATGCACGAGACCCTGCGGCGAGACCTCCTCCAGCCAATAGGTGAGGTCGCTCTCCGGCGTGCCGTGACAGAGGAAGAGCCCGTGATCGGTCAGCCGCTTCGTCGGCGGGAGGGTTTCGAGCCAGGCGAAATGGTGATCCGAGAGGGCCGCATGGGTGAAGCGGTCGGTCGCGATCATGGCGCCGGGGGGCACCGCCAGCAGGGCGCGATCGTGGTTGCCGCGGATCGAGACGATTTCGCGCGCCATCAGAAGATCGGCCGTGCGGGCAGGATCGATCGGGCCGCTGAGGGCGTCGCCGAGATTGACGATCGTGCGGATGCCCTGCGCATCGATGTCGGCCAGCACCGCCTTAAGGGCTCCGGCATTGCCGTGGATGTCTGCGATGACGGCGATCTTCAACAGCGTGGTCCCTGTCCCTTCAGCATCGCCCGATCGTCTCACCGCTTGCCGGGCTTTTCCATCCATTTGATGATGAGCATGGCCGGCAGCACCCAGAGAAGGCCGCTAAAGAAGAAATAGAGGAGATGCACCCACCAGGGGGAGGCGCCGAGCCGGACTTCGGCGATCACGGTGGCGACGATCGCATAGGAAATGACGAGCACGAGGAGGAGGATCATCCCGATCAGTTTGCGAAGGCGTACCGGCATTGTTTCGAACTCTCCAACCGCTGCGTCTTCCAGGTCCGGACGACAGGACACGCATCGCCCGCGACCGCATGCCGCAAAGGCACTCCTTGTCATGCCTGCCCGACTGATGCAAATCAACGCTGACCCCGCGGACATCTCTTCCTTCGTGTCCCCGGCGACCGCCAGCAGGCGAACGGAGCAGTGCGATGACCAGTGCCAACCCCATGATGACGCAGAAAACGACGCGGGACATCGATATCGCAAGCCGCCATCGCCGGCAGATCCGCATCTGGCTCGGCGTCGTCGTCTTCGCGCTGTTTGCGCTGGTGCTCGTCGGCGGTGCGACGCGCCTCACCGAATCGGGACTGTCCATCACCGAATGGAAGCCGATCCACGGCGTCGTTCCGCCTCTGTCGCAAGCCGAGTGGGAAGAGGAGTTCACGCTCTACAAGCAGATCCCGCAATATGCGCAGATGAACAGCGACATGACGATCGACGGCTTCAAGACCATCTTCTGGTGGGAATGGGCGCACCGGGCGCTCGCCCGTTCGATCGGCGTCATCTTCGCCCTGCCGCTTGCCGTCTTCTGGGTGACGGGCCGGATCGAGCGGCGGCAGAAGCTGCCGCTTCTCGGCATTCTGGCGCTTGGCGGCTTCCAGGGCTTCGTCGGCTGGTGGATGGTCTCCTCGGGCCTCGTCAACCGCACGGATGTCAGCCAGTACCGGCTGGCGACCCATCTGATCATCGCCTGTCTGATCTTCTCGGCCTGTCTGTGGATCCTGCGCGGTCTGACGCCGCATCGGGACGACGCGCCGCCGACGCGCTATTCCTATGTGGTCGCCGGCGCGATCGCCTTCATGGCGCTGGTGCAGATCTATCTCGGCGCGCTGGTTGCTGGGCTCGATGCGGGCCTGAGCTACAACACCTGGCCGCTGATGGACGGCGCCCTGATCCCGGGCGACCTCTTCCTTCAAAGCCCGGCCTGGCTGAACCTGTTCGAGAACCCGAAGACGGTTCAGTTCGTGCATCGCTGCGGCGCCTATCTTCTGCTGGCGATGGTCCTCGGGCACATGATCGCAAACCTGCGTCTGGCCCCGCGATCGACCCATGCCAGGCGGGCCGTCATTCTCGCCGCTCTGGTGCTGGTGCAGGCGTCGATCGGCATCATGACGCTGCTGCTGCAGGTTCCGATCGGATGGGGTGTCGCGCACCAGGGCGGCGCGCTCGTCGTGCTGGGCTTCGCCATCGCCCACGTCCGCGGCTTCTTCGGCGCGTATCCGCTGGAAACGGACGTCGTGCGCGGCTGAGAAAGTCCAAACATCCCGCCGGCCGGACAGGAAAACGCCCCGGTGCCGCAAGGGCGCCGAGGCGAGGTGTCGTTGACGCGACAGGGTTCCCGGCTCAGGCCGACAGCATCAGGTCCATGTTCTGGACGGCGGCGCCGGAGGCACCCTTGCCGAGATTGTCGAGCAGCGCCACGAGGTTGACATGCTCGCCGCCGGGCGTTCCGAAGACGAAGAGCTTCATGCGGTCCGTGCCGGCCAGTTCCACGGCATCGACGCGCGGCAATGCGGCGCTGACCTCCAGCGGCACGACCTCGACCACCGACTGGCCGGCATAATGCGCGACGAGCGCGCCATGGAGGCTTTCCAGCGTCGCGCCGTTGCCGACCTCGTCGAGGAACAGCGGCACCTGCACGATCATGCCCTGCGGGAACTTGCCGACCGAGGGGGAGAACAGCGGCGTGCGCCCGAGCATGCCGTGGATCTTCATCTCGGCGACATGCTTGTGCTTGAGCGGCAGGCCGTAGAGGAAGCCCGGCGAGGTGATCGGATCGGGGTTTGCGGGGTCCTCGATCTGGGCGATCATCTGCTTGCCGCCGCCGGTATAGCCGGAAATGGCGTTGACGCTGACCGGATAGCTCTCCGGCAGGATGCCCGCCTGGCGCAGCGGCCGCACGAGGCCGATGGCGCCGGTGGGGTAGCAGCCGGGATTGGCGACGAGGCGCGCGGCGCGGATCTTGTCCGCCTGGGCGGCATCCATTTCGGCAAAGCCATAGGCCCAGTCCGGCGCGACGCGGTAGGCGGTGGAGGTATCGATGATGCGCACGGCGTTGTTGCCGGACAGCATGGAGACGGCCTGCTTCGACGCATCGTCGGGCAGGCAGAGAATGGCGATGTCGGCGCTGTTCAGAAGGTCTTCGCGCAGGGACGCATTGCGCCGCTCGGCCTCCGGGATGGACAGGAGCTCGACATCCTTGCGGTCGGCCATGCGGGCGCGGATCTGCAGTCCCGTCGTGCCGTGTTCGCCATCGATGAAGATCTTAGCCGTCATGTCTTTGTCCCGTCGGTTCAAGAGGTTGGGGCGTGCGCCGGACTCAGTCTCTCACGCCCCTGATTCCGTTTGATAACAGTGCGGCGACCGCTGCCGGAAAGCATCATCGCCCAGTGGCAAGCCGCTCCGCACGCAGGCCGAGCATATACATCGCGACGGTGGATGCAGCAATGGCGGTGATGTCGGCATGGTCATAGGCCGGCGCGACCTCGACGACGTCGGAGCCGCGAATGTCGAGAGGCACAAGCTTGCGCAGCACCGAGAGGAGCTTGGCGCTCGACAATCCGCCTGAAACCGGCGTGCCCGTGCCCGGAGCGTAGGCCGGATCGAGGCAGTCGATATCGACGGTGAGATAGGCGGCGGCACCCTGGGTGTGGGCGAGAATGTCGTCGGCGATGGCCGAGGCGCTCATCTCCTCGACCGCATCGCCATAGAGAATGCGAATGCCGAAATCCTCCGGCGCATGGGTGCGGATGCCGACCTGGATGGAGCGGGCGGGGTCGATCAGCCCCTCGCGCACGGCCCGGCCCACGAAGGAGCCGTGATCGATCCGACCCTCCGCGTCGGGCCAGGTATCCTGATGCGCATCGAACTGGACGAGGGCGAGCGGCCCATGCTGTGCGGCGTGTGCGCGCAGCAGCGGCAGCGTGACGAAATGGTCGCCGCCGAGCGTCAGCAGATAGGGCACCGATTTGAGGATCCGCGCCGCCTCCCGCGTGATCGTCGCCGGCGTCTTTGCGTGATGCCCGTAATCGAGCAGGCAATCGCCGGCATCGATCACCGCCATCTCGGCAAACAGGTCGCGCTGGAACGGATATTGCGGATCATTGTCGAAGATGGCCGATGCCCGCCGGATGGCCTGCGGCCCGAAGCGGGCGCCCGGCCGGTTGGACGTCGCCGCATCGAACGGGACGCCCCAAACCACGACATCCGCCCCCGCCAGACGCTTGGTATATTTCCGCCGCATGAAGGACAGGATCCCCGCATGGGTCGGATCCGATGCAGCGCTCTTCAGCGACGGGGCCGTGATCGCATGATCGATGGTCTTGGATGCCATGAAAACTCCGAAGCGCGTTGCGCCGGAACGTGCGGGATTTCGGTTTCGCTCGCAAGCCACTTTCGTTGACCGTCGGCGGATCGGCGCGGCCGAAACGGCACCGGGAAGGGCAGTCGCGGATCAAATGCCTTGATCGACATATATGACTAAAATACGGTATATCGATGTATGTGGGCCTGATCTGGATGGGACGGAATGCTGTATAGACGTGAGATCGATGGCCTTCGCGCCGTCGCCATAACCGCCGTCGTCCTCCATCACGCGGGCCTGCCGTTTCTTCCCGGGGGATTTCTCGGGGTCGATATCTTCTTCGTCATCAGCGGATATCTCATTACGGCCCTCATCGTCCGGGACCTCGACGCCGGGCCATTCTCGATGCGGGCATTTTACGACAGGCGTGTCCGGCGCATCCTGCCCGCGCTGTTGGTCATGCTGGCGGCCACGATTCCCTTCGCGTGGATGTGGATGATCCCTCTGGATTTCAAGAATTATGCGCAGTCTCTTCTGGCGAGCCTGTTTTCCTATTCCAACATCCACTTCGCAACGAAGGAGGGCTATTTCGCGCCGGACATGGGTCGCGCGCCTCTGCTTCATACCTGGAGCCTGGCAGTCGAAGAGCAGTTCTATCTGCTGTTTCCGGTGTTCGCCCTGTTTCTTGCAAGAAAGAGGAGAGGCATGCTCGTTGCCGCGATCGGCGGGCTTTGCCTCCTCAGTTTCGCCGTCTGCCTGGTGGGTGTGGAAGCGTTCCCGACGATCAATTTCTATTTCCTGAGCAGCCGGGCCTGGGAGCTTCTGGCCGGCGCGTTGTTCTCCTTCGTCGGGCCGTCCCGATCCCGCCGCACCAACGAGGTGGGGGCGCTGGCCGGTCTCGTGCTCGTCCTCCTCTCCATCCTGGTGCCGACGTCGCAGCAGGCGTGGCCTTCATTTCTGACGGTCTGGCCTGTTGTCGGGGCCGGCCTTCTGCTCGTGTTCGGGATTCAGGGAACCCTCACCGCGCGTCTCCTGTCCTTGCCGCCGTTCGTCGGGCTCGGCCTCGTCAGCTACAGCTTCTACCTGTGGCACCAGCCGGTCTTTGCCTTTGCGCGCATTCGCAACGCGGCGGAACCCGGCCTGCCGGTGATGATCGCCCTGTCGTTCGGGGCGCTCGCGGTTGCCGTTCTGTCGTGGCGATATGTCGAGCAGCCGTTCCGAACGCGCAGCGGTGCCCGGCGGATCGGCTGGAAGACGTTGCGGATCCTCATCGGCTCCCTGGCGGTGCTCATCGTGTCGGTCAGCGTTGCAGGGAATGTTACCAAGGGTCTGCCGTGGAGACTGCCGCCGGCGGTCACCGCGATGCTTCGCGAGAGCGAGTGGAACAAGGCGTGCCAGTATACCGCCGAAATGGATCTTCCCGTCTTCCCCTTGAAAGACTGTCTCCATAACCCGGACCATCCGGTGACCTATGCGATCTGGGGCGATTCCATCTCCGCATCCCTATCAAGGGTTTTTGCAAGCGAACTGGATGTGCGCGGGATAAGCCTGCAGCAGCTCTCCCATGGCCACTGTGCTCCGCTTCCCGGCGTATCGGTTCCCTCCGTCAAACAGAGCGCGCATTGCAGCCAGTTCAACACCCGTGCGCTCGAGCAGATCCTTGCTACCCCGGATATCACCACCGTCGTGATGGCGGCGTCATGGGTCAAGTTCATGTCCTATCCCGAATACCAGATCGACGGAGTGATCCGGTCCGCCGGGGATGAGGTGCCGACCGAGATCAGGCAGCGCCTGAACGACACGATCGCAACGATCGAGGCGTCTGGCCGTCGTGTTGTTCTCGTCTATCCCCATCCGCAACCTGACGCGCCCGTCATCGAGACGGTCATGAAGCAGATGCTGGCCGGAGTGGCGCAACCGGAGGTGACGATCGCCTATGCCGACTTCGTCCAGAACAGCGCGCGGAGCCGTGCCGTGCTCGACGCTGTGGCAAGCCCTCGGACGATCAAGGTGTTTCCGGAGGAAAAGTTCTGCAATCCGTCAGCCGGCGACACCTGTGCTCTGACATCGGCCGGATTGCCCTATCTTGCCGATATCCGTCATTTCACCGCGTCCGGTGCCACACTCGTGGTTGCCGCGATTTTGGACAAGCTTCCGATCGTGCCGACGCTGCCGACGGGACCGATCGCTGACGCCGCCGGCGATCCCGCGCGGTAGGAGCCCGGCGATCCCACGCGGTAGAAGCATGGCGTGAGGCTCGGAAATCACGGCGGCTGCCGTGCCGGCCCACATCCCCAAACGGAAAAAGGCGGAGCCGAAGCCCCGCCTTTTCCATGGTCCGAGATCCGAAGCGATTAACGCTTGGAGAACTGGAACGAACGACGGGCCTTCGCCTTGCCGTACTTCTTACGCTCGACGACGCGGCTGTCGCGGGTCAGGAAGCCACCCTTCTTGAGCACGGTGCGCAGGCCCGGCTCGTAATAGGTCAGCGCCTTGGAGATGCCGTGACGAACGGCACCGGCCTGGCCGGAGAGACCGCCGCCGGCAACCGTGGCGTCGATGTCGAACTGGCCGTCACGAGCCGCCGCGAAGATCGGCTGACGCAGGATCATCTGCAGAACCGGACGTGCGAAATACTCGGGGTAGGCCTTGCCGTTGATGGTGATCTTGCCGGAGCCCGGCTTGACCCAGACGCGGGCAACGGCGTTCTTGCGCTTGCCGGTCGCGTAGGAGCGGCCCTGGGCGTCGATCTTCTTGACATGAACGGGAGCAGCGTTGCTGGCTTCCGCGACCGTGCCAAGTTCTTTCAGAGAGGAGAGGTCGGCCACGATCAGGCGCTCCTTACGTTCTTCGTGTTCAGCTTGGCGACGTCGAGGACGGTCGGCTGCTGGGCTTCATGCGGATGGTTCGTGCCTGCGTAGACGCGAAGGTTCTTCATCTGGCGACGGCCGAGGGGACCGCGGGGAACCATGCGCTCGACAGCCTTCTCGAGAACGCGCTCCGGGAAGCGGCCTTCGATGATCTGGCGCGCGGTGCGCTCCTTGATGCCCCCGGGATAGCCGGTGTGCCAGTAGTACTTCTTGTCGGTGTACTTCTTGCCGGTGAGCACGGCCTTCTCGGCATTGATGACGATGACGTTGTCGCCGTCGTCGACATGCGGAGTGTAGGTGACCTTATGCTTGCCGCGCAGGATGTTGGCGATGATGGTCGCGACGCGACCCACAACGAGGCCTTCGGCGTCGATGAGGATCCACTTCTTCTCCACCTCTGCAGGCTTCTGAACGAAGGTTGACATGATGAAACTCTTTCGTTTGGGACCCGATACGTTGCCGCCGGGCGTTTTTTGTTGCTTGGTTTGCGGGAGCCGCCCGAGAGCAGAACCCGCAAAAACGAACGCGGACGTGACCGCCCGCGAACAGGGTGGCTTATAAGGGGAGGCCGGACGATCCGTCAAGAGGTGCTGCGCGACGCTTCCGGATGTGAGGTTAGTAAAATCAATGGTTTAACAATGTGGTTTTATGATACCACACAAAATCCGCCGCATTTTGACGGGGTTTGCACCGCTTCCCGGGCCATTTGCGCCTCGGCTGCTTGAAAGCGCGGGGCGGGCGGCGTAGCTGGAGGTCGCTTTTTCACCCTGAAAAGAGGAGCCGACATGGCCGATATCGTTTCCCTGCGCCGCCCGAACCCGCGCGACCTCGTGCTGCGCGAACGCGACGGCGGCGTGCTGCGCCTGACGCTGAACCATCCGCCGCTGAACGCGCTGTCCAGCGAGGTCATCGACGCGCTGCTCGGCGAACTCGATGCGGCCTCGGGCGACGCGTCCCTGCGCGTCGTCATCCTTTCGGCGACCGGCCCGGTGTTTTCGGCGGGCGTCGATCTCGAGGCGCTGAGCCGGCGCCGGTCCGACGACGATGCGGGCCGTGCGGCCTTCGCGGCGGCCTTCGCCCTGTCGGCGCGGCTGATGACCACCGTCTCCGCCCTGCCGCAGCCCGTCATCGCCGAGATCGACGGACTGGCAACCGCTGCGGGATGCGAGCTGGTGGCGGCCTGCGATCTCGCGATCTGCACGGACACGGCGACCTTCTGCGCACCCGGCGTCAATATCGGCATCGCGCCGATGGGGGCGGCCGTGGCGCTGGCGCGAGCCGCCGGCCGCAAGCAGGCGATGGAGATGCTCCTGACCGGCGAGACGATCGACGCCTCCACCGCCAAGGATTTCGGCCTCGTTAACCGCATCGTCCCGAAACAATATCTGCGGCAGGTGGTCGATAAATATGCGGCCGTCATCGCCTCGAAATCGCAGGACGCGCAGAGAAGCGTGAAGGCGGCCTTTGACCGGCAGGCTTGCCTGTCGCGCGACGAGGCCGCTGCCGAGGCGGCCAGGGTGGAGGCGGAAAGCGCGCTGACGCCGGATGCGATCGAGGGAATGGCGGCGTTTCTGGAGAACCGGACGCCGGTCTGGTCCTGAAGCATTTCCAGCCGAAGCGGACGGCTTCGGCATCGGACAATGCGGCAGGACAAAACCGGAGAATGAACGACCGTCAGGCGAGCTTCAGCATCAAGGCGCCGAGCGCTATGAGGCAGGCCGCCGCGATGCGGAAGGGGCTGATGCGCTCCTTGAGCACGGTGACGGAAATCACGATCGCAAACAGGATCGAGGTTTCGCGCAGGGCCGCGACGGTGGCGACCGGGGCCTTGGTCATCGCCCAGAGCGCGATGCCGTAGGAGCCGATCGAGCCGGCCCCGCCGACAAGGCCGCGCCAGCCATTGTTCCGGACGTGGCGCAGCACCGGTGCGGCGCCCCGCCGCGAGATCGCCCAGCCGAAGAGCAGCACGGGCGGCAGCAAGGCCATCCACAGCGTATAGGAGATGGCATGGCCGGACAGGCGCGCGCCGATGCCGTCGACATAGGTATAGGCGGCGATGAAGAGCGCATTGACGAGCGCCAGCGTGATCGCCCGCATGCCACTGCGGCGCGCCTCGAAGGCGAGCGTGAAGATGCCGGCGGAAATGGCGAGGATGCCGAGGGTCGCACCCTGGGTGAGCTTTTCCCCGACGATCATGCTGCTGGTCGCGGCAATGAGCAACGGCGCGCCGCCCCGCATCAGCGGGTAGACGAGCCCGATATCGCCGGCGGTATAGGCGGCGGCGACGAGATGGAAATAGCCGAACTGCAGCACGGCGGAGGCGAGCAGGAACGGCACCGCCCGCGCATCCGGCAGCGGCATGAAGGGCAGAAAGGGCAGGGCGATGACGGCGGCGCCGAGCGCGATCATCGCGGCGTCCAGCGATTTGTCCGTCCCGGCCTTCACCATCGCGTTCCACCCTGCATGCAGCAGGGCGCCGAAGAGAATGAAGAGGAGGACGTCGAGCGGCACGGGGAGACCGGAGGGCAGGCGTGGCGGCGGAAGCGCCCGTCCTTTGTCGCAAGACCGGGGGCGGACCGCAAGCACTGCAGCCCGCGAGAATGACAGTTTTATGACGCGCAAGGCCCTGTGCACAGGTGCTTTGGGGCTCTGATGCGACGGAGAGTCGATTTTTCCGGGAACAGTCGGCCTTTCCGACGTTTTTTCCGTTGGTAAAGATCTCAAGCGCGCGTCAGAAAGGGGAAGCAGGAGGACGTCAATGAATCACGATCAGTACCCGGATATCTATCTCGCCGATATTCTGCGCTCGACGCGGACCATCGCGCTCGTCGGCGCGTCTGCCAATCCGGAGCGTCCGAGCCATCGCGTGATGGGTTTCCTCCTGCGCAAGGGTTTTACCGTCCATCCGGTCAATCCGGGCCTTGCGGGCACGCAGCTTCAGGGCCGCACCGTCTATGCGCGATTGGCCGATATTCCCGAGCCGATCGACATGATCGACGTCTTCCGCGCCGCCGACGCCCTGCCGGCCCTGGTGGACGAAGCCCTCGCGCTCGATCCCCTGCCGAAGGTGATCTGGGGCCAGCTCTCCGTCCGCAACGACACGGCCGCCGCCAAGGCCGAAGCGCGCGGAATCAAGGTCGTCATGGACCGCTGCCCGGCCATCGAATATCCGCGGCTTGTGGGGTGAGGAGAGGGTCGCTGAGGATGTGGTGCGCTGATAGTAGCGGCACCACAACAACTCGACTTGGAAATGGGCCAAGTGTCGGTCACGTCTTGATGGTCTAGCAGCGTTCTACGAAGGAGGCCTGATATTAATTGTGGACCGTACGGCGAATTTCTTCAGCGAGATCATCGACTTCGTCCATCTTGAACAGCTTAGCTCCTACCCGCTCAAAATCACTGCGGAGGCTTTCGGCGAAACTGTCGGCCTGCGATCCAAACTCAGCGACCACAATCAATCGCATTGACGCGTTCGCGCGAAGTGCCTTGCCTTCCAGGACGCGTTTACCAGCCTCGGCTAACCCCCGGTTCGGGGAGTCGAAGCGCGCGGAGTCGATCAGATTATAGACACCATTTTGGTATCCATAATCCGCTTGGATGCTAACACCATACTGTTCGATGCGAACAGGCTCGGGCCGTCTGTCGAGTAGCTGAAGGACGCCCGCTTCACGGAATGCGCTGGTCAGCATCGTGTTGATACGCTCAATTTTTCGCGGTTGAGCGTCCCACACAACCAGTTCATGGAAAAGTTTACTCGCAACCATCTCGGGCCGGTCGCCTGCCACCGAGTTCAAGGGTGTAAGGCGGAACAGATCAGCGCGCTTCGAATTGAAATCATCAATGGAAGAAACCGATACGCCTGTGCGATCGAAATGGTAACTCACCCGCTCAGCAAAATCATGAAGCGCGCGTTTCAAAAAAATCGCATTAATCTCGCCGAAGAATTTCTTCACTCGCGACAAGTCGTCGGCCATCCTGAGAGATATCTCTTTATTGCCCACATCAAATACAACTACTCCAGCATTAACATATTCGAAGCGCTCAGGAAAAGGGCTAAACTGAATGATGCTGTAGAAAAGCTTGAGAGCATCCATTTTAACCCTCCTTTCCTTCAAAATTTAGTTCTAACTGGTCGAAGATTGCAGTTGGAAGCCAGCTTTGCATTCTTGCTGCTCGTTGAATCAGCAACTCTGAAAGCAGGTCGGCAAGAGGCCGACCAAAGCCCCATTCGATAGGCGTAGATCTGCACGCATCCCTTATGTCACCCGGGGCCAGAGAGCAAATAACATTGATCGCCGCTTCCACATCACGCCGTCGTAATATCGGAGCGAACTCGTTAAACAACCCATAAACCTGCTCTTCATTCGCCCAGTCTGCGTTGATTTCATCCTCCAACGTAGTCTCAGCGAAGGCATGGCTGTGGTCGATAATAAGCAATCTGGACTTTCGCTTGTCCGGTACGATCAAGATGTTGTCATAGTTAACGACGCCGCCGTGACCTGCCATGGAGAAACGATCTTTATTGCGTAGCCACGTGTCAAAAACGACAAGTTTCGCGATATCCCTTGGATCTCTCAAGCTTCTCAGGAGTTGGGAGTTTGGCGCGAGAGTAGTTGCGGGTTCCCAGCGTGAGAAGAACGCTGGCCCCGATTGTGCAATTACAAACGGGTTCCTTGTAGGAATAACAGGTATCCGCTTTACAGCGAAGTCCGGCGTTATGAGACCTATCATTGCCGCCAGTTCCGCAGCGAGCAACTCAGCAACGAGCGCATCCTCTCCCTGAGCATTGCCAATATATTTTAAGAGAGCCAAGCCAACGTCGGTAACGACCAAAAGTGGCTTGGTGCTGGTGTTCAGCACATCGTTCACGCGCTCTATGCGAGTCGGCTGCCAATTTACTCCCGCCCTCAAAACCATCTTACCTCACTTCCGTAAGTTAGGTGGTATACTACGTCAGGCACAACTTCAAATTCGTGGGGCAAAGCCCCAAGTCGTCCGCACTCTTCGGCTTCATGCGGCTTTGGCTAGCCTATGAAGCCCTAATGTACCTGTGACCGATGTACGCGCCGCCGCGCCTCTCCGTCTACGGCCCGTTTGCCTCTTCCTGTCCCGCTTGGCTCTCGGTAATGTGTCGAACGAAAGAACGTTAAGGCCGGGAATGCGACCGTGGTCGCAGTCCTGCCGAGACGACGCATCACATCGGGCGCCGCCAGGGGGCGCCTGCGACAGGGAGGATGAGACATGACGCATGCACCGGGGTTCAACACACTGGCCGTTCACGCCGGCGCGCAGCCGGATCCGACGACGGGCGCGCGGGCGACGCCGATCTACCAGACGACGAGCTTCGTCTTCGACGATGCCGACCATGCCGCCTCGCTGTTCGGGCTCCAGTCCTTCGGCAATATCTACACCCGCATCATGAACCCGACGCAGGCCGTGCTGGAGGAGCGCGTCGCCGCGCTCGAGGGCGGAACGGCGGCGCTGGCGGTCGCTTCCGGCCATGCGGCCCAGCTGATCGCGTTTCACGCGCTGATGTCGCCGGGCGACAATTTCATTGCCGCCCGCAGGCTTTACGGCGGTTCGATCAACCAGTTCGGACAGGCTTTCAAATCCTTCGACTGGCAGGTCCGCTGGGCCGATACGGCCAAGCCGGAAAGCTTCGAAGAGCAGATCGACGGCCGCACCAAGGCGATCTTCATCGAGAGCCTTGCCAATCCCGGCGGCACCTTCGTCGACATCGAGGCCATCGCCGAAATCGCCCATCGCAACGGCCTGCCGCTGATCGTCGACAACACCATGGCGACGCCCTATCTCGTGCGTCCGATCGAGCATGGCGCCGATATCGTGGTGCATTCGCTGACCAAGTTCATGGGCGGCCATGGCAATTCGATGGGCGGCATCCTTGTCGATGGCGGCACGTTCGACTGGTCGGCGTCCGGCAAATATCCCGCGCTGTCGGAGCCGCGCCCCGATTACAACGGCATGGTGCTGCACACGACCTTCGGCAATATCGCCTTTGCCATCGCATGCCGCGTGCTGGGCCTGCGCGATCTCGGGCCGGCCATTTCGCCCTTCAACGCCTTCATGCTGCTCACCGGCATCGAGACGCTGCCGCTGCGCATGCAGCGCCATTGCGACAATGCGCTGGTCGTGGCGCGCTTTCTCGCCGGACACGAGAAGGTCGCCTGGGTCAACTATGCCGGTCTGGAGAGCGACGCGAACCATGCGCTGCAGCAGCGCTATTCGCCGCGCGGGGCAGGCGCCGTCTTCACCTTCGGCCTCAAGGGCGGCTATGCCGCAGGCAAGGCCTTCGTGGAAGGCGTCGCGATGCTCTCGCATCTCGCCAATATCGGCGACACCCGCTCGCTCGTCATCCACCCCGCCTCCACGACGCACAGCCAGTTGAACGACGAACAGCTGGTGGCGGCCGGGGCAGGTCCGGAGGTCGTCCGCCTGTCGATCGGCATCGAGGATGCGGCCGACATCGTCGCCGATCTCGATCAATCCCTGGCGAAGGTCTGACGCCGATGACCCGTGCGCTCAGCTTCGACATTACCGGCATCCAGCCCGATATCGGCGCCCCGGCCGAGGACCGCCTGATCTCCGGCAATCCGGAGTTCCACACCTGGAACGTCGAGGAAGCTCCCGGCGGGCTCTATGCCGGCATCTGGGAAGCGACGCCCGGCAAGTGGCGGATCGTCTATGAGGAGTGGGAATATTTCCACATCCTCTCCGGGCACTCCATCGTCACCGGCGATGACGGCGAGCGCTTCGACCTGAAAACAGGCGACAGCCTCGTCCTCAGGCCCGGCTTCAAGGGAAGCTGGGAAGTGCTTGAAACGACTCGCAAGGATTACGTGATCCGCGTGTGAGACATCCGCGGCGTGGTCAATCGGTGTTCTCGTAAGACAGAATGCCGGTCAAGAGCCCCGGAAACCGCAGTTCGATATCGTCGAAGCGAAGGGCGTTGATGTTTTCCACGCCCTTCTTCTGCATGCGAACCAGTCCCGATTCTCTCAGAATCCGGAAATGGTTGGACAGCGTGGAGCGGGGAAGCTGCAGATCGGGCGCAGCCTCTCCGCAATTGCGGCCTTCGGGACATGTCGCCAATGCGCGGACGATGCGAAGTCGTGCAGGCTCTCCGAGAGCCGCGAGAACGCCCGACAAGGTGATATCGTCCGTCGAGGGATGAAAAAACTGAGCCATGGGGCATCCCATACCATCAAGCTTGACTTGTTTCAATATTCCAATAAAACCGAAATACCGTAATATGGTTTTACGGGATTTATGATCGGATGGTTGAATGAGCCCGAATTTTGCAGGAAAAGTGGCTGTGATCACTGGCGGTACATCGGGGATCGGCCTCGCAACGGCAGAGGCCTTCCTCGAAGGGGGCGTTGAGCGGGTCTACGTGACGGGGCGGACGGCAACGACGCTGAACGCGGCCTTGGCCGTGCTCGGCGACCGCGCGGTCGGCGTCGTCTCGGATGCCGGAACGCTCGACGGTCTCGAAAAACTGAAGGCGGAGATCGATCGTCGCGAGGACCGCATCGACATTCTCTTCGCGAATGCCGGCATCGCCGAAAACAATATTCTCGGGGAAACGGACGAGGCTTTCTTCGCGAAGACCTTCGACATCAACGTCAAAGGCGTTTTCTTCACCGTGCAGACGCTGTTGCCGCTGATAACCGACAAGGGCGCCATCGTTCTCAACGCGTCCATCGTCGGAAACAAAGGGATGGCGAACCTCAGCGTCTACAATGCATCGAAGGCGGCGGTCCGGTCGTTCGCGCGCTCCTTCGCGACGGATCTCAAAGCACGCGGGATTCGCGTCAATGCGGTTAGCCCCGGCGCGACCGTCACGCCGATCATGCAGAACGGTCTCAAGATCGATGACGAGCAGATGAAGGAGTTCGAAGCTTATGTGGCGTCGGCGGCACCGGCAGGCCGCATGGCCCAGCCGCCGGAGATCGCTGCCGCGGTTCTGTTTCTGGCATCGCCGCAGGCCAGCTATATCAACGGCGTCGAACTGAGCGTCGATGGCGGCCTGGCCCAGGTCTGATCCAGCTCTGATCGATGTCTGACCGAGCTCCGAGCACGGCTTCACGCATGTTCGGGGGACGCATGCCCGGCAAGCCCGCCTCCCGTCTTGCCGTGCCGACGCTCAGCCCCAGGCCAGATCCAGCCGCTCCAGACCGTGGAAGTGATAGCTGTCCTTGAAGGCCGGCTCGGCCGCGAGGCGCAGGCCCGGCAGGCGTTCGAACAGGATGGGCAGGGAGAGCCTGAGTTCCAGCCGGGCGAGCGGGGCGCCGATGCAGAAGTGGATGCCCGCGCCGAAGGACAGGTGCGGGCCTTCGTTGCGGTCAGGGCGGAAGGTCGAGGGGTCGGTGAACTTGCGCGGATCGACATTGGCGGCCGCCAGCATAAGGCCGATGCGGTCGCCCTTCCTGAGCGATATGCCGTCTTCGAGGTCGATGTCGGACAGCGCATGGCGCTGGAAGATGTGGAGCGGCGCCGCATAGCGCATGCATTCTTCCACCGTGCGCTCCGTCGCCGTGTCGTCGGCAAAGAGCATGGCCGGATCGGCGCCGGTCTGAAGGATCGTCGCGACGGCGTTGCCCAGCTGGTGCACGGTCGCCTCGTGTCCGGCGTTGAGCAGCAGAACGGCGGTCGAGACCAGTTCGTCCTCGCTCAGCCGCTCGCCGTCCTTTTCCGCCGTGATCATGTGGGTCAGAAGGTCGTCGCCCGGATTGTCGCGCTTCCAGGCGACGATGCCGCGCAGATAGGCGTCGAATTCCGCCGAGGCGCGGTTGGCGTCGTGCTCCGTCTCGACGGAGGGGTTGAAGACGTACATTTTCACCATGCGGTGCGACCAGTCGAGCAGGCTCGGGGCGATCTCGACGGGAATGCCCAGCATGCGCGCGATGACCGTCACCGGCACGATCTCGGCATAGGTCTTCAGAAGCTCGACGCGACCGTCCGCCTCGAACCCGTCGATGAGACTGTGGCAGAGCGCGGCGATCTCCGGTCGCAGCGTCTCTACATGCCGCGAGACGAAGGCGCGATTGACGAGCGTGCGCAGGCGGGTGTGCGCCGGCGGCTCCAGCTCCAGCAGCGAATGGTGCTCCAGCCGGTCGAAATCGGCGAGATGCGGCTTCGGATCGGGCATTCCCAACTCCTCGCGGGTCGCCACATGCAGGATCTGGCGGCCGAAGCGACGATCGCGCAGCAGCTCGTTCACCTGGTCGTAGCCGGTGAAGAACCATTGTCCGGGCTCCTCCCAGAAGAAGGCGGGGCAGGCGGCGTGCAGCGCGGCATAGGTCGGCAGGGGATCGCGGTAGAAGGCGGGGTCGCGGATGTCGAGCCGCACCCGTCGGGTGGCGGCATCGATGATCGCGGCAGACGAGGCGGCGTGTGGGTCGGTCGGTGCGGCTGTCGGCATGGCATGTCCAATATAGGCGACGACCGGGCGTGCGCGCCGGTCGGTGGATGAGGCGGGGAGACGGCCTCTGACGGGGAACGGTGACGAGGGGGCCGGGCTGTCGCGCAGGCACGCCTCCAGCCTTTCGGTGGATGCCACAGAAGACGTTCGGCGGCGCCGATTTGTCAAGATCGGGTTTGTCGCTCGTCCTTGCCGCCGGCGGGGCACAATCCGGGTGGTCTTGCGGAATGCGAGGCCGCGGACACGGGCTGCCTTGTCAGTCGCGCTCCGCTCGCTATCTCCTCAACCACGCTCCGACACTCCCGATCGTCGCATCGAAAGCCAAGGTCAGTCCTGCCATGTCGCAAAAACGAGCCAACCCTGTTCCGTTTCTGAAAGCTGGCCCGTTCCTAAAGGCTGGCAAAACGGCCGGTGGGTTGCTCGCGGCGTTGCGGGCACGACGGGTGCCGTTGCCGGGGCGTGAGGCGGCGCATGGGGCGCGGGGCGATACGGTGGTCGCGTCCTACAACATTCACAAATGCGTGGGCACCGACAAGCGCTTCGACCCCGGCCGCATCATGGATGTGATCTGCGAGATCGACGCCGATATCATCGCGCTGCAGGAAGCCGACCAGCGCTTCGGCGAGCGGGCGGGCCTGCTCGATCTGGAGCGGCTGCATCGGGATTGTCATCTCCTGTCGGTGCCGATCGCGGCCTTTTCCCCCAAAGGCCATGGCTGGCATGGAAATCTGCTGCTGGTGCGCGAAGGGGCGGTGGCCAAGGTCAACCAGCTGAAGCTGCCGGGGGTCGAGCCGCGCGGGGCTCTTGTGGTGGATCTCGACTTGAAACACGGGCCGCTGCGCATTATCGCCGCGCATTTCGGCCTGCTGCGGCATTCGCGCAGCCAGCAGGCGCGGGCCATTCTCGCGGCGATCGAAGAGGCGGAGGAGCGGCCGACGCTGCTGATCGGCGACCTGAACGAATGGCGGATCGGCCGGCGCTCCGCCCTGTCTTTGCTGTCGCCCGTCTTCGACCACTCGATCTCGGCCGTGCCGAGCTTTCCCTCGCGCTATCCGCTGCTCGCCCTTGACCGGGTGATGGGCAGCCCGCATACGCTGGTGACGCATGTGGAGGTGCACAATTCGACCCTCTCGCGCGTCGCGTCCGACCACCTGCCGCTGAAAGCCCATATCGACCTCAAGGCCGCGCTCGCCACCCGGAAGGATCTCGTCGAGGGGGCGGCACCCCGCAGCGAGACGATTCCCGCCGGCCCCTCCGGCATCACGAGCCCGGACGGTCCCGACGATCCGCAGGGACCGAGGGCGCGGGCGGGCTAGGGCATTTCCTGTAAACACGAGTTCAAAGGCAAATGCTCTAAAGCTTTGTTTTTACCGCATTGTCCGACGCCGAGGCGATCCCGCTTCGGCTAGAAATGTTCTCGGCAATCGTGAAGCTGCCGCATCCGCTTGACCGATCCACCCGGAGGCCTTCGACCGCTTCATGAAATGGCTGATCATCTCCCTTGCGATCCTGGCGGTGCTGGCAGCGCTCGGCACCATCTATGTCTATGGCCGCTTCGGCCGGCATCTCTACGGGCAGCCGGCCAGGGCCATCCAGCCGGTCGAGGGGCAGACCGAGATCGACCGGGAAAGTGTGCCCCTGCTTGAAGGCCGCGACGGACAGAGTGCGGCAACGCTGGTCAGCGACAATCTGGATGCGTTTTCCGTTCGCGCCGTCTCCGCCCGCAAGGCCGGGCGCAGTCTCGACCTGCAATATTACTACTGGCGGCGCGACCTGACGGGACGGCTTCTGGCGGCTGAAATTTTGGCGGCGGCCGATCGCGGCGTGCAGGTGCGGCTGCTGCTGGACGACATCAATGCCGGGCTGCACGACCGCTTCTGCCTGGCGCTCGATGCGCATGAGAACATTCAGGTACGGCTGTTCAACCCCAGCCGCGCGCGCAACGACCGTTTCCGCCGGGGCCTCGAAATGATGCTGCGGCCCCTGCGCGCGACGCGGCGCATGCACAACAAGACCTGGATCGCCGACGGTCGCGTCGTCATCGCCGGCGGTCGCAATATCGGCGATGCCTATTTCGATGCGGCCGAGCAGGCGAACTTCCGCGATCTCGACATGTGGATGCTGGGCCCGATCGCCCGCGAGGCGAGCGCCGTTTTCGACGACTACTGGAACAGCTCCATGGTGCTGCCGATCGGCTCGCTGCGCACGCCGCACCGCCACTACCTGCCGCGCCTGCGCCGCAAGCTTGCCAAACTGGCGCGCGGCAAGGGCGGCCGGCACTATATCGGCCATGTGGAGCAGGCGGCAGCCGAGCCGGGGCTTTTCCACGGCAGCGGGGAACTCCGGTTTACCGGCGACATCACCATCAAGGCCGATCCGCCGGAAAAGGCACATCTGGAGCGGCGCCAGAACTGGCTGATGCAGGAATTGCTGCCGCATATCACCGCGGCCGGGCAGAGCGTGAAGATCATCTCGCCCTATTTCATCCCCGGTGCCGATGGCGTGAAGGCGCTGTGCGGACTGGTCGGGCGGGATGTCGATGTGGCGATCCTCACCAATTCGCTGGCGGCGACCGACGTCGCGGCCGTGCACGGCGCCTATGCCAATTATCGCCGCAAGCTGGTGGCGGGCGGCGTCACGCTCTATGAGCTGAAGGCCGTGCAGGAGGCGACGGAGACACAGCGCATCTCGCTGTTCGGATCGCGCGGCGCGAGCCTCCACACCAAGGCCTTCACCATCGACGGCAAGGGCGCCTTCGTGGGCTCGATGAATTTCGACCCGCGTTCGGCCTCGCTCAACACCGAGATGGGCGTGCTCTTCACCTGTCCGGCGCTCGTCGCCGATGTCGACGCGATCTTCGCGCTCGAGACCCATCCCGGCACGAGCTTCCGGCTGTCGCTGGAGAAGGGCCGCCTCTGCTGGAACGACGAGACGCAGCATTGCTCTCGGATGCTGGAACGGGAGCCGGATGCCGGTTTCTGGCGGCGGGTGACGGCCGCCATCATCGGCTTTCTCCCCATCGAATCGCAGCTCTGACGCCACCGTCGGGCAAGCGGCCCTCGTTAACGTTATAGACGGCAGCCGACTTGAAGTGCCTACCTCTGACACTCTATGTAAAGGGGCAGAGATATTCGAATGATTCCGATACGCGAAGTGTTCGCGCATTCATGAGACGAAGGGCTGACATGACAAATCCCGTTGATACCGCTATGGCGCTCGTGCCGATGGTCGTCGAGCAGACCAACCGTGGCGAACGCTCCTACGACATCTTTTCGCGCCTCCTGAAGGAGCGCATCATCTTCCTCACCGGCCCTGTGGAAGATCATATGGCGACGCTGGTCTGCGCCCAGCTTCTCTTCCTCGAGGCGGAAAACCCGAAGAAGGAAATCGCGATCTACATCAACTCGCCGGGCGGCGTCGTGACCGCCGGCATGGCCATCTACGACACGATGCAGTTCATCAAGCCGGCCGTCTCGACGCTGTGCATCGGCCAGGCCGCGTCCATGGGCTCGCTGCTTCTGGCCGCCGGCCACAAGGACATGCGCTTCTCCACGCCCAACGCCCGCATCATGGTGCACCAGCCCTCCGGCGGTTTCCAGGGTCAGGCCTCCGACATCGAGCGTCATGCCCGCGATATCCTGAAGATGAAGCGCCGTCTCAACGAGGTCTACGTCAAGCATTGCGGACGGACCTACGAAGAGGTTGAACAGACGCTCGATCGTGACCACTTTATGACCTCCGACGAGGCGCTTGCCTGGGGCGTGATCGACAAGGTCATCACCTCGCGCGAAGCGATGGAGTCGGCCGTCGAAAGTTGATCATGGCTTTTGTGTCGCGAATGATGCATTTGTGACACAATTGTAACTTTCAAGGGTCTTTATCCCGAGACCAAAGCCGTTACTATCAACCGTTAATGCTATGTTGAGTTCTCGCGTCCTAGCATCCGGTTTTCGGTGGGAGAGAAGTTGCCGCCGGCCCGCGTGAAGACGCGGCCGGTTCGTACTCCCGGAAGCAATGCACTGACGCTGAACGGCGCGCCAGTCTGCGGAGCGGTTTGAGTGGTTCGTTGCGTCCCGCACGGGACGCGCGGCGTGCTGGAAGGAAAGTGAAATGAGCAAAGTCAGCGGCAGCAACGGCGGTGACTCTAAGAATACCCTGTATTGTTCCTTCTGCGGCAAAAGCCAGCACGAAGTCCGGAAGCTGATTGCCGGACCGACCGTTTTCATCTGCGATGAATGCGTCGAGCTGTGCATGGACATCATCCGCGAGGAAAACAAGACCTCGATGGTGAAGTCCCGTGATGGCGTGCCCACGCCGCAGGAAATCATCAAGGTTCTCGACGAATACGTGATCGGCCAGCAACAGGCCAAGCGCATCCTGTCGGTCGCCGTCCACAATCATTACAAGCGCCTGGCGCATTCGGCCAAGGGCAGCGACATCGAGCTGGCCAAGTCGAACATCATGCTCGTCGGCCCGACCGGCTGCGGCAAGACCTATCTCGCCCAGACGCTCGCCCGCATCATCGACGTGCCCTTCACCATGGCCGATGCGACGACCCTCACCGAAGCCGGCTATGTCGGCGAGGACGTCGAGAACATCATCCTGAAGCTGCTCCAGTCTGCCGACTACAATGTCGAGCGCGCCCAGCGCGGCATCGTCTACATCGACGAAGTCGACAAGATCTCGCGCAAGTCCGACAATCCGTCGATCACCCGGGACGTCTCGGGCGAGGGCGTGCAGCAGGCGTTGCTGAAGATCATGGAAGGCACGGTCGCCTCGGTTCCCCCGCAGGGCGGGCGCAAGCATCCGCAGCAGGAATTCCTGCAGGTGGACACGACCAACATCCTGTTCATCTGCGGCGGCGCCTTCGCCGGCCTCGACAAGATCATCTCCGCCCGTGGCGAGAAGACGTCCATCGGCTTCGGTGCGTCGGTAAAGTCTCCGGAGGACCGCCGGGTCGGTGAAGTCCTGCGCGAACTGGAGCCGGAAGATCTGGTCAAGTTTGGCCTCATTCCCGAATTCATCGGCCGTCTGCCCGTTCTGGCGACGCTCGAGGATCTCGACGAATACGCCCTGATCCAGATCCTGTCGGAGCCGAAGAACGCGCTGATCAAGCAGTATCAGCGCCTGTTCGAGATGGAAGACGTGGAACTGACCTTCCACGAGGACGCGCTGCGCGAAATCGCCAAGCGCGCCATCATCCGCAAGACCGGTGCCCGCGGCCTTCGCTCGATCATGGAAAAGATCCTGCTCGACACGATGTTCGAACTGCCGACGCTGGAAGGTGTCCGCGAAGTCGTCATCTCCGACGAGGTCGTCAAGGGCTCCGCCCGCCCGCTCTACATCTACTCGGAGCGCACGGACGAGAAGGCCAACGTTTCGGCGTAATGGCTGGAGATTGGAATTTGGGGGCTCGCAGCGATGCGGGCCCTTTTTTGTTGGGATCAGGGGGGCGCAGGAGCGGCCGGCCGGCGTGTAAGGGAAGGGCGGGTGCCCGACGTCTCCCCATCGACGCCACGAACCCTACCGAATTCGGCGCATATTCCACCTCCTCATTCGACCATTGCTAAATCAGGGCGCGGGCGCGATGATGTGACGGTTTCGTGTCGTGGGCCGGGGGTCCGAATCAAGAGGCGTCGGTCGCGTGGCAAGGTCCGCGACAGTCACGTAGCCTCTACTGTCCGATACGCTTCGAGGATCGCTGCGAATGCCGCCGGGATTGGCGACGGGGCGGGTCACCGAAGGGTTGAAAACGGGTCTCGCAACCTCCACTTCTGACAGTGGAAAAAGTGATGACCGGAAGCACCCTTGAAGTGCTTCGGGTAACGCTCCCGGAAACGGGACGGAAAGGAAATGACATGACGAACAAAACGTCTCCGGCAGCCGAGAGCGGGACCTTCCCAGTCCTTCCCCTGCGTGACATCGTGGTGTTCCCCCATATGATCGTGCCCCTCTTCGTGGGTCGCGAAAAGTCGATCCGTGCCCTGGAAGAGGTCATGGGCACCGACAAGCAGATCATGCTTGCGACCCAGATCAACGCCGGCGACGACGATCCGGAGCCCGCCGCGATCTACCAGATCGGCACCATCGCCAATGTCCTGCAGCTCCTGAAGCTGCCCGACGGCACCGTGAAGGTGCTGGTCGAGGGCCGTTCGCGCGCGGAAATCGACGGCTATACCCGCCGCGAGGAATTCTACGAGGCGATGGCGCATCCGCTGGCCGAACCCGCGGAAGACCCCGTCGAGATCGAGGCGCTGTCGCGCTCGGTCGTCTCCGAGTTCGAGAGCTACGTGAAGCTCAACAAGAAGATTTCGCCCGAGGTCGTCGGTGCCGCCAGCCAGATCGAGGACTACTCGAAGCTGGCCGATACGGTCGCCTCGCATCTCTCCATCAAGATCGTCGAAAAGCAGGAAATGCTGGAAACGACGAGCGTGAAGGGGCGTCTTGAAAAGGCGCTCGGCTTCATGGAAGGCGAGATCTCGGTTCTTCAGGTCGAGAAGCGCATCCGCTCGCGCGTCAAGCGCCAGATGGAGAAGACCCAGCGCGAATACTATCTGAACGAACAGATGAAGGCGATCCAGAAGGAGCTTGGCGACGGCGAGGAAGGCCGCGACGAGATGGCCGAACTGGAAGACAAGATCAACAAGGCCAAGCTCTCCAAGGAAGCGCGGGAAAAAGCCGACGCCGAGATGAAGAAGCTGCGCCAGATGAGCCCGATGTCGGCGGAAGCCACCGTCGTGCGCAATTATCTGGACTGGCTGACGGGCATTCCGTGGAACAAGAAGTCGAAGGTCAAAACCGATCTCAATGCCGCCGAAAAGGTGCTGGAGCTCGATCACTTCGGTCTCGACAAGGTCAAGGAACGCATCGTCGAGTATCTCGCCGTGCAGGCACGTTCGCAGAAGATCAAGGGTCCGATCCTCTGCCTCGTCGGTCCTCCGGGCGTCGGCAAGACGTCGCTCGCCCGCTCGATCGCCAAGGCGACCGGCCGCGAATACATCCGCATGGCGCTGGGTGGCGTTCGTGACGAGGCCGAGATCCGCGGCCACCGCCGGACCTATATCGGCTCGATGCCCGGCAAGGTCATCCAGTCGATGAAGAAGGCGAAGAAGTCCAATCCGCTCTTCCTGCTCGATGAAATCGACAAGATGGGCCAGGATTTCCGTGGCGATCCGTCGTCGGCCTTGCTCGAGGTGCTCGATCCGGAACAGAACGCAACGTTCATGGACCACTATCTGGAGGTCGAATACGACCTTTCGAACGTGATGTTCATCACGACGGCGAACACGCTGAACATTCCGGCGCCTCTGATGGACCGCATGGAAGTGATCCGCATCGCCGGCTATACGGAAGAGGAAAAGCTGGAGATCGCGAAGCGCCACCTCCTGCCGAAGGCCATCGCCGACCACGCCCTGAAGCCTGCCGAGTTCTCGGTGACGGACGGTGCGCTGATGGCGGTGATCCAGACCTACACCCGCGAGGCGGGCGTCCGCTCCTTCGAGCGCGAGCTGATGAAGCTCGCCCGCAAGGCGGTCACCGAAATCCTCAAGGGCAAGGCCACCCGCATCGAGGTGACGGCCGAGAACATCCATGACTATCTGGGCGTTCCGCGCTTCCGCCACGGCGAAGCCGAGCGCACCGACCAGGTGGGCGTGGTCACGGGTCTGGCCTGGACCGAGGTCGGCGGCGAACTGCTGACGATCGAAGGCGTCATGATGCCCGGCAAGGGCCGCATGACGGTGACGGGCAACCTGAAGGACGTGATGAAGGAATCGATTTCGGCGGCGGCCTCCTATGTCCGCTCGCGCGCCATCGACTTCGGCATCGAGCCGCCGCGTTTCGACACGAGCGACATCCACGTCCACGTTCCCGAAGGGGCGACCCCGAAGGACGGTCCGTCGGCCGGCGTTGCGATGGCCACCGCCATCGTCTCGATCATGACGGGCATTCCGGTCGACAAGAATGTGGCCATGACGGGTGAGATCACCCTGCGCGGCCGGGTTCTGCCCATCGGCGGCCTGAAGGAAAAGTTGCTCGCGGCGCTCCGCGGCGGGATCAAGAAGGTGCTTATTCCGGAAGAAAACGCCAAGGATCTGGCGGAGATTCCGGACAATGTGAAGAACAACATGGAGATCATCCCCGTGTCGCTGATCGGCGAGGTTCTGAAGCACGCTCTGCTCCGCATGCCGGAAGCCATCGAATGGGATCCGGCAAAGAACGTCGCGCCGGTCAAGGTCGCGACCGATACGGACGAAACCGCGCCCGGTTTCGCGCACTGACACGGCTGTCCGGGAGGGCGCTCGAAGCGTTCTTCCGGAACCGTCCCGACACGCGGCGCCGTTGATTCTCGCGCGTCGGGAAAGTGCTCCCGCACCGTTATCCATCGCTTTAACAGTGGAAGACCGGCCCCCAGGCCGGTCTTTTTTCGTAAAAATCACCGCAAAGCCTTGCATTTCCGGGCATTCGGCGCGATTGGGTTGCCAAGGCGACCGTTGCGACGATGGCACGGCCGCCCGAAAACAAGTCGTTTCGGACCAAGTTGAAAGGGTGGAAACATGAACAAGAATGAGCTCGTATCGGCGGTTGCCGAAAAGGCCGGCATCACGAACAAGGAGGCTGCCGCCTCTGTCGAAGCACTGTTCGACGTGATCCAGGGTGAACTGAAGAACGGCGGCGACGTTCGCCTCGTCGGCTTCGGCAACTTCACCGTCAGCCGTCGCGAAGCCTCCAAGGGCCGCAACCCCTCCACCGGTGCAGAAGTCGATATTCCCGCGCGCAACGTTCCGAAGTTCGCGGCCGGCAAGGGCCTCAAGGACGCCGTCAACTCCTAAGGCAACAGGATCCCGGCGCGGCGGAAACGCATCGCCTCGGGATCGTGACAGGCCGAGTTTACGGCCGGGCGCCGACCATTCCTCGCGAATGCCGTCAGGCCGCTCGATCGTCGCAAAGCGCTTCGGTGCGGGATCACGGGCTTTTCCGGTTCCCGCATCGGCAAGCGGAAGGAGAGGGCGCAGGCCGCTCTCCTCGTCTTCGGGCCCGGGTTTTCTCGGGCCTTTTTCGTGCCTGTCATTCCCCTGTCATATGCGCGCTCCAGAAATCGCAGCCGGTGCCGCGCGCGACGATGCAGGCGGCAGCGCGGCGCAGAGCGCCGTGGACTTGTCGAGGGGATGTCTCATGAAAACCGTATCCGTCACTGCCGCGCTCGCGGCCCTGCTTGCGACCTCGGTGGCCGGCAGCGCCGTTGCAGAGCCCGTCTTCAATCGTATCGCGTCCTTTGCCGTTGCCGACAACCTGCCGGCCGGAGCCGACCGCAAGACGGTGACCTCCGCCGAGATCGTCACCGCGACGGACGACGGCATGACGCTGATCTATTCCGACAGCCCTCTCAAGGCGATCGGCTTCATCGACATCACGGACGCCGCGGCCCCCAAGGCAGGCGGCATCGTCGCCTTCGACGGCGAGCCGACCTCGGTGACGGTCGCCGGCCCCAAGGCGCTCGTCGCCGTCAACACGAGCCCGAACCGGGCGAACCCGTCGGGCCGGCTTGCGGCCGTCGATCTGGCCAGCCGTCAGGTGACGGCGAGCTGCGAACTCGGTGGCCAGCCGGATTCGGTCGCCGTCAACAAGGACCGGACTCTGGCGGCCATCGCCATCGAGAACGAGCGCGACGAGACGGTGAATGACGGGGCGCTGCCGCAGATGCCGGCCGGTGATCTCGTCATCGTCAAGCTCACCGACGGCACGCCGGACTGCGCCAGCATCCGTCACGTCGCTTTGACCGGACTGGCCGAGGTCGGGGGCGAGGATCCGGAGCCGGAATTCGTGTCCTTCAACGGCCGCGACCAGATCGCGCTGACGCTGCAGGAGAACAACCAGATCGTCGTTCTCGACGGGCGCTCGGGCAAGATCGTCTCGCATTTCTCCGCCGGCACGGTGGATCTCGACCGGATCGATACGAAGCGCGACGGCAAGCTGTCCTTCACCGGATCGCTGAAGGGCGTGGCCCGCGAGCCGGACGCCGTGAAATGGCTCGACGACGACCGGCTGGTGGTGGCGAACGAGGGGGACTGGAAAGGCGGCTCGCGCGGCTTCACCATCTTCGACACCAGCGGCAAGGTGCTCTACGAGGCCGGCGCGCGCCTCGAACATGCGGCGGCGGCCATCGGCCACTATCCGGAAAAGCGCTCCGCGGCCAAGGGTGTCGAGCCCGAGGGGCTGGAAGCGGCGACCTTCGGTGCGGACCGCCTGTTCTTCGTTCTGGCCGAGCGCGCCTCGCTCGTCGGCGTCTACAAGGATACGGGCGCCGAGCCGGAGCTGCTGCAGCTGCTGCCGTCGGGCATCTCCCCGGAAGGCGGCATCGCCATTCCCGCCCGCAATCTTCTTGTCACCGCCAACGAGGCCGATCTGGTCGAGGACGGCGCGGCGCGCTCGCATGTGATGATCTACGAGCGCAAGGAGGGCAAGGCCGCCTATCCGCAGATCCGCTCGGTGGAGAAGGATGGCGTGCCGATCGGCTTCGGCGCCCTCTCGGGTCTCTCGGCCGTTCCGGGCCAGCCTGGCAAGCTCTATGCGGTGAGCGATTCGGTCTATGGCGCCGAGCCGCGCATCTTCACCATCGACACGACGAAGAGCCCGGCCGAGATCACCGATGCGCTGACGATCACCCGCGACGGTGCGCCGGCGCAGAAGCTCGACATCGAAGGTATCGTCGCGACCGAGGACGGCTTCTGGCTCGCCTCCGAAGGCAATTCCGACAAGCTGGTGCCGCATGCGCTGTACCAGGTGAATGCCAAGGGCCAGATCAAGAAGGAAGTGCCGCTGCCCGAAGAGCTGCGGGCCGCAGAGACCCGCTTCGGTTTCGAAGGCATCACCATCACCGGCGAGGGCGACGACGTCACCCTGTGGATGGCGGTGCAGCGGGAATGGAAGGACGACGAGAAGGGCTTCGTCAAGCTCGTCTCCTACAAGCCGAAGTCGGAGGCGTGGGGCGCTGTGCGCTATCCGCTCGAAAAGAAAGGCGAGGGCTGGGTCGGCCTCTCCGAAATCACCGTTCACGGCGACTACGCCTATGTCATCGAGCGCGACAATCTCGTCGGGCAGGCGGCAAAGCTGAAGAAGATCTTCCGCGTGGCGCTTGCCGACCTGAAGCCCGCCAAGCTCGGTGGCCCGCTGCCGGTCGTCGCCAAGGAAGAGTTCCGCGATCTGCTCCCGGACCTCAAGTCGCTCAACGGCTATGTTCTCGACAAGGTCGAGGGCTTTGCGATCGACGGCACCGGCACCGGCTACGTCGTCACCGACAATGACGGCGTCGACGACAGCTCGGGCGAGACGATGTTCTGGAGCATCGGCAAGATCGACGCGATGTAGGAACCACTGCCGGATGGGGACCGGGTCTGCCTGCGGCAGGTCCCGGCCTCTCTGCAGGTTTGCGGTTCAGGTCCGAAACGGGACCGCGCGTGGTCCGGCCCTCAGGCCTCGCGCGCCGCGGGCGGGGCTTCCGCGGCCTCTTCCTGTTCGCGCCGCTCGCGGATTTCGTCGGTGCGGCGAACGAGCTTGCTGACGATGTCGTGCAACTGGTCGAGCTGCTCGTCGTCGAGGGCCGAGAAGATCTCCTCGATCAGCTGCTTGCGCGGATGTTCCGCAGCTTCGAGCGCAATGCGTCCGACATCGGTAATGGAGACGATCTTGGCGCGGCGATCTTCCGGGTCCGGCTGGCGCACCACCAGCTTGTCGCGCTCCAGCCCGTCGATCGCTTCGGTCACCGTCCGCGGCGCGAAGTTGAGCGCGCAGGCGATGTCGGTCGAGCGGCAGGGGCCGAGCTTGTTGAGGAAGAACAGGAATTTGCTGCGGGCCAGCGACACGCCTTCCTCCGTCATCGACTGGTTGATGAGCCGGTGAACGCGATGATAGAGCTCGAACAGCTTGTCGGAGACGTCGAAAGTCGTTTTCATAGAGTGGAGATGGACGTTCTGAGGGCCCATGTCAAATGCCATCGCGGCGATGTCGGAGCGCGCCGCGTGAATGTGGATCGGGGTTTCTCAAGCGCAACACAGGGCGTGAAAGCATGGCGCCTCGCCGCATCCGGCCGCAGCCCGCGCTTTGGCGCCACACGCCCAAGGCCCGGTGGAAAGACACAGCCAAACCCGCCGAAACGATTGACGTCCGCGCGCCGGCAGGGCCATGGTCGGGCATGGCTTTCCGCTTCGTACACACCGCAGATCTTCACCTCGATTCTCCCCTCCGCAGTCTGGCGCTCCGCAACGGCGAGCTGGCCGAGCATGTCCGCGGCGCAACCCGCGCCGCGCTGACGGCGATCGTCGATCTCTGCATCGCAGAGGCGGTGGACGCGCTTCTGATCGCGGGCGACCTCTATGACGGTTCGCAGACCTCGATGAACACGGCGCTGTTCCTGATGGGCGAGATGCGGCGGCTGGAGATGGCGGGCGTGCGCGTCTTCGTCATTCGCGGCAACCACGACAACCAGTCGGCCATCCGCCGCGAACTGACCTTTCCCGACAATGTGCACGTCTTTTCCAACCGCACGAAATCGGTCAAGGCGGCGACCCTGCCGGATGGGCGCGCCGTCTACATCCACGGCATCGGCTTCGACCAGCCGCATGCGCCCGACAGTCTGCTGCCGTCCTTTCCCGGTCCGCAGTCCGACAGCGTCAATATCGGCATGCTGCATACCAGCCTTGCCGGGGCACCCGGACACGATCTCTACGCACCCACCAGCGTGGCGGAGCTTGCCGCGCACGGCTTCGACTACTGGGCGCTCGGCCATGTGCATCATCGCCTCGTGCACAGCGAGACGCCGCTGATCGTCATGCCGGGCATGCCGCAGGGCCGCGATATCAACGAGGCCGGCGCAAAGAGCGTGACGCTGGTCACGATCGAGGCGGGCGGCCAGATCCATCACGACGAGCGGCGGATCGGCAGCGCCGTGTTCGAGCGGGCGACAGTCGATCTCACGGGCGTATCGGAATGGCGCGCGCTTCTGGCCCGCATCGGCGACGATCTCGCGCGGCGCGTAGCGGCGGCCGGGGCGCAGCACCTCATTCTGCGGCTGCACCTGATGGGCGCCACGCCGCTCGCCTTCCGGCTGAAACGCGACCCGGCCTTTCTCGCCGACGAGGTGACCGGGCTTGCCAACGCTCTGCCCGGCTGCTGGGTGGAGAAGATCGAGATCGACTGCCAGGCGCCCGATCTGGGGACAACGGCCGGCGCCGAAACCGGCCTCGATCCCGCCGCCGAACTCTCGGCGCTGATCCATGGCGACGTGCTCGGCTCGCACGGCTTCCGCCAGCAGGCGGCTGATTTGATGACCGAGCTTCTCGGCCAGCTGCCGCGCGAATTGCGGGAAACCTTCGGCACTGACGAGGCAGCCGTCGAGGCGCTGCTTGTCGAGATCGCGCGCGACGGCAGCGACGAGGTGCTGGCGCATGTGCGGGCCGGTGAGGGGGATCTCTGATGCGTCTGTCCGCCCTCGATCTCGTCCGCTACGGCAAATTCACCGGCAAACAGCTCGACTTCGGCCCGGCAAGGCCGGGAAAGCCGGACCTGCATCTGGTCTACGGCCCGAACGAGGCCGGCAAGTCGACGCTGTTTTCGGCGGTGCTCGACCTGTTTTTCGGCATCGAAGGCCGCAGCGCCTACAATTTCCTCCACCCGTACCCAGCCATGCGCATCGGCGCGACGGTGGAAACCGGGGGGCGCAGCCAGTCTCTGTTTCGCGTCAAGCGGCAGCAGAACACGCTGATCGACGCCAATGATCAGCCGCTCCCCGAAGGCCTGCTCGCCAATGCCTTCGGCACGGTGGACCGCGCCACCTACCAGCTGATGTTTTCGCTCGATGACGACAGCATCGAAAAGGGCGGCGAGAGCATTCTTCGCAGCGAAGGCGAACTCGGCTCGCTCCTGTTTTCCGCCAGTTCCGGCCTGCCCGATCTGACCGGCGTCATGGCCGACCTCAAGGGCCGGACGGACGCCTTCTACCGCCCGCAGGCGCGCAAGCACCGGCTGGCGGAACTCAAGGCCGAACTCGATGCGCTGAAGGACGAGCGCGCCGCCATCGATGTCAGCCAGCGGGAATACACGGCGCTGCGCAAGACGCGCGATCTCGCGACGGAGCGGCACGAGGCGGCGCTCGCCGCGCGCGCCGCGCTGCGCGTCCAGTGGGACGCGGCCAATGCGAAGCTCGACGGCCTGCCGCTCCTCCTGCGGCTGCGCGCGTTGCGCGGCGAACTGGCGATGCTCAGCGACCTGCCGGACCCACCCGCCGTCTGGCACCAGATGTTGCCGGACCTCCTACGCGCGGAGACCGAAATCGGCACCCGCCTGACGCAGGTCGCAGCCGATATCGCCCGCCGCTCTCAGGAGCGGGACCTGCTCGCGCGGGACGAAGCCGTTCTGGGGCTGCGCGCCGAGCTGCGCCATCTGGAAAGTTCCGGGCTCGAGGCACGCTACCGCACGGCGGCCCAGGACATGCCGTCGCGGACGCAGGAGCGTGCCGCCGTTTCCGCCGATCTCGCCGCGCGATTGCTGCAGCTCGGCCGGCATACGGATGAGGACCCGGCGGCCCTGCTCATTCCCGCCGCGACCATCGGCAAGCTGCGGGCGCTGGCCGAGACGCATGCCCGGCTGACCGAACGGCAGGAGGCCGCCCGGCGCGAGCTTGCCCTGACGGAGGCAGCCCACCGCGCGGCGGTGGAGCGCGCGGAAACGATCGGCGAGGCGCGGGCGGGCCAAGCGCCGGGCGCGTCCTCGACCGGCGATCTGCAGGCGCTGTCCGACCTGTTGCGGGCGCTGCGGCGCGAGGATTTCCCGCTGCGCCAGAAGGCGGCGCGCGAAGAGGCGGCGCGGCTCGAAGATCTCCTGGCCGACCAGCTGGCAGCGCTTGCCGGACGCCACGATGCCGACAGCCTCGCGCTGGCGGCCGTTCCGGCAGAGGGCGATCTGGCCGACTGGTCGTTTCGCAGCGAGCGGGTGGGCGCGCAGCTTCGCCTCCTCGACGAGCGTCGCGCGGAGATTGCGCTGCAGCTTGCCACCGCGCAGGCCGAGCGCGAGACGCTGCTGGTGCAGGCGGAATTTGCCGATGATGATCGCGTGGCCGAGCTTCGCCGGGCGCGGGACGACGCCTGGCGGGCGCACCGCAGCCGGTTGACGCCCGACACGGCCGAAACCTTCGAAAGCGCGCTCGACAGGGACGACCGGGCGAGCGCCCTGCGGCTGACGCAGACGGAACAGATCGCCCGCAGCCGCGCGCTTGCGGTCACGATCGCGGATCTCACCGCGCGGCAGACGGCCTATGATCGACAGCGCGCGGAACAGAGTGCGGAACGCAGCGCGGTCAGTGATGCGATCGCGCAGGCGGCGGAGGCCTGCCATCTTGCCCCAGACCTGTCGCTGCCGCGGCTGGAGGACTGGCTGCAACGTCGCCTGAAGGTGCTGGAAACGCGAACCGCCCTGCGTGGCATGCGCCAGAAACAGGTTCAGGCCGATGCCGACGAGGCGAAGGCCATGGCTCGGCTCGCCACCGCATTCGGCGACGAAGCGGCGCTGCCGGACGATTTCGAGACGGCGCTCGCCTTCGGCGAGCGTGTGCTGGCGTCGGCCCAGGCGGATGCCGCCGAAGGCCGCTCGCTTTCGGACAATCTCCAGCGCACGGAAGCCGCGCTCGCATCGCGTCGGCGCGATGCGGAGGCGGCGGGTGCCGCGGTGGCGGCCTGGGCGCAATCCTGGGCGGCGCTTCTCTCCGGTCTCTGGCTTGCACCCGGCGACGCGGCGCCGAGCCCGGCCGAGGTCATGCCGACCCTCGCCGTGCTGGCCGAGATCGACCGTTTCGTCCAGCGTCGCAACGATTTCGACCACCGGATCCAGGCGATGGGGCGCGATCAGGCAGCCTTCGTCCATGTGATCGAGACCTGCTGCGCGCGGCTCGATCTCGTCGTCGGCGACGACCCGCTCGCGATGTTCACCACGCTGCAGCAGCGGGTGGCGGCCGCCGAGCAGATCGAGGCACTGTACGACCGGTTGTCGCAGGAGCTGGACGAGCGCGCGCGGGAGGCGCAGGCGCTGGTCGAGGCACAGGAGCGCCACGAGGCCGGCAAGCGCGACATGCTCGCCTTCTTCGGCTGCACCGAGCTTGGCGATGTCGCGGGTCATCTGGAAACCGCCAAGGCCCGGACGCGGCTGCGCGAGCGCATCGCGGAAACGGAGGCCGACCTTGCCGCGCGCCTGCGCGTCGGGACGGCGGAGGAGGCCGAGATGGTGCTCGTCGCGCTGGACGAGGAGGGCCTGCGTCGGGAGGCGGCGGAACTCGCCGCGCGTCACGACGAGGCGGACCGCATGGTGCAGGATCGCCATGCCGAACTGCGCGAGGCGGAGCGGGGGCTGGAAAAAGCTGCGGGCGACGATGCGGCCGCCCATATCGAGGAACGCCGCCGCACGGTGCTCGCCGATATAGACGAGCAGGCGCTCGCCTATCTGCGCCTGCGCTCGGGCCTGCTCGCCGCCGACATGGCGCTGCGGCTCTACCGGGAACGGCATCGCAGCGCGATGATGCAGCGGGCGTCCTCGGCCTTCGCCACCATCAGCGGCGGAGAGTATGAGGGGCTTTCGACGGAGATGGAAAAAGGGACGGAGTTCCTTCTGGTCCGCTCGGTTTCGGGGGCGACCAAGCTTGCCAGGGACCTGTCGAAGGGGACGCGCTTCCAGCTTTACCTCGCGCTGCGCATGGCCGGCTTCCACGAAATCAGCGCCCAGCGCGAAGCCCTGCCGTTCATCGCCGACGATATCATGGAGACCTTCGACGACGGCCGCGCCTTCCATGCCTTCCGGCTGATGGCGGATATGGCGGGCGTCGGGCAGGTCATCTACCTGACGCACCACGAGCACCTCTGCGAGATCGCGCGCAAGGCTTGTCCCGACGTGGTTCTGCACCGTCTCTGAGGCATTGCGGGACCGCGGGCGCCGCGCCGGACTTGAGGCCGGCGGCAACTGGCCCTATAGGAAGGCACCGTGTCGGCGCCCCGAGGGGTTGACGGCGAGCCTGCAGGGCAGGCGGACGGACAATCGAGGTGGGCCATATCCGGCCGGAGACAGCGATGAACAATTTCCATGTCGGCCAGAAGGTCGTCTGCATCGACGACAAGTTCAAGAACGTCTCGATCGACCAGCTGATCCGCAAGGGCGAGATCTATACCATTCGTTGGGTCGGGGCCTACAGCCACTATATCGACGGCGAGTTCATCGGCGTGAAGCTGGAGGAAATCCACCGCGGCAATGATGACGGCCCGGAAGGCTATGGTGCGGCCGACATGCCCTATCGCGCGACCCGGTTCCGCCCGCTGCTGAAGGACCGGCTTTCGACGCTGAAGAACCTGCTGGCCCCGACGCCCAAGGGCGAGGCGCCCTATGCGCCGCCGGCCCCCGAGGAGCCGAAGCGCGCCGCGCCCAAGCGGGAAAAGGAAAAGGTGGATATCTGAGCCGGGTGGATATCTGAGCCAGACGGGCCGACGTCGTCCGGTATCTGGAAGGCGACGCCTCAGCGCCCGGTCTTGGCGCGGGCGCTGTCCTGCAACAGATCCTGCAGCGCGGCTTCGCTGATCATGCCGCACTGGAAGACGTGAATTCTGCGCGCGGCGGCAATGTCGCCCGTTTCCGCACCGGCGGTGCAGTGATCCGCAAAGACGCGCTCCAGCGCTTGGCCGCCGCGAGAGGCGTGGCGTGCGTCCGGATGCGCGTCGGCGACAAGGCCGAATTCTCTTGTGGTCATGGCGATCTCCACAGCTTCGACGGGCGTGCACCGGGGCGGCCACGCACGTGTACAGGCGCCCGATTGTACAGGACCTGGCTGGACTGGCGATGACCAGATCTGACCTGTCATTCATCGCAGGATCGATGAATTTTTCAAATCGTCGTGAAAAATCCTACGCGACAGGCATGACGCGGTCATGACCGTTCCGTGACATTGCAGGGGCGGAGTTAAAAGGCAGGGTCTCGCGTCAGAGCGCGGATGCGAGCAGGCGTCCGACATCCGTGACATTGAACGGCTTCTGCAGCACGGGCGCTGAAATGCCGGAGCCTTCCAGCCCTGCCGCGCCATAGCCGCTGGCGAAGACGAAGGGGATGCCGCGCGTTTCGAGCTGGTGTGCGATCGGGAAGGACTGTTTGCCCGCAAGATTGATGTCGAGGATGGCGATATCGATGTCGAGGGTGCGGGCGAGATCGAGGGCCGGCTCCAGGCGCATGGCGATGCCGGCGATCTCGCAGCCGAGCTGGAGGATGAAATCCTCCATGAGGAGCGCGACCAGCATCTCGTCCTCGACGATCAGCACGCGTTTTCCGGAAAGCTTATCCAAGGCCGACGCTTTCGCGGACGGCGGCAAGTGGCGCCGACAGTTCGAACACGAGGCCGTCGGGCCTGTGGTGAATGCGCACGGTGCCGGTGAGTTCGACGGGAAGCGCGCGTTCGAGGAGATGGAACCCGAAGCCGCGCCGCTGCGGTGGATGCACCGGCGGCCCGCCCTTTTCGCGCCATGTCAGCCGGAAGACCTCCTGATCCTCCATCCGTGTCGTCTCGCAGACGATCTCCACGCGACCCTCATTGCGCGACAGGGCCCCGTATTTCTCCGCATTGATGGCGAGTTCATGGAGGGCGAGCGCGATGGACAGGGCTGCATGCGGCTCGAAGCGGAGCGGATGCGCGGTGATCTCCAGCCGGGAATGGTCGGGATCGTCATAGATCGACAGCGCCGTCTCCAGAACGTCGGACAAATCGGCACCCGTCCAGTTCTGGGCGGTCAGCATGTTGTGCGCCCGCGACAATGCGAGAATGCGGCCGTTGATCGAGTCCGAAGCCTCCTTCAGCGACATCGCGCCGCGCAGCGTCTGCGTGGTGATGGCCTGAACCGAGGCGAGCGTGTTCTTGACGCGATGGTTGAGTTCGTTGACGAGCAGGCGCTGCCGATGCTCGGCGATGACGCGCTCGGTGACATCGGACCCCTGAACGAAGATATGCGTGACCTCGCCGCTGTCGGCCTTGATCGGCTGGTAGACGAAATCGACGTAACGTTCCTCGGCACCGATCTCGGCCGAGCGAATGAGAACGAGGCGTTCGGACCAGCGGCTGACGGGCTCTCCGGAATTATAGGCCTGATCGAGAAGCGCCTCGAAGCCCTGGCCTGCCAGTTCCGGCAAGGCTTCGCCGACCGGTTTGCCGATGACGTCCCGGTCGCCGATCAGCGACTGATAGTTCGGGTTGACCATTTCGAACACATGGTTTTCGCCGCGCAGCATGGCCATGAAGGTCGGTGCCTGGGCGAAAAGCTGCAGCAGGCGCTCGTGCTCGCGGGCGATCCGCTGGCGTGCCAGCACCTCGCTCGTCGTTTCCACCACGATGGCGATGACGCCTGCGGGCTTTCCCGCCTCGTCGAGCACCGGGGAGTAGTCGAGGTTCATCCACACCTGTTCCGGCACGCCGCGCCGATGCAGCGTCAGTTCCTGATCGCGATAGGCAAGCGTGCCGCCGGCAAGCCCCACCCGCATGACATTGTCGTTGAAATCGGCGATCTCGGCCCAGCCCTCGCGAACCTTGGAGCCCAGGAGCTGCGGGTGCCGCTTGCCGGCAAAGCCGGAATAGGCGTCGTTGTAGATCATGATGCCGTGCTCGCCCCAGAGCATGACGATCGGCACGGGAGACTGAAGCACGAGGGCCGTGGCCGTGCGAAGGCATCCGGGCCAGGTCTCCACCCGTCCGATCGGCGTGGCACCCCAATCGAATTCGCGGATCAGCTGCCTGATTTCGCCACCATTCCCGAGAAAGGCGAACGCGTCTTCGGCCTGGTTGTTCTCGGCCATTCCCACCACCGTTTGTCAGTCCGTCTGTCTCCGAGGCTGCGACCTGCAGTGGCGCGGCCCTCGTTGTAGGACGAAATAGCAATCCCGTTTCGTCTGGCAAGATGTCGTTGCGAGAAGTCGCGACGTCATCCGGAACAATCGCGCCGTTTGACGGGTTGCTAAGACAGCGCGCGCGCCGACAGATGCGCCCGCGCGCGGGAGGATGGACATCATGAGCAGCAATGTCGAACCGAGGAAATTCGGGCACGGAACGATGGAGGGCAACAAGGATGTCGATGCGTGCAAAACGAACCTTGCCGACGCCTTCCAAGCGATCACCCGGAGCGGCGATGTCAGCATGGGCTCGGCGGCCGGTGCCGAACTGCCGGACGAGCTGCAGGAGCTCGTCAAGCAGGCGGAGGCCTCCGGCTGGCACCGCGACGTGGCGGAAGAGGCGATTCGCCAGCTGGCGCGCGAACTGCTCGGAGCCCGCGGCGCCGCATTCGACTGATGCCCGTCTGAGGTTGGCACCCGTCTGAGGTTGGCACCCGTCTGAAACTGGAACGAGACCGATGAGGAGACGATCATGCTCAAATCCCTGATGACTGAGATCTTCGGCGTCGGCCCGCATCCGGAAGAAACCTCCGGCAACCTGCACGATCTGCAGTGGGAGAAGCGCGTGGTCGTGATCTTTTCAGACCCCGCCGGTATAAAGTCGGATGCCCAGTTGCGGGCGTTGAAGGCCGACACGGAGGGCTTGCGCGATCGCGATCTCGCGGTCTTCACCGTGAATGGCAACGATGTCCGCCCGGAATTCGGCTCCGATGTCGTGCCGCAGGCACATATGCTGCGCAAGGAGCTCGGCTGCACGCCCGGAACCTTCGCGCTCGTGCTGGTGGGCAAAGACGGGCATGTGAAAGCCCGGTTCGATGATGTCGTCGATCCCGCCGTGCTGTTTGCCGAGATCGACAGCATGCCGATGCGCCGGGCCGAAATCGACCGATAGGTCTTCCCGGCGCGCAACAGTCCCTTGCCGATGCGACCATTTTGACAGGAGATATCATGTCCAACGTACCCGATCCCATCCTCCCCCCGGTCCCCGGCAATCCGCCGTTCCCCACGCCCATGCCGCCGATCACCGAACCGGAGCCGGACAGGCTGCCGGACGAGACGCCGAACCCCAATCCCGACGAGAACGACGCGCCCCCGCTGTCGGTATGACGATGGGCGGCCAAGGTTGCGCACAGCTTCTTTGGGCAAAATCTCGCTGGACGGTCCGACATCGACGGAGCAAGGAAACGATGCGACGGCAACCTCCGGCTGTCGCATGTTTCGTGACCGGAGCATGGCGCCGGAGGCTGTCCTGCACGCGAAGCCATGGGATAGATGGCCTTTGACGTAAGGTGCGGTCGACGGTGTGACGCGTTCGCGTGCGGCTGGGCTGCCGGCCGTCTCGATGGTGTTCGGGTCTCCATCAGCGGCTTTTTATGCAACTTTTTCGACGCAAACCGCATCCCCGCATCTCCGGTCAACGCCGGATGACGGTGCCCGACAAGGGTTGCGTTTCCCCGATTTTTCGCCTTTGCTGCCGCTTTGGCGCCCCGAGATGGCGCAAACGGGCAAGGAGAGTATCGATGACCGCACCCCTGTTGGCACGCCGGTTTCACCCGGCAACGACAACCGTGACACGGAACCTGCGACGCGTCGCCCTGATCGGCTCGCTGCTGCTGGGCGCGAGCCCTGCGCTGGCCGAGGTCGTTCTCAATCGCGGCAATGCCGGCGAGCCCCAGACGCTCGACCAGGCGCACACCTCGATCAATATCGAGGAATTCATTCTCAAGGATCTCTACGAAGGCCTGACGATCTATGATGCCAAGGGCGAGATCGTGCCCGGTGCTGCGGAAAGCTGGACGGTTTCGGACGACGGCACCGTCTACACCTTCAAGCTGCGCGACAACGGAAAGTGGTCGGACGGCTCTCCGGTGACGGCGGAGGACTTCGTGTTCTCGCTGAAGCGCGTCGAGGATCCGAAGACGGCAGCCGGCTATGCCAACATCCTCTACCCGATCAAGAATGCCGAAAAGGTCAACAAGAACGGCGCACCCCTCGACGAACTGGGCGTGAAGGCCATCGACGCGAAAACGCTGGAAATCACGCTCGAACGATCGACGCCCTATTTCCTGGAACTGCTGGCGCACCAGACGGCGCTGCCGATCTCCAAGGCGAGTTTCGAGAAGAACGGTACCGATTTCGTCAAGCCGGGGGTCATGGTGTCGAACGGCGGCTTCAAGCTGACCGAACACGTCGCCAACGATCATCTGACGCTTACCAAGAACGAGAACCACTGGGATGCGGCCAATATCAAGCTCGACAAGGTGGTCATCTACCCGCTCGAGGACCAGGCCGCGGCCGTGCGCCGCTATGAGGCGGGCGAGCTGCAGGTGAACTATAATTTCTCCGCCGACCAGATCGAGCGGCTGAAGACCCAGTTCGGCGACGAGGTGCATATCTCGCCGGCGCTTGCGACCTACTATTATGTGTTCGACACGCGCACCGCCCCGATGGATGACGTCCGCGTGCGTCGCGCGCTCTCCATGGGCATCGACCGCGACTTCCTCGCCAAGGAAATCTACAGCGGCTCGCAGCAGCCGGCCTACGGCTTCGTTCCCCCGGGCCTGCCGGACTATGGCACGCCGTCCGTGGCCGATTTTGCGACGAAAAGCCAGCTCGACCGCGAGGACGAGGCGCTCGCGCTCCTGAAGGAGGCCGGATACGGCGACGGCGGCAAGCCGCTCGAGATCGAGATCCGCTACAACACCAACCCCAACCACGAGCGCGTTGCGACCGCCGTCGCCGACATGTGGAAGACGGCCTTCAACGCCAAGGTGACGATGGTCAATCTCGACGTCTCCTCGCACTATGCCTACCTGCAGGAGGGCGGAAAGTTCTCCGTCGCCCGCGCCGGCTGGACAGCCGATTACGGTGATCCGGAAAACTTCCTCGGCATGAACACGACGAGCAACAAGACGTTCAACTATGCCAAGTGGAGCAATGCCGACTACGACGCGCTGATGGCCAAATCCAATGACGAGAAGGATCCCGCAGCCCGCGCAAAGCTGCTGCACGAGGCCGAGACGATCCTGATGAAGGAACAGCCCGTGGCACCGCTTCTCTACCAGAACGAGCTGTGGCTCGTGTCGAAGAAGGTCAAGGGCTGGGTCGACAATGCCAACAACCAGCACCTGAGCCGCTTCCTCAGCATCGCCGAGTAAGGCGCGCGCGGACGGGCGTCGGCGGCTGTTTTCGGCGCCGGCGCTCGTGGCCCTTTGCGAGAGCGCGGTCGCGAGATCCCATGCGGGGGTCCGCACCGTGCGTCGTCATCGTTCCCGATGTGTTTTCAACGACCGCAGCCACCAGAGCATCGCCCCGTCAGTTCGCGACAGCGTCGTTCAGGGCGCTTGCGGCTCGTGCTTTCCGCCCTCCCATGGAGACGGCCATGTTATCCTTCGTTCTTCGCCGCCTGGCGAGCGCCGTGCCGACCCTCTTCATCGTCGTCACGATCTCGTTCTTCCTCATGCGGTTCGCCCCGGGCGGTCCGTTCAACCTCGAACGCCCGCTGTCGCCGCAGACCATGGCCAATATCAACAAGGCCTACGGGCTCGATCTGCCGCTGTGGCAGCAATATCTGCGCTATCTCGGCAATGTCGTGCGCGGCGATTTCGGCCCGAGCTATATCTATCGCGACAATACGGTCGACCAGCTGATCGGCATGGGGCTGCCCTATTCGATCGAACTCGGCCTGTGGGCACTGGGCGTGGCGCTGGTGGGCGGCGTTGCCGCCGGCACCTTTGCGGCCCTGCGGCAGAACAGTTTTCTCGATGTCGCCATCATGAGCCTGTCGACCGTGGGCGTCACGGTGCCGAATTTCGTCATCGGCCCGGTTCTGACGCTGGTCTTCGCCGTCATGCTGTCCTGGCTTCCGGCCGGCGGCTGGGGCGACGGGTCGCTGCGGTTTCTCATCCTGCCGATGATCGCGCTCGCGCTGCCCCAGCTCGCGGTTTTTGCCCGCCTCACGCGCGGCGCGATGATCGAGGCGCTGCACACCGACCATATCCGCACCGCGCGCGCCTATGGCCTGCCGGCGCGCACGGTGGTGGTGACGCATGCGATGCGCGCGGCCATGTTGCCGGTCGTGTCCTATCTCGCACCCTGCGCCGCAGCGTTGCTGACCGGCTCCGCCGTCATCGAGACGCTGTTCACCATTCCCGGCGTCGGCCGCTTCTTCGTGCTCGGCGCCATCAATCGCGACTACACGCTGGTCATGGGCACGGTCGTGCTGATCGCGGTCTTCGTCATCGTCTTCAACCTGGTGGTCGATATTCTCTACGGCCTGCTCGATCCGAGGGTTCGCCATGAGTGATCTCGCCCAGATGCCGGCCGTCCTGCCGGAAGCGGCCAGCCGCAGCCTGTTCCAGCTCGCCGCCATGCGCTTCCGGCGCAATCGCGCGGCCATGGCCGGCAGCGTCGTGCTGGTGCTCGTCGCTTTGTTCTCGTTCCTCGGGCCGCTGTTCATCAGCCACGCCTATGATCAGGTCTTTCCCTCCTACGTCTCCGTGCCGCCGAGCCTCGAGCCGCGGCCCGGTGCCGACAGTCTGGAGGGCGCGATTTCTTCGGCCGCAGCACGAGCCCGGGTGACGCTGCAGGCCTTCGACGTGGAGGGGCAGACCTTCACCGCGACCTTCACCTCCGACGCCGCGATCGATCCGCGCACGACACGCTACATCGACCGCGCCAACGAGTTCGACGACACCAAGGTCACGGAAACGCGCGACGACGGGCGGACCATCGTGGTCGAGGGTCGCGTGTCGCGCGAATATTTCCTGTTCGGTACCGATTCGAACGGCCGGGACCTCGTCGCGCGCGTCATGCTGGGCGGGCAGATCTCGCTCGCCGTCGGCCTGCTGGCCAGCCTCGTCTCGCTCGGCATCGGCGTTCTCTACGGCGCGACCTCGGGCTATCTCGGCGGCCGGGTCGACAACGTCATGATGCGCTTCGTCGAAATCCTCTACTCACTTCCCTTCGTGTTCCTCGTCGTCGTGCTCGTGGTGTTCTTCGGCCGCTCCTTCATCCTCATCTTCCTCGTCATCGGCGCGGTGGAGTGGCTGGATATGGCGCGAATCGTCCGCGGCCAGACGCTGGCGCTGAAGCGACGCGAGTTCGTGGCGGCGGCCCAGGCGCTGGGGCTAACCGACTGGCAGATCATCCGCCGGCATGTCGTGCCCAACACCATCGGCCCGGTCGTCGTCTTTGTCACCGTCGTCGTGCCCAAGGTGATCCTGCTCGAAAGCTTCCTCTCCTTCCTCGGCCTCGGCGTTCAGGCGCCGCTGACGAGCTGGGGCGCACTGATCTCGGAAGGGGCGAACAACATCCAGTCGGCCCCCTGGCTGCTGATCTTCCCCGCCGTCTTCTTCGTTCTCACGCTGTTCTCGCTCAACTTCGTCGGCGACGGGCTGCGCGACGCACTCGATCCGAGGGACCGCTGACATGTCGGAACCAAAAGACATCATTCTCGACGTTCGCGATCTCAAGGTGACCTTCGATACGCCGGACGGGCCGGTCGAGGCCGTCAAGGGCATCGACCTCGACGTGCGCGCCGGGGAAACGCTCGCCGTCGTCGGCGAAAGCGGCTCCGGCAAGAGCCAGACCATGATGGGCATCATGGGCCTGCTCGCCGCCAACGGACGCGTGACGGGCCGGGCCGCCTATCGCGGGCAGGACCTGATCGGCCTGCCGGTGAAGGCGCTGAACGCGGTGCGCGGCGCCAAGATCACCATGATCTTCCAGGAGCCGATGAGTTCGCTCGATCCGCTCTACACGATCGGCCGGCAGATCTCCGAACCGATCGTCCACCATCGCGGCGGCAGTTTCCGGCAGGCGCGGACGCGCGTGCTCGAGCTTCTCGACCTCGTCGGGATTCCCGACCCGCAGCGGCGGATCGACAGCTACCCGCACGAGCTTTCGGGCGGCCAGCGGCAGCGCGTGATGATCGCGATGGCGCTCGCCAACGATCCCGACATTCTCATCGCGGACGAGCCGACGACGGCGCTCGACGTGACGATCCAGGCGCAGATCCTCGATCTCCTCCAGGCGCTGCAGGCGCGTTTCGGCATGGCGGTGGTGCTCATCACGCATGATCTGGGCGTCGTGCGGCACGTGGCCGACCGCGTCGTCGTCATGCGGCGGGGCGAGGTGGTGGAACGGGGCCTGACAGCGGACATCTTCGAGCGGCCACAGGCCGAGTACACGAAGATGCTGTTGGATTCCGAGCCGCGGGGCGAAAAGCAGCCGGTTCCGGCCTCCGCGCCGGTTCTGCTCGATGGACGACAGGTCTCGGTCGACTACGCGACCGGCGGCGGCCTCTTCTCGAAACGCTCCGGCACTTTCCGCGCGGTCGACAAGGTCAGCATCCGGCTCTGCGAAGGCCAGACGATCGGCGTGGTCGGCGAATCGGGCTCGGGAAAGTCGACGCTCGGACGGGCGCTGTTGCAGCTCGTCCCCGCCTCGGGGACCATCCGTTTCGACGGCCGGGATATTTCAGGCTTCGACAGAAAGGCGATGCGTCCGCTCCGGCGCGAGATGCAGCTTGTGTTCCAGGACCCCTTCGGCTCGCTGTCGCCGCGCCAGACGGTCGGCGAGATCATCACCGAGGGGCTTTACGTCCACGAGCCGGACCTGAGTCGCGCCGACCGCGACAAACGCGCCATCGCGGCGCTGAAGGAGGTCGGCCTCGATCCGCAGGCGCGCAACCGCTACCCGCACGAATTTTCCGGCGGCCAGCGGCAACGCATCGCCATTGCGCGGGCGATGATTCTCAAACCCCGCCTCGTCATCCTCGACGAGCCGACCTCGGCCCTCGACCGCTCGGTGCAGGGACAGGTCATCGACCTCTTGCGCCGCCTGCAGGACGCCCATGGCCTTTCCTACGTCTTCATCAGCCACGACCTCGCCGTCATCAAGGCCATGGCCGACTACGTCATCGTCATGAAGGACGGAGAGATCGTGGAGGAGGGGGAAACGGAGGCGCTGTTTGCAGCCCCGCGCCAGGCCTACACGCAAACCCTGCTCAGCGCCGCCTACACGGCGTGACGCGGGACGAGCCGGCGCGCTTGGCGCGCGTCGGCTGCTGCGGGCGCAGGCGATCGTAGAGTACGGCCGCAACACGGGCAAACCGCAGGCTGAGACGCTGGAAAGAATAAGAAGCAAGGCGGGGGAGAATGGTGGGCGATGACGGACTCGAACCGCCGACATCCTCGGTGTAAACGAGGCGCTCTACCAACTGAGCTAATCGCCCGCCGCGTTGGTGGCCGTGATGTATTCGGAACTGTCGTAAACCGCAAGGCCGGATCGTTGGTTTTCCGAACTTTTTTGAAGACGTGGAGCCGAGGCCGCTGTTTCCCGGAATTCTGCGGTTCCGGGGCAGGCTGGCAACGGTGTTTTCGGGCCGAGCGGCATGATGACGGGGAGGGGGACAGCGTCTGTGGATAAGCCGTTTCTTTTTCCAAGATGCGGAAAAGGAGAGGTTTTTCAACGCGAGACCCTGCCATTCAAGGATTTGTCGAAGGCTTGGCGGGGCAGCGCAGGCGGGTCGTGCGCAAGAAAATCCAGTTTGTCATGATTTTGTATTTGAACGCGCTTGACACTCCCCGAAACCCCCCGTAAACAGCCGCTCATCGAACGGCGCAACGCCGGACGGTCACGGAAGACGGACTGAAAAGAACGGTTTTCCAAACAATGCGCGGGTGTAGCTCAGTTGGTTAGAGTGCCGGCCTGTCACGCCGGAGGTCGCGGGTTCGAGCCCCGTCACTCGCGCCATTTTACTTTCACAGTAAAATGAAAATGTCGATCAGCGGTCCTCGAAAGAGGACCGCGACATTTTGCCCTTCTGCCCTTTGAGGGCTCCCCGAGACTGGTAATTTCTCCCGAACAGACTATGTAGGTTGCATGCCCGTATGGCCTCGGACATGATCCGGCCGACCGGGATGGAACCACGAAATAGCGCGACTCTTCATTCGCTTGAACGAGCGGATGAAAACAGAATGCGAGGCTTGCGCCATGGCGCGGGCTGCGCTAACGACTTTGGCGTTGCAACATTTTTCGGCCTGCAGGCAGACGCCAATCGCGCCTTACCGGTGCGGCCGCGGGCAGGGACAAAATAATGACAGACCTTCTCGGTTCTTATATCCCGATCGCCATCTTCATCGGCATTTCGCTGGTCATCGGCCTGGCCCTTCTGGCCGCGCCGTTTGCGGTTGCCTTCAAGGCGCCGGACGACGAAAAGCTTTCGGCCTACGAGTGCGGCTTCAACGCGTTCGACGACGCGCGCATGAAGTTCGACATCCGGTTCTATCTCGTGTCGATCCTGTTCATCATCTTCGATCTGGAAGTCGCCTTCCTCTTCCCCTGGGCCGTCGCGTTCAAGGGCATGGGCTGGTTCGGTTTTTGGTCCATGATGGCCTTCCTCGGCGTGCTGACCATCGGCTTCATCTACGAATGGAAGAAGGGAGCGCTCGAATGGGAGTAGCAACCACGACCCCTCTGGTGGCGCAGTCCCCCAAGGGCATCATCGATCCCGCGACCGGCAAGCCGGTCGGCGCGAACGATCCGTTTTTCGGCGAGATCAACAATGAGCTTGCCGACAAAGGCTTTCTCGTCACTTCGACCGACGAGCTGATCAACTGGGCCCGGACGGGCTCGCTGATGTGGATGACCTTCGGTCTCGCCTGCTGCGCCGTGGAAATGATGCAGATGTCGATGCCGCGCTACGACGCCGAACGCTTCGGCTTCGCGCCGCGCGCCTCGCCGCGCCAGTCCGACGTGATGATCGTCGCGGGGACGCTGACCAACAAGATGGCGCCCGCGCTCCGCAAGGTCTACGACCAGATGCCGGAGCCGCGTTACGTGATCTCGATGGGCTCATGCGCCAATGGCGGCGGCTACTATCACTATTCCTACTCGGTGGTGCGCGGCTGCGATCGCGTCGTGCCTGTCGATATCTACGTGCCGGGCTGTCCTCCCACGGCAGAAGCGCTGCTCTACGGCGTGCTCCTGCTGCAGAAGAAGATCCGCCGCACGGGCACGATCGAACGCTAGGCCAAACGATAGGCCCATGCGGCCTTGACTATGCGGGGTTTAGGGACGGCTGTCGTCCCGGACCCGATGGTCATCCGGATAAGGACACGCCATGAGTGAAGCTCTGAACAGCCTCGCCACCTATCTTCGGGAAACGAAGGGCGCCCTGTTCGCCGAGGCGACGATCGCTTTCGGCGACCTGACGCTGACGACGACCGGCGAGACCATCGTCGCCCTGCTCACGTTCCTGCGCGACGACGCCCGCTGCGGTTTCGTCAACATCATCGACGTCTGCGGCGTGGACTATCCCGCGCGCGCGGAGCGTTTCGATGTGGTCTACCATCTCCTCTCGCCGAAGCAGAACCTGCGCATCCGCGTCAAGGTGGCAACGTCGGAAGAGGAACCGGTGCCCTCCATCTGCGACGTCTTTCCCGGCGCCGACTGGTTCGAGCGCGAAGCCTACGACATGTACGGCATCCTCTTCACCGGCCATCCCGACCTGCGCCGCATCCTCACCGACTACGGGTTCGAGGGCTATCCGCTGCGAAAGGATTTTCCGCTGACGGGCTATGTCGAAGTGCGCTACAACGACGAAGCCAAGCGCGTGGTTTACGAGCCGGTCGAACTGAAGCAGGAATTCCGGAATTTCGACTTCCTCTCCCCTTGGGAAGGGACGGATTACGTTCTTCCAGGGGATGAAAAGGCAAAAGGCGGCTGATGGGCGAGACACGCTCCAGGGTATTGCGATCGGGCGGTTGCCTTTGCGGCGCGGTGCGCTTCGACGTCGCCATCGCGTCATCGGTGCATGTCTGCCATTGCGGCAAGTGCCGGAGGTGGTCAGGCGGCGCCTTCATGGGCGTGGCCTGCGATGCACCGGTCTTCACCGCAGACGCCGCGCTTTCGCGCTATACGTCTTCGGAGTGGGCGGAGCGAGAATTCTGTGGGACATGCGGCTCCAGCCTTTTCTGGACAGCGCGAGACGGATCCTACCGCGTTGTGTCCGCGCAAAGTCTTGACGATGCGACGGGCGTGACGTTCGAGACGCAGATCTTCGTCGACGAGAAGCCGTCCTACTACGCTTTCGCCGACAGCACGACAATGATGACCGGGGCCGAGGTCTTTGCAGCTTTCACGAGCAATGCAGGCGCGGAAAAGCGGGATTGATGACCATGAACGAACATAATATCCGCAACTTCAATATCAATTTCGGGCCGCAGCATCCGGCCGCGCACGGCGTTTTGCGCCTGGTGCTGGAGCTGGACGGGGAGATCGTCGAGCGGGTCGATCCGCATATCGGCCTTTTGCATCGCGGTACCGAGAAGCTGATCGAGTCGAAGACCTATCTGCAGGCTCTGCCCTATTTCGACCGTCTCGACTATGTTGCGCCGATGAACCAGGAACACGGATTCTCGCTGGCGGTGGAAAAGCTCACCGGCACGGAGGTTCCGATCCGCGGGCAGCTGATCCGTGTTCTCTATTCCGAAATCGGTCGCATCCTCTCGCATCTCCTCAACGTCACCACGCAGGCCATGGACGTCGGCGCCCTGACGCCGCCGCTCTGGGGCTTCGAGGAGCGCGAGAAGCTGATGGTGTTCTATGAGCGCGCCTCCGGCTCGCGCATGCACGCCGCCTATATCCGCCCGGGGGGGGTCCACCAGGACCTGCCGCACGAACTGGTCGAGGATATCGGCAAGTGGATCGATCCGTTCCTGAAGACCGTCGACGATATCGACGAGCTTCTCACGGGTAACCGCATCTTCAAGCAGCGCAACGTCGATATCGGCGTCGTCAGCCTTGCGGATTGCTGGGCCTGGGGCTTTTCGGGCGTGATGGTGCGCGGCTCGGGCGCTGCCTGGGACCTGCGCAAGTCGCAGCCCTACGAGTGCTATGCCGACATGGATTTCGACATTCCGATCGGCAAGAACGGCGACTGCTACGATCGCTATCTGATCCGCATGATCGAAATGCGCGAGTCGGCCAAGATCATGCGCCAGTGCGTGGATCGCCTGCTGGGCGACGCGAAGATCGGTCCGGTCTCCTCGCTCGACGGCAAGGTCGTGCCGCCGAAGCGCGGCGAGATGAAGCGGTCGATGGAAGCGCTGATCCACCATTTCAAGCTCTACACCGAAGGCTACCACGTGCCCGCCGGCGATGTTTATGCCGCGGTCGAGGCACCGAAAGGGGAGTTCGGCGTCTATCTCGTCTCGGATGGCACCAACAAGCCGTATCGCTGCAAGATCCGGGCTCCCGGCTACGCGCATCTGCAGGCGATGGATTACATCTGTCGCGGCCACCAGCTCGCGGACGTCTCGGCCATTCTCGGCTCGCTCGACATCGTGTTCGGGGAGGTCGACCGCTGATGCTGGATCGCTCCGTCGCCGCCCGCCGCTTCGTCATTCAGACGCTCGACCGTCTTCTGGCCCAGTCGGCCAAGAACGGCCCGTCTTCCGCCGCGGCCGACCGCCGCGAACAAAATACATCCGGTTCCGATCAGCTGCTGGGCAGCCTGTTCGCCGGGTCGAGAAACTGAAGTTAGGGTGCGGTAAACATGTCCGTTCGTCGACTAGCCGATGAAGCCGTCCAGCCGCAGCAGTTCGCGTTCAGCGATGCGAATGCTGCCTGGGCACAGACCACGATCCGGAAGTACCCGGAAGGCCGCCAGCAGTCCGCTGTCATCCCGCTGTTGATGCGGGCGCAGGAGCAGGACGGATGGGTCACCAAGGCGGCGATCGAGAGCGTCGCGGACATGCTCGACATGCCCTATATCCGCGTTCTCGAGGTCGCGACCTTCTACACCCAGTTCCAGCTGAAGCCGATCGGCACGCGCGCCCATATCCAGGTCTGCGGCACGACGCCCTGCATGCTGCGCGGCTCGGAAGAGCTGATATCGCTCTGCAAGCGCAAGATCCACGGCCAGCCGCTCACCCAGAACGAGAGCGGCACGCTGTCGTGGGAAGAGGTCGAGTGTCAGGGCGCCTGCGTCAACGCACCGATGGTGATGATCTTCAAGGACAGCTATGAGGACCTCACGGTCGAGCGCCTGGAAGAGATCATCGATGCCTTCGAGGCAGGCCGTGGCGCCGAAATCGTTCCCGGTCCGCAGATCGACCGGATCTTCTCCGCACCGATCGACGGCCTGACGACGCTGACCGAAGAGCCGACGCCGCAGCGCAACCAGGTGACCGAGCCTCCGGCTCCGGCCGCACCGGCAGAGGGGGCCTCTGTGCCCCCGTCGGAAGCCGGCCGCCCGAAGAGCACGGATGCCGAAACCAACCCGACGATGAAGACGCCGGCCACCGCCAAGAGCGAAGCGGCGGCGAACGCCAAGACGGAAGGCGGCGAGACCAAGGATGCCGCAACCGTCGATACGCCGGAGGGCGGCGAAAAGACCGACCTGACGGCCGGTGCCGGCAAGCCGGCGCCCGAGGCGAAGAAATGAGATGACGGCCGGGCACCGTCGCGCCGGTTTCGGCGTGCGGTTGCACTGGCCATGGGCTGCGAAGCCTTGTACACCGGAGGGATCGGCAGCCGCCGACGACCGGTGCCGCGAGGCGGACGACGGCAGCCTGAGACATGCACGCAAGGACTGACCCGCCGTCATGGCGGATCCACATTCTCGAAGAATCGGCGGACTGAGCCATGCTTGACGATAAAGATCGTATCTTCACCAATCTCTACGGCCTTCACGACAAGTCGCTGAAGGGCGCAATGTCGCGCGGCCACTGGGACGGCACCAAGCAGATCCTGGAAAAAGGTCGCGACTGGATCATCAACGAGATGAAGGCGTCCGGTCTGCGCGGCCGCGGCGGCGCCGGCTTCCCGACCGGTCTGAAATGGTCCTTCATGCCGAAGGAAAGCGACGGTCGTCCGCACTATCTCGTCGTCAATGCCGACGAATCGGAGCCCGGCACCTGCAAGGACCGCGATATCATGCGCCACGATCCGCACACGCTGATCGAAGGCTGCGTCATCGCGAGCTTCGCCATGGGCGCCCATGCCGCCTATATCTACGTCCGCGGCGAATATATGCGCGAACGCGAAGCGCTGCAGGCCGCGATCGACGAATGCTACGATGCGGGCCTCCTCGGCGCGAACAACAAGCTCGGCTGGGACATGGAAATCTTCGTTCACCATGGCGCCGGTGCCTATATTTGCGGTGAGGAGACCGCGCTGCTCGAAAGTCTGGAAGGCAAGAAGGGCCAGCCGCGCCTGAAGCCGCCGTTCCCGGCAAACATGGGCCTCTATGGCTGCCCGACGACGGTCAACAACGTCGAATCGATCGCCGTTGCCCCGACGATCCTGCGTCGCGGCGCCGGCTGGTTCTCGTCCATTGGCCGGCCGAACAATGTCGGGACCAAGCTGTTTATGGTGTCCGGCCATGTCAACAAGCCATGCACCTTCGAGGATGCGATGGGAACGCCGTTCCGCGAGATGATTGATCGCCATTGCGGCGGCATCCGCGGCGGCTGGGACAATCTTCTGGCCGTGATCCCGGGCGGCTCGTCCTGCCCGGTGGTCAAGGCCGAGCACATCATCGATGCGCCGATGGATTTCGATGGCATGCGCGACGTGAAGTCGTCGTTCGGCACTGCCGCGATCATCGTCATGGATCGCTCGACCGATATCATCAAGGCGATCTGGCGGCTCGCGGCCTTCTACAAGCACGAGAGCTGCGGCCAGTGCACGCCGTGCCGCGAAGGCACCGGCTGGATGATGCGCGTCATGGAGCGCATGGTGCAGGGTCGCGCCCAGAAGCGCGAGATCGACATGCTGTTCGACGTGACGAAGCAGGTCGAAGGCCACACGATCTGCGCGCTCGGCGACGCAGCTGCCTGGCCCATTCAGGGCCTGATCCGCAACTTCCGTCCCGAGATGGAAGCGCGGATCGACGAATACACCCGGAACGCCTCCTCTCACGGAGCCGTTCTCCAAGCCGCGGAGTAACAGCATGACGAAGTCGCCGATGGACGATGAGCAGGCCGGTTTCGCAGATGCGCAGGATCCTTCGTCGGCAAGCGGCGATCCAGCGGGCTTTGCCGGCTGGACCAAAGAGGGCGCTCCGCCCTTGCCCCCGTTGATGCAGAACCCGACGGCCTCCGTCGCGGCTGCCGCGGCGCTGGGCTTCGGAATGGCAAGCCATTTCGCCGGCTTCATGCTCGGCGCGATGCAGGGCTTCATGGAGGCGGCGCAGAAGGCGTCGGCCACGGCCGAGGCAGAGCGGGAAACAGGGCAGGGGAAAACGCCTGCGGACACGGCGGAAGCGGCGGCAGGGAAAGCGGCGACATCACAGCCTGCACCGGACGTGGCGCGCGGGACGGCGAAGGCAGCGGCCGAGCCTGTTGCGGACATCGCGGTGGACGCGGCCGAGGCGACGGCTGCCGTGATCGCCCGCGCCTCGGACGCGATCGCCAAGGCATCGCCGCCGAAGGCGGAGGCCAGCCCGGACAGCAGCGGCGTCAAGCCGGCGCGCGCGCGCCGCGGCAAGGTGGCCGACGACCTGAAGCAGATTTCGGGCATCGGTCCGAAGCTGGAGCAGGTCCTGAAGAGCTTCGAGATCACGCGTTTCAGCGAGATTGCGGCCTGGGACGAAAACGATATTGCCCGGTTCGACCGGGAACTGAACGTCAGTGGTCGCATCGTGCGGGACCGCTGGGTCGAACAGGCCAAGGTGCTCGCCAAGGGCTGAGCGCCTGCGCTAACGCTTCGGGTGCCTCCGGGCCCACAGGAACGATCGAGGCCGCTGGCCTCGGGACAGACAGGGCCGCAGAGGCCCTTTGACGATCGATCCGTCGCTTGAAGACCGGCGGAAGAGGACAGGATTGAGTGCGAAGATGGCAAAGCTGAAAGTCGACGGAAAAGAGATCGAAGTCCCGGATCATTTCACGCTGCTTCAGGCATGCGAGGAAGCCGGCGCCGAGGTTCCGCGCTTTTGTTTCCACGAGCGGCTGTCGGTTGCCGGCAATTGTCGCATGTGTCTGATCGAGGTGAAGGGTGGCCCGCCGAAGCCGGCGGCATCCTGCGCCATGGGCGTGCGCGATCTTCGCCCCGGCCCGAACGGCGAGACGCCGGAAGTCTTCACGACCACGCCGATGGTCAAGAAGGCGCGCGAGGGCGTCATGGAATTCCTGCTGATCAACCATCCGCTGGACTGCCCGATCTGCGATCAGGGCGGCGAATGCGACCTGCAGGACCAGGCCATGGCCTTCGGCGTCGATTCGACCCGCTATAACGAGAACAAGCGTGCGGTCGAGGACAAGTATATCGGCCCGCTGGTGAAGACGGTGATGAACCGCTGCATCCACTGCACGCGCTGCGTTCGCTTCACCACCGAAGTCGCCGGCATTGCCGAACTCGGCCTGATCGGTCGCGGCGAGGATGCCGAGATCACGACATACCTCGAACAGGCGATGACGTCCGAGCTTCAGGGCAATGTGGTCGACCTCTGCCCGGTCGGCGCGCTGACCTCCAAGCCCTATGCGTTCAATGCGCGCCCGTGGGAACTTGGCAAGACCGAATCGGTGGATGTCATGGATGCCGTCGGCTCCGCCATCCGGGTCGACACGCGCGGCCGCGAAGTCATGCGCGTCATGCCGCGCATCAATGAAGAGATCAACGAAGAGTGGATCTCCGACAAGACCCGCTTCATCTGGGACGGCCTGAAGACGCAGCGTCTGGATCGCCCTTATGTGAAGAAGGACGGCCGGTTGCAGCCCGCAAGCTGGGGCGAAGCCTTCGCCGCGATCAAGGCCGCCGTGTCGAAGACCAGCGGCGACCGCATCGGCGCGATTGCCGGCGACCTTGCCTCCGTCGAGGAAATGTATGCCCTCAAGGGCCTGATGACGGCGCTGGGTTCGACAAACATCGATTGTCGCCAGGACGGCGCAGCGCTCGATCCGTCGCTCGGACGTTCGAGCTATCTCTTCAATCCCACCATTCAGGGCATTGAAAACGCGGATGCTTTGCTGATCATCGGTGCCAATCCGCGCTTCGAAGCCTCGGTGCTCAACGCCCGCATCCGCAAACGCTTCCGCATGGGCACGTTCCCGATCGGCGTGATCGGCGAAGCGGCCGAACTGCGCTATTCCTACGATTATCTCGGCGCCGGGACCGACACGCTCGGCGAACTCCTGGCCGGCCGCGGCAGCTTCTACGAGGTGCTGACCAAGGCTGAGCGTCCGATGATCCTCATCGGGCAGGGCGCCCTGATCGGCGAGGGCGGTGCGTCTGTTCTCGCTTCCGCCGCCAAGCTCGCCGGTGCGATCGGCGCGGTGTCGGACGGCTGGAACGGTTTTGCCGTCCTCCACACGGCGGCGGCCCGCGTCGGCGGTCTCGACCTTGGCTTCGTACCGGGCGCCAACGGCAAGACGGCGCAGGACATGGTGACGGGCACGGACGTGCTCTTCCTGCTCGGCGCGGATGAGATCGACCTTGCCGCCCGCACGAGCGGCTTCACGGTCTATATCGGTTCGCACGGCGACAACGGCGCCCATGGCGCCGACGTCATCCTTCCCGGCGCGACCTATACCGAGAAGTCGGGCATCTGGGTCAACACCGAAGGTCGCGTCCAGATGGGCAACCGTGCCGGCTTCGCGCCGGGCGAGGCCCGCGAAGACTGGGCGATCCTGCGGGCTTTGTCCGACGTGCTCGGCAAGAAGCTGCCCTTCGACTCGCTTTCGGAGCTGCGCCGCAAGCTGGTGGCGGACTATCCGCATTTCGGTGCGGTCGACACGATCGCCGAGGCCGTCGACGGCGAAATTGCCGCACTTGCACAAAAAGCCGGTGAGATGACCAAATCCGCGTTTGCGTCTCCGGTGAAAGACTTCTATTTGACGAACCCGATAGCGCGCGCTTCCGCAGTCATGGCCGAATGTTCGGCGCTGGCTCGCAATAATTTCAAAGCGGCAGCGGAATGAGCGCGGGAGAATAAGGCACCATGGACGGTTTTCTTTCGACCTATGTCTGGCCGGCGGCCATCATGATCGGCCAGTCGCTTCTGCTGCTGGTCGCTCTCCTGATCTTCATCGCCTATATCCTGCTGGCTGACCGCAAGATCTGGGCAGCGGTGCAGCTGCGCCGTGGACCCAACGTGGTGGGTCCCTTCGGCCTTTTCCAGTCCTTCGCCGATCTTTTGAAGTTCGTCGTCAAGGAGCCGGTCATTCCCGCCGGCGCGAACAAGGTTCTCTTCCTGCTCGCACCGCTGGTGTCTGTGACGCTGGCACTGGCCGCCTGGGCCGTCGTCCCGCTGAACGACAACTGGGTGATGGCGAACATCAATGTCGGCATCCTCTATGTCCTCGCCATTTCGTCGCTCGAAGTGTACGGCGTCATCATGGGCGGCTGGGCGTCGAACTCGAAGTATCCCTTCCTGTCGGCCCTGCGCTCGGCGGCACAGATGGTTTCCTACGAAGTCTCGATCGGCTTCGTCATCGTCACCGTCCTGCTCTGCGTCGGCTCGCTGAACCTCACCGACATCGTCAACTCGCAGCGGGACGGTCTCGGCACGATGATGGGCCTGCCGGGCTCCTTCCTCGACTGGTACTGGCTGCCGCTCTTCCCGATGTTCATCGTGTTCTTCATCTCGGCGCTGGCCGAGACGAACCGGCCGCCCTTTGACTTGGTCGAGGCCGAGTCGGAACTCGTCGCCGGCTTCATGGTCGAATACGGCTCGACCCCGTACATGATGTTCATGCTCGGCGAATACGCCGCCATCTGCCTGATGTGCGCGCTCACCACGATCCTCTTCCTCGGCGGCTGGCTGCCGCCGGTGGACGTCTGGTTCCTCAACTGGGTTCCCGGCATCATCTGGTTCGTGCTGAAGGCGTCGCTGGTGTTCTTCATGTTCGCGATGGTCAAGGCCTTCGTGCCGCGCTACCGCTACGACCAGCTGATGCGTCTCGGCTGGAAGGTCTTCCTTCCCCTGTCGCTCGTCATGGTCTTTATCGTTGCAATCACGCTGAAGCTCGGCGGATGGGCCTGATGCCCGTCCGCAGCTTCGCGACAGTCGCTGGCGTTCCGCAGGCCAGCTCATTCGGAGGTAAATGATGGCCGCCATATCGCAAGCCGTCAGATCGCTGTTCCTCAAGGAGTTCGTCGGCGCGTTCTTCCTGTCGATGCGCTATTTCTTCGCGCCGAAGGCGACGCTGAACTATCCGTTCGAAAAAGGCCCGATCAGCCCGCGTTTCCGCGGCGAGCATGCGCTGCGTCGTTATCCCAACGGTGAAGAGCGCTGCATCGCCTGCAAGCTGTGCGAGGCGATCTGTCCCGCCCAGGCCATCACCATCGAAGCCGGTCCGCGTCGCAATGACGGCACACGCCGCACGGTGCGCTACGACATCGACATGGTGAAGTGCATCTATTGCGGCTTCTGCCAGGAAGCCTGCCCGGTCGACGCCATCGTCGAAGGGCCGAACTTCGAATTCGCCACCGAGACGCGCGAAGAGCTCTACTACGACAAGGAACGCCTTCTTTCGAACGGCGACCGTTGGGAGCGCGAAATCGCCCGCAACATCGGCATGGACTCGCCGTACCGGTAAGGTTGCGGCGCCGCTTTCGCGAAGCGTCGCCCGCCCGGGCGGCGAGACACTGGAAATTTGGGTGTCGACCGGACCTCTCCGGTCGGCCAGGAACGGTCTGCGCAAAGGCACATCGTTCCGGGGAAGACGAAAAAGGCACCGGTCATGGGTCTGCAGACTCTATTCTTCTATCTCTTCGCCTTCATCGCCGTCGCATCGGCGTTCATGGTGATCTCGGCCAGGAACCCGGTCTATTCGGTCCTGTTCCTCATCCTGTGCTTCTTCAATTCGGCGGGCCTCTTCCTGCTGACGGGAGCCGAGTTCCTCGCGATGATCCTGTTGGTCGTCTATATCGGCGCCGTTGCGGTTCTCTTCCTCTTCGTCGTGATGATGCTCGACATCGACTTCAACCAGCTGCGCTCCGGCGTGCTCGACTATGCGCCGGTGGGCGCCCTGGTCGGCTTGATCCTCGCGGCCGAGCTGATCATCGTCGTGGCCGGCAGCACCTTCTCGCCGGAAATCGCCAAGACCGTCTCGATGCCGATCCCGGCCGTGACGGACCGGACCAATACCGCCGCCCTCGGCGACGTCATCTACACCCACTACATCTATTACTTCCAGATCGCCGGCCTCGTGCTGTTCGTCGCCATGATCGGCGCGATCGTGCTCACGCTGCGCCATCGCCCCAACATCAAGCGTCAGAATATTTCCGAGCAGGTCGCCCGCGTGCCCGCCACCGCCGTCGAGGTGGTGAAGGTCAAGCCGGGGCAGGGGCTCTAGGCGGTACTGAAGGTCAAGGACACGACATCATGGAAATCGGCATTTCCCACTATCTGACCGTCAGCGCCATCCTGTTCACGCTGGGCGTCTTCGGCATCTTCCTCAACCGCAAGAACATCATCGTCATCCTGATGTCGGTGGAGCTCATCCTGCTCGCGGTCAACATCAACATGGTCGCCTTCTCGTCGTTCCTCAACGACATCACCGGCCAGGTGTTCGCGCTGTTCATCCTGACGGTCGCGGCGGCGGAGGCTGCCATCGGTCTTGCAATTCTCGTCGTCTTCTATCGTAACCGCGGCTCCATCGCGGTCGAAGACGTCAACATGATGAAGGGCTGATCGGCCATGGATACCATCATCAAAGCGGTCGTCTTCCTGCCGCTCATCGGCTTCCTGATCGCCGGCCTGTTTGGCTCGAAGATCGGTGCGAAAGCCTCGGAATACGTGACGACGGGCCTGATGGCCGTCGTGGCCGTGCTGTCCTGGGTCGTCTTCGTCCATGTCGGCCTCGGCGAAACGGAAATGATCCGCGTCTCCGTCATGCGCTGGATCCAGACCGGCAATTTCGATGCCGAGTGGGCCTTCCGCGTCGATACGCTGACGGCCGTCATGTTCGTGGTCGTCAACACGGTGTCGTTCCTCGTGCACCTGTACTCGATCGGCTACATGCACCACGATCCGCATCGCCCGCGCTTCTTCGCCTATCTTTCGCTGTTCACCTTCGCCATGCTCATGCTGGTGACCTCCGACAACCTGCTGCAGATGTTCTTCGGCTGGGAAGGCGTCGGTCTTGCCTCCTATCTGCTGATCGGCTTCTGGTACAAGAAGCCGTCTGCCAGTGCCGCAGCCATGAAGGCGTTCATCGTCAACCGCGTCGGCGACTTCGGCTTCGCGCTCGGCATCTTCGGCGTCTTCGTCCTCTTCGGCTCGATCTCGTTCGAGACGATCTTCGCGACGGCGGCGACCTATCTCCCGACAGAGGGTGCCGCCAACGCCGCCGAGCCCGTCATCACCTTGTTCGGCATGCATCTCGATCGCGCCGATGCCGTCACCGGCGTCGCGCTGCTGCTCTTCATGGGGGCCATGGGCAAGTCGGCACAGTTCCTGCTGCACACCTGGCTGCCGGACGCGATGGAAGGCCCGACGCCGGTCTCCGCGCTCATCCATGCCGCGACCATGGTCACGGCCGGCGTCTTCCTCGTCGCCCGCATGTCGCCGGTGTTCGAGCTGTCGCCGACCGCATTGACGGTGGTGACCCTGATCGGTTCGATCACCGCCTTCTTCGCGGCGACCGTCGGTCTCGTGCAGAACGACATCAAGCGCGTCATCGCCTACTCGACCTGTTCGCAGCTCGGCTACATGTTCGTCGCACTCGGCGTCGGCGCCTATGGCGCGGCCGTGTTCCACCTCTTCACGCACGCCTTTTTCAAGGCACTCCTGTTCCTGTGCGCCGGTTCGGTCATCCACTCCGTCGATGGCGAGCAGGACATGCGCCACATGGGCGGCCTGCGCCCGCACATCAAGATCACCTTCGCGATGATGCTGATCGGCACGCTCGCCATCACCGGCGTCGGCATTCCGTTCACGCCCATCGGCTTTGCCGGCTTCTTCTCCAAGGACGTGATCATCGAGGCGACCTATGCATCGCACTCGCCGCTCGCGGGCTTCGCCTTCACGCTGCTGGTCATCGCCGCGCTGTTCACGAGCTTCTATTCCTGGCGACTGATGTTCCTGACCTTCTTCGGCAAGCCGCGGGCGAGCCACGAGGTCATGCATCACGTGCATGAATCGCCGATGGTCATGCTCGTGCCGCTCTTCGTGCTCGGCTTCGGCGCCGTCGTCGCCGGCGTCCTCGGCGAGGGCTATTTCTACGGCCACGAATATGCCGAGTTCTGGCAGGGCGCGCTGTTCACCTCGGCCGAAAACGAGCTGCTGGACGAGTTTCACCATGTTCCGGCGCTGGTCGCGCTCAGCCCGTTCATCGCCATGGTGCTCGGCTTCGTCACGGCCTGGTACTTCTACATCAAGTCTCCGGAAACGCCGAAGGCGCTGGCGCGCCAGCATCGCGGCCTCTACCAGTTCCTCTTGAACAAGTGGTACTTCGACGAGCTCTACGACTTCCTGTTCGTCCGTCCCGCAAAGCGCATCGGCACCTTCCTCTGGAAGGAAGGTGACGGGCGCGTCATCGACGGCTTCGGTCCGAACGGCGTTGCCGCCCGGGTCATGGACGTCACGCGCGGCGTCGTGCGCCTGCAGACCGGTTACCTCTATCACTATGCGTTCGTGATGCTGATCGGCATCGCCGCGCTCGTTACCTGGATGATGCTCGGGAGCTCCTTCTGATGACCGATTGGCCCATTCTCTCGGCGGTCACCTTCCTGCCGCTGGTCGGCGTTGTGCTCCTGCTTCTGATGCGTGACGACAGCGCCGCCGGTCGCCGCAACGTCCTCAACATCTCGCTGGCAACGACGGTCGTCACCTTCCTGCTGTCGCTCTTCATCTGGGCGGGTTTCGACAATGCGAACCCCGGCTTCCAGATGGTCGAGCAGCATGCCTGGCTCGGCACCGGCATTTCCTATCATCTGGGCGTCGATGGCATTTCCATGCTGTTCGTCATCCTCACCACCTTCCTGATGCCCTTCTGCGTGCTTGCCAGCTGGCACGCGATCGAAAAGCGCATCAAGTCCTACATGATCGCCTTCCTGCTCTTGCAGGTGGTGATGACGGGCGTGTTCGTCTCGCTCGACATCGTCCTCTTCTACGTGTTCTTCGAAGCGACCCTGATCCCGATGTTCGTCATCATCGGCGTCTGGGGCGGCAAGGAGCGCGTCTATGCAAGCTACAAGTTCTTCCTCTACACGCTGTTCGGCTCGGTGCTGATGATGCTCGCCATCATGGCGATGTACTGGCAGACCGGCACCACGGACATGATCGAGCTGACGAAGACGGGCTTCCCCGTCGGCATGCAGACCTGGTTGTGGCTTGCCTGCTTTGCGGCCTTCGCCGTGAAGATGCCGATGTGGCCCGTCCACACCTGGCTGCCCGATGCCCACGTGCAGGCGCCGACCGCTGGCTCCGTCATCCTCGCCGGCGTCATGCTGAAGCTCGGCGGTTACGGCATGGTCCGCATCTCGCTCGGCATGTTCCCGGTCGCATCCGAGCACTTCGCGCCGCTGGTCTTCACGCTGTCCGTCGTCGCCATCATCTACACCTCGCTGGTGGCGATGATGCAGCAGGACATCAAGAAGCTGATCGCCTATTCCTCCGTCGCCCACATGGGCTACGTGACCATGGGCATCTTCGCCGCGAACGTGCAGGGCGTGCAGGGCGCGATCTTCCAGATGCTGTCCCACGGCATCGTCTCCTCCGCGCTCTTCCTCTGCGTCGGCGTGGTCTATGATCGCCTCCACACCCGCGAGATCTCGGCCTATGGCGGCCTCGTCAACAACATGCCGAAATACGCCGTGATCTTCATGATCTTCACCATGGCGAATGTCGGTCTTCCCGGAACCTCGGGCTTCGTCGGGGAAATCACGACGCTGCTCGGCGCCTTCCGCGCCAACACCTGGGTCGCCTTCTTCGCCACCACGGGCGTTATTCTCTCGGCCTGCTACGCACTCTGGCTTTACCGCCGCGTGATGTTCGGCGCGCTGGAGAAGGAAAAGCTGAAAGCGCTGCTGGATCTGTCGCCGCGGGAAAAGGTGATCCTCTACCCGCTCGCGGTGCTCACCATCTTCTTCGGCGTCTATCCGGCGCCGGTCTTCGATGCCACGGCGGCTTCCGTCGATGTGCTGGTCAATAACTACACGACCGCCGTTCAGGCAGCGCAGTCCCTTGCGCTCTCGGCAAACTGACGACGGGGCGAGAAAAACATGAACGCTGATATTCTGGTCGCTAGTCTTCATCTGTCGCTCCCTGAGGTGACGCTTGCCATCGGCGCGCTCGCGCTGCTGATGATCGGCGTCTTCACGGGCGAGCGATCCTCCGGTCTCGTCACCTGGCTGGCGATCGCGGTTCTGGTGATCGCCGGCGTTCTGCTGACCACCACCGGCGACGGCGTCGCCTATAATGGCGCCTTCGTCGCCGACCCCTTCGCCCGCTTCATGAAGATGCTGACGCTGGTTGCATCCATCGTCGCGCTCTTCCTCTCGGCAGGCCAGGCGAAGATCTTCGGCCTCGATCGTTTCGAATATCCGGTGCTCGTCGTTCTCGCGACGCTCGGCATGCTGCTGATGATCTCCGCCAACGACATGATGTCGCTCTACATGGCGCTGGAACTGCAGTCGCTGGCGGCCTATGTGGTCGCCGCCATGAACCGCGACGATCTGCGCTCGACCGAGGCCGGCCTGAAATATTTCGTTCTCGGCGCGCTGTCGTCGGGCATGTTGCTCTACGGCATGTCGCTGGTCTATGGCTTCACCGGCCATACCGGTTTCGTCGAAATCGCAGCGGCCCTCACGGCCGACGGGCGTTCGCTCGGTCTGGTCTTCGGTCTCGTCTTCGTGCTCGCCGGTGTCGCCTTCAAGATCTCGGCCGTGCCGTTCCACATGTGGACGCCGGACGTCTATGAAGGGGCGCCGACCCCGGTCACCACCTTCTTTGCGGGCGCGCCGAAGATCGCCGCGATCGCCATGCTGGTCCGCGTCGTCATCACCGCCTTCGAGCCGATCCAGCTCGACTGGCAGCAGATCATCGTCTTCATCTCGATCGCGTCCATGGTGCTCGGTTCCTTTGCCGCCATCGGCCAGAAGAACATCAAACGCCTGATGGCCTATTCCTCCATCGGTCACATGGGCTATGCGCTGGTCGGGCTCTCTGCCGGCTCGATGGCCGGCGTGCGCGGCGTCGTACTCTATATGCTGATCTACATGGTCATGACGCTTGGCACCTTCGCCTGCATCCTCGCCATGCGCCGCAAGGAAGGCCATCACGTCGAACAGGTGGACGATCTCGCAGGCCTGTCGCAGACGAACCCCTTCATGGCCGTCGTCCTGACGATCCTGATGTTCTCGCTCGCCGGCATCCCGCCGCTCGCCGGCTTCTTCGCCAAGTATTTCGTGTTCATGGCGGCCATCGAGGCGAAGCTATATGCACTCGCGGTCATCGGCGTTCTCGCCTCCGTCGTCGGGGCCTACTACTATCTGCGCGTCATCAAGCTGATGTGGTTCGATGAGCCGGCTGGCGAGTTCGCGCGTCCCGCCGGCTCGCTGAAGCTGGTCTATGGTCTCTCCGGCCTCTTCATCGTCGGCTATGTTATCGTCGGCGGCCCGATCGGCGCTGCGGCCGAAGCGGCAGCCCGGACATTCTTTTGAGCGGCCTGAGCCGGCTCACCCGCATGTCCGTTGACGACTTCCGCCACGTCGCCCTGGACGAGGTGGGCTCCACCAACACCGAATGCCTTGCGCGTGCGCGCGCAGGCGATCCGGGCCATCTCTGGATCACAGCCGGCCGGCAGACGGATGGTCGCGGCCGGCGTGGTCGTGCCTGGAGTTCCGAGCGCGGCAACCTCTACGCTTCGCTTCTGCTGATCGACCCCGCGCCACTGGAGATGATCCAGTCCCTGCCGCTCGCGGTCGCCGTTGCCGTGCGCGACGCCATTCAGGCGGTGCTGCCCGCCGGCGCGCGGTCCGCCGAGATCAAATGGCCGAACGACATCCTGATCGGCGGAAAAAAGACCTGCGGTATCCTGCTGGAAGGCGAGCGCCTCGCGGATGGCCGCTATGCGCTGGTGATCGGCTGCGGCATCAATGTCGTGAGCGCGCCCGACCACGGGCTCTACCCCTTGACCGATCTGCGCAGCGAAGGCGCGGCCGCATCGGCGGAAGAACTGTTCGCGCATCTCTTCATGAGCATGGCCAAAACACTGAGCACCTGGAACGGTGGACGGGGCATCGGCGACATCATCGCCCTCTGGCGGCAACATGCCGTCGGCATCGGTCGCCCCATCACGGTCAACCTTCCGGACCGCTCCATCATTGGCACTTTCGACGACATCGACGGCTCCGGCCAACTAATTCTCACGGATGAAAACGGCATGCGCCGGCACATAGCCGCCGGCGATGTCTTTTTCGGATGATACAAGGCATAATTCTCTGATGACTGAGAAAAACGAACTGGTTTTCCTGCCGCTTGGCGGCGTCGGCGAAATCGGCATGAACCTCGCGCTCTATGGCTACGGCCCTGCGGCGAACCGCGAATGGATCATGGTCGATTGCGGCGTGACATTCCCCGGGCCGGACCTGCCCGGCGTGGACCTGGTGCTCCCCGACATCCGGTTCCTTGCCGACAAGCTCAAGAGCCTGAAGGCCATCATCATCACCCATGCGCACGAGGATCACTACGGCGCGCTGTCCGACCTCTGGCCCGGCCTCAACGTTCCGGTCTATGCCTCGCCGTTTACGGCCGGCATGCTGGAAGCCAAGCGCCAGTACGAACGGAGCCGCAACGAGGTTCCGATCACCATCTTCAAGCAGGGCGACCGCGTTCAGATCGGCCCGTTCGAGGTGGAGGCCGTCGGCGTCAATCACTCGATCCCCGAGCCGATGGCGCTCGTCATCCGCACGCCGCTTGGCAATCTCGTCCACACCGGCGACTGGAAGATCGACCATGCACCGTCGCTCGGTCCCTTGACCGATGGCGACCGGTTCACCGCCGTCGGCGACGAGGGCGTGCTGGCGCTGATGTGCGATTCGACCAATGCGCTCCGCGACGGTGTGTCGCCGTCGGAGGAAGAGGTGTCCACCAGCCTCGAGAAGGTCATTCGCGCCGCGGAAGGCCGTGTCGCGATCACGACGTTCTCGTCGAATGTCGGCCGTATCCGCTCGATCGCGAAGGCTGCGGCCGGCGCCGGCCGCGAGGTTCTGCTGATGGGCTCGTCCATGAAGCGCGTGGTGCAGGTCGCCCGCGACGTCGGACTGATGGAGGGCATTCCGCCCTTCATCAGCGAGGACGAATTCGGCTTCATCCCGCGTGATCGCGTCGTCGTCATCCTCACCGGCAGCCAGGGGGAGCCCCGCGCGGCGCTGGCGAAGATCGCGCGCGACGAGATGCGCAATGTCGCGTTCACCGCCGGCGACACCGTCGTTTTCTCCTCGCGCGCCATTCCCGGCAACGAGAAGGCGATCAACGAGATCAAGAACGGTCTGATCGAGCAGGGTATCCTGATCGTCACCGACAGCGACGCGCTCGTGCATGTGTCGGGCCACCCCCGCCGCAACGAGCTGAAGCAGATGTATCAGTGGATCCGTCCGAAGCTACTGGTGCCCGTGCACGGCGAAGCGGCGCACCTCGTCGGACAGATGGAGCTCGCGCTTCAGTCCGGTATTCCCAACGTGCCGCGTGTGCGCAACGGCGATATCCTCCGGCTCGCGCCCGGCATGGCCCAGGTCATCGGCGAAGCGCCGCACGGGCGCATTTTCAAGGATGGCGGTCTGATCGGCGATTTCCAGGAAATGGGCATCGGCGACCGCCGAAAACTGTCCTTTGCCGGACACGTCTCGGTCAATGTCGTGCTGGATGCCCGCTACGACTTCGCCTCCGATCCGATCGTCGTGCCGATCGGCCTGCCGGAGTTCGACGACGAGGGCGAGGACATGAACGACACGCTGTACGATGCCGTTCTCGGCGCGGTGGAAAGCATTCCGCGCGCGCGCCGCAAGGATCTCGTCATGGTTCAGGAGGCCGTGCGCCGCGCCATTCGCGGTACGGCCAACGAAGTCTGGGGCAAGAAGCCGGTCGTGACGGTCTTCATCAACCGCTTGTCCTGACGCCTCGCCGTCCTCTTGGACGGGTTGACGCTTCCTCGATCGAATGGCCCTCGCCGCAGATTATGCGTCGGGGGCCTTTTCGTGTCCATCCCGCTTCCAGCCGGGCAGGGTGCGGCGTATAAGGGCGGTCAGCCTCTCAACCGGGATGTCGCCATGCCGCTCTTTTCCGTCTTCGCCATCTATTTCATCATCTGGTGGATGACGCTCTTCATCGTCCTGCCGATCGGCCTGCGCACGCAGGCGGAGGAGAGCGATGTGGTGCCAGGAAGCGTCGAGAGCGCGCCGGCCCGGTTCCGGGCGCTGCGGATCTTCGGCCTGACGACGGCGCTTGCCGCGGTGATCCATGTCGTGTGGTACCTGCTGTCGGTGAAGCTCGGCTACGGCATCGATTCCATTCCGCAGTTCGCGCCCAAATTCTATTGAGGCTGGTGCGGGGGCAGGGCGGCCGGCGTTGACCTGAACACGCGGCAACCTGATGATGGTTTCGAGGGGGCGGCCGTTGCTTAACGGATTGGCATATACGCCACCAGCTGGCGGCTGGGCTGCAGCTTCAGGACGGACCGACCGTTCTCCGCAGGACAAAACGCATCGAGCTCTGCCGAAAAGCCAAAAAAAAACAAGGCCAGAAGCCTTGTTTTCTAAGCAATCGCGTGACCCGTAACCGTTACCGGTGGCAGCGTATGACCGCGCCTAAGATCTGATCCTCCCAAGACTTTTTCCGCGACGTCGACAAGAATTTAATCTTCCTGCCTGTTTTGTGGGCTGAAACTAACTGAATTCCGAGCAGGTGTCATCCGATTTTTTTGCATTTATGCTACAGTCCAGCAAAAAATATTCATTGACACACAACAGCCAATTGACGTTACTCGCGCTCCCGTTTTCCGCTTCCATATGTCGCACAATACGGCCTCGTGCCCTATGGCGCAGGCTCTTCGCGTCGCGGCTGCGGCACGGGTTTTCTTCCCGTCGCGAAGCGTTTAAGACCAGCCACTGGGATGGAGCCGGATTCGACCGTTCGCCGGCCATCATCCGTCTTTCGTCCATACGGCCCCGCACAAGGCAGATGCCGTAAGCAAACCTCATTTCGCCCGAATCCGTGTTTAGACGGAAGGCGCCACTCCGGAACCCGTTCATGCGTCTGTCCCGCTATTTCATGCCGATCCTGAAGGAAAACCCCAAGGAAGCGGAGATCGTCTCGCATCGCCTGATGCTGCGCGCCGGCATGATCCGCCAGCAGAGCCAGGGCATCTATTCCTGGCTGCCGCTCGGCAAGCGCGTGCTCGACAAGGTGAACGGCATCATCCGCCAGGAGCAGAACCGCGCCGGCGCCATCGAGCTGTCCATGCCGACCCTGCAGTCAGCCGAGCTTTGGCAGGAAAGCGGTCGCTACGACGACTACGGCAAGGAGATGCTGCGCATCAAGGACCGCCAGGAGCGTCCGATGCTGTACGGGCCGACCAATGAGGAGATGATCACCGACATCTTCCGTTCTTCGGTGAAATCCTACAAGAACCTGCCGCTGAATCTCTACCATATCCAGCTGAAGTTCCGCGACGAGATCCGTCCGCGCTTCGGCACCATGCGCTCGCGCGAATTCCTGATGAAGGATGCCTATTCCTTCGACCTGACGAAGGAAGGCGCCGAGCACGCCTATCGCAAGATGTTCACGGCCTATCTGCGGACCTTCTCGCGGCTTGGCCTGCGCGCCATTCCGATGCGCGCCGACACCGGCCCGATCGGCGGCGATCTCAGCCATGAGTTCATTATCCTGGCCGACACCGGCGAATCCGAAGTGTTCAGCCACCGCGACTTCGTGAACTTCGACATTCCCGCCGAGGACACGAATTTCGATGACGTCGCTGCGCTGCAGGCCGTGTTCGACCAGTGGACCTCCGTCTACGCCGCAACATCGGAAATGCATGACGAAGCGGCCTTCGACGCGATCCCCGAGGGCGAGCGCCTGTCGGCCCGCGGCATCGAGGTCGGTCACATCTTCTATTTCGGCACCAAATATTCCGAGCCGATGGGCGCCAAGGTTCAGGGCCCCGACGGCAAGGAGCATCTGGTGCATATGGGCTCCTACGGCATCGGCCCAACCCGGCTCGTGCCCGCGATCATCGAGGCGTCGCATGACGACAACGGCGTCATCTGGCCGGCCTCGGTCGCGCCCTTCGATGCGGTCATCATCAACATGAAGGCCGGCGACGCGGCATGCGACGCCGCCTGCGAAACCATCTATGCCGCGCTGTCCAAGGCCGGCATCGACACGCTCTACGACGACACCGACGACCGCGCCGGCACCAAGTTCGCGACGGCCGACCTGATCGGCGTTCCCACGCAGATCATCGCCGGGCCGCGGGCTGTTGCGGCCGGCGAGGTCGAGCTGAAGGACCGCAAGACCGGTGCGCGCGAGACCATGACCATCGAAGCTGCGATCAACAAGCTGACCGCTGCGAAATAAGGACCAGGCATGAGCGCCGCTTCCACGGACCCGAAACCGGCAAAGGCGTCGGCACCGCCGTCCCAGACCGGACTGAAGACAGCCTCGAAGGGCGCGCCGCCGAAGGAAACGCCGTCGAGCGGCAAGGCATCGAAGCCGGCCTCCAGCCGTGCCTTTTCAAGCTTCGAGCGGCTGGTGGCCTGGCGCTACCTGCGCTCGCGGCGCAAGGAAGCCTTCATCTCGGTGATCGCCGGCTTCTCCTTCATCGGCATCATGCTCGGCGTGGCCACGCTCATCATCGTCATGGCGGTGATGAACGGGTTTCGCACCGAACTCATTTCCCGCATTCTCGGCATCAACGGCCACATGATCGTGCAGCCGCTGGACGGCCCGCTCGACAATTATGCCGATCTCGCCACCCGCTTTTCCGGCATCAAGGGCGTCACCATGGCGATTCCGATGATCGAGGGGCAGACGCTGGCCTCCGGTCCGGGTGGCGCCGGCACGGGTGCGCTGGTGCGCGGCGTGCGCGCCGACGATCTTGCGAAGATGAAGTCGATTTCCGATCACCTGAAATCGGGCGATCTCACCGGATATGCCACCGGCGGCGGCGTGGCGATCGGCTCGCGCATGGCCGACCAGCTCGGCCTGCAGGCCGGCAGCACCATCACGCTGGTGGCGCCCGAAGGCGATGTGACGCCCATGGGCGTCAATCCGCGCGTCAAATCCTACACCGTCTCCGCGATCTTCGAGATCGGCATGTCGGAATATGATGCGTCGATCATCTTCATGCCGCTGGAAGAAGCGCAGCTCTATTTCAATGCGGAAGGCATCGCCCAGTCGATCGAGCTTTTCGTCGAAAACCCCGACCTCGTCGACAGCCTGCGGCAGCCGGTGGAGCAGGCCGCCCAGAGGCAGGTGCTGATCAGCGACTGGCGCGACCGCAACAAGACCTTCTTCTCGGCCCTGCAGGTCGAGCGCAACGTGATGTTCATGATCCTGACCCTGATCGTGCTGGTGGCCGCGCTCAACATCGTCTCGGGCCTCATCATGCTGGTGAAGGACAAGGGCAGCGACATCGCCATCCTGCGCACGATGGGCGCGACATCCGGCGCCGTCATGCGCATCTTCTTCATGACCGGCGCGGCCATCGGCATCGTCGGCACGCTGGCGGGCGTCGCCCTCGGCGTCGTCGTCTGTCTCAACATCGAATCGATCCGCCAGTTCTTCTCCTGGATCTCGGGCACGACGATCTTCAATCCGGAACTCTACTTCCTCAGCCAGCTGCCGGCGGACATGAACCTCGGCGAGACCGTCGCGGTCGTTGGCATGGCCATCGGACTGTCGTTTCTGGCAACCATCTTCCCCGCCTGGCGGGCCTCGCGACTGGATCCCGTCCAGGCGCTGCGTTACGAGTGACAGGAACGAAATGATGGCCCCTCGCGTGGCACTAGAGCTTTCCGGCGTCGAGCGCCATTACAGCCAGGGCGAACAGGCGCTCTCGATCCTCAAGGGCGCGGATTTCCGCCTGCTCGGCGGGCAGACGGTCGCGCTGGTCGCCCCCTCCGGCACCGGCAAATCGACGCTGCTGCACCTCGCCGGTCTGCTGGAGCGGCCCGATGGCGGCGAAGTCTCGATCAATGGGCGCGCCTGCGGCACTCTCAGCGATCCCGAGCGCACGGCCATCCGCCGCAACGAGATCGGCTTCGTCTACCAGTTCCACCATCTTCTGCCGGAATTCACGGCGGTCGAAAACATCATGATGCCGCAGCTGATCGCCGGCCTCTCCAAGAAGGAAGCGCGCGAGCGGGCTTCGGCCTTGCTCGACTACATGCGCATCGGTCATCGCGCCGACCATCGCCCGTCGGAACTGTCGGGCGGCGAGCAGCAGCGCGTGGCGATCGCCCGGGCCGTGGCCAATGCGCCCTTCGTCCTGCTGGCCGACGAGCCGACCGGCAATCTCGATCCCGAGACGGCCGGCTATGTCTTCGAAGCGCTGAAGGCCCTGGTCAAGCAGTCGGGCCTTGCCGCGATGATCGCCACGCACAATTACGACCTGGCCTCCAAGATGGACCGGCGGATCACGCTGCAGGACGGCAAGGTCGTCGAACTGGAATGACGCGAACTGGAACAAGGCGAACTGGCATGAGGCGCGGCGCGCGGCCTTAAACGGCCGCGTGGCAGACGGCCTCGATGTTGTGGCCATCCGGATCGAGCACGAACGCGCCATAATAATGTTCATGATAATGCGGCCGCAGTCCCGGCGCGCCATTGTCGCGCCCGCCGGCCGCAATCGCTGCGGCGTAGAAGGCATCCACGCGCTCGCGGCTCTCCGCCGCAAAGGCCACGTGCAGGCTGCCGGATATCGCTTCGCCGCTGCTGATCCAGAAGAACAGGCTGCCGGGCGTCCCGTAGCCGAGATGCGACGCCTTGCCGGTCATCTCCACGGTCACCGCCATCTGCCGCGTGATGCCGAGCGGCGCCAGCGCCGCGTCGTAGAAAGCGGCGGCGCGCGCGAAATCGCCGACGGGAAAGCCGATATGGTCGAGCATGATGGTCTCCGTTTCAAGGTTGAGAGCTGCGCCGAGTCGGCTGGAATTTCTTAACCATCGCCGAAAATCCGCCCTTGATCAAGGAACAAAAAGAGTACATAAAAAGAACATAACCAAAAGGAGAACGCCATGTCCGACTTCCTTCGTGATCTCGCCGCACTGACCTCCGTCGCCATGTTCATCGCCAGCTTCTCCATTCTGCTTCTCGGTCTCTAGCACCTCGTCCTCTGTCCGCCGGACAAGTTCCGGGGGAGAAACGCGACGCCCTTGTCGCTTCGCGCGCCTGAAACGCGTATGCTCTCATCTCATGCAAGAGTCGGAGTGACCTATGGCGGATGCAGGCGGAAGCTTCGCGGGCGGGACGGGCAATGGCGACAAGCCGGTGGCCCAGTTCGTCCATCTGAGAACCCATTCGGCGTTCTCCCTGCTCGAAGGCGCTTTGCCGATCAAGAAGATCATCGGCAAGGCGGTGGTCGACGCCCAGCCGGCGATCGGCATCGCCGATACCAACAATCTGTTCGCGGCGCTCGAATTCTCGCTGAAATGCATGGATGACGGCATCCAGCCGCTCATCGGCTGCCAGCTGTCGATCGACATGGAAGACGAGGTGGAAGGCGAGAAGCGCGGGCACGCCCAGCACCTTGCCAAGCTTCCCGCCATCGTGCTCATCGCGGCGACGGATCAGGGCTATGTCAATCTGGTGGATCTCGTCAGCCGGGCCTATCTCGGCGGGGAGGGGAACCAGAGCGTCCGGATCGGCCTTTCCTGGCTGAAGGAGATCGGTACCGACGGGCTGATCGCGTTGACGGGTGCGAGCGGCGGGCCGATCGACATGGCGATCCGCTCGGGGCATGCAACGCTCGCCGAGGCGCGCACGCGCTGCCTGATGGAGCTCTTCGGCGATCGTCTCTATATCGAACTGCAGCGGCACGGACGCTACGACAAGCGCCACGAAAACCGGGTGATCGATCTTGCCTACCGGCTGGAGCTGCCGCTGGTCGCGACCAACGAACCCTTCTTCCCGACGCCTGGCGATTATGACGCGCACGACGCCCTGATGGCCGTGGCGCACAATGCCATGGTGTCCGACGACACGCGCTTTCGCCTGACCCCCGACCATTATCTCAAGAGCCGGCAGGAGATGGCAAAACTCTTTGCCGATCTGCCGGAGGCGCTCGACAACACGATCGAGGTGGCGCGTCGCTGTACCTTCGTCCTGAAGACGCGGGCGCCGATCCTTCCCCGCTTCACCGGCGCATCCGACGATCCGGCGGAGGCCGAGCGGGCGGAAACGCGCGAGCTTCGCCGCCAGGCGATCGAGGGTCTGGACGAGCGGATGCAGAAGCTTGGCCTGTCGCCGGGCTATAGCGAGACGGATTATCGCGAGCGGCTGGATTTCGAACTCGGCGTCATCGAGCGCATGAAGTTTCCGGGCTACTTCCTGATCGTTGCCGATTTCATCAAATGGGCCAAGCTGCAGGATATCCCGGTCGGCCCCGGCCGCGGCTCGGGTGCGGGCTCGCTCGTTGCCTATGCCCTGACGATCACCGACGTCGATCCCCTGCGCTTTTCGCTGCTGTTCGAACGCTTTCTCAATCCGGAACGCGTGTCGATGCCCGACTTCGATATCGACTTCTGCCAGGACCGGCGCGAAGAGGTCATCCGCTACGTGCAGGCGAAATATGGCCGCGAGCAGGTGGCGCAGATCATCACCTTCGGCTCGCTGCAGGCGCGCGCCGCGCTGCGGGACGTCGGCCGCGTGCTGGAAATGCCGTATGGCCAGGTCGACAAGATCTGCAAGATGGTGCCGAACAATCCGGCGAACCCGGTCACCCTCGCCAAGGCCATCGAGGACGAGCCGCGCTTCCAGGAGGAGGTCGACAAGGAGCCCGTCATCGGCCGCCTGCTCGATATCGCCCAGAAGATCGAGGGGCTCTACCGCCACGCATCGACCCATGCCGCCGGCATCGTCATCGGCGACCGGCCGCTGTCGAAGCTGGTGCCGATGTACCGCGATCCGCGCTCCGACATGCCGGTGACCCAGTTCAACATGAAGTGGGTCGAGCAGGCCGGCCTCGTGAAATTCGACTTTCTCGGCCTGAAGACGCTGACCGTGTTGAAGACCGCCGTGGATTTCATCGCCAAGCGCGACATCCATGTGGCGCTGGAAGCCTTGCCGCTCGACGACGCCAAGACCTACGAGATGCTGTCCAAGGGCGACACGGTCGGCGTGTTCCAGGTGGAAAGTGCGGGCATGCGCAAGGCGCTGATCGGCATGCGGCCCGACTGCATCGAGGACATCATCGCGCTGGTTGCGCTCTATCGGCCCGGCCCGATGGAGAACATCCCCGTCTACAATGCGCGAAAGCATGGCGAGGAAGAGATCGAATCGATCCACCCGACCATCGACTACCTGCTGAAGGAGACGCAGGGCGTCATCGTCTATCAGGAACAGGTGATGCAGATCGCCCAGGTTCTCTCGGGCTATTCGCTCGGCGAGGCCGATCTTCTGCGCCGGGCCATGGGCAAGAAGATCAAGGAGGAGATGGACAAGCAGCGGGCGCGTTTCGTCGATGGTGCGGTGAAAAACGGCGTGTCGAAGCCGCAGGCCGACATGATCTTCGACCTGCTCGCGAAATTCGCCAATTACGGCTTCAACAAGAGCCATGCGGCGGCCTATGCGATCGTCTCCTACCAGACGGCCTATCTGAAAGCGCACTATCCGGTCGAGTTCCTGGCGGCGTCCATGACGCTCGATATGGGCAACACGGAAAAGCTCGTCGACTTCCGTCAGGATGCCGGCCGTCTCGGCATCACCGTCGTTCCCCCCTCCGTCCAGACCTCGTTCCGCCGGTTCGAGACGGGCGACACCTGCATCTTCTACTCGCTCTCGGCCATCAAGGGCGTGGGCGAGGCAGCCGTGGATCATATCGTGGCGGTGCGGGGCGAGACCCCGTTCAAGAGCCTCGAGGATTTCTGCCTGCGCATCGACCCGAAGCTGCTGAACCGCCGCGTCTTCGAAAGCCTGATCTTCGCCGGTGCCTTCGATGGCTTCGGCTATGACCGGGCGCAGCTGAGCGGTGGTCTCGACCGGATCCTGGGCTTTGCGCAGCGTGCGCTCACCGACAAGGTGAGCGGTCAGAGCGACATGTTCGGGGCCGGTGCGGCCACGGGGCCGGAAAAGATCAGCCTGCCGGATTTCACGCCCTGGCTTGCCTCGGAGAAGCTGCAGCGGGAATTCCAGGTGCTCGGTTTCTACCTGTCGGCCCATCCGCTCGACACCTATAACGATCTCCTGGCAAAGATCCGCTGTCAGACCTTTGCCGATTTCGCCCTGTCGGTGAAAAAAGGCAACACGGCCGGGCGTCTGGCCGGTACCGTCACCTCGAAGCAGGAGCGGAAAACGCGCACGGGCAACAAGATGGGCATCGTCACCTTCTCCGATTCGTCGGGGCAGTTCGAAGCCGTCCTGTTCTCGGAGATGCTGCAGCAATATCGCGACCTGCTGGAGCCGGGGAAATCATTGGTGATGACCGTGCAGGCGGAGGAACGGCCGGAAGGCATCGGCCTGCGCATCCAGACCCTGCAGTCGCTGGAGGAGCGTTCGTTCCAGATGCAGAAGGCGTTGCGTGTCTATGTCCGCGACAGCGGTCCTCTGCGCTCGGTTGCGACGCATCTGAACACGAAGGGCGACGGGCAGGTGTCCTTCATCATCGTCAAGGACAATGGCCAGCGCGAGATCGAAGTGGAGCTGGGCGACACGTACCGGATCTCCGCGGAGATCGCCGCCGCCCTGAAGACGGCGCCCGGCGTCATCGACGTCGAGCTGATCTCTTAGACCTGTCGACTGCGGGTTTAACCGGATGGGAGGCGGTCCCGCGTCAGCCTTTGGCAGGATGCGTGATGGTCACGAAGTCGGTTCCGCGCCCGGTCTCCGGGCCGAGACCCATGTCGGAAACGGTGAGCGAGGAACCGGGGGCGAGGAGGTCCTCGACCTTCTCCCGCAAGTCGTCCGTCATCTGGATGCGGTCGAGCACGCGCGTTGCCGCGTTATAGGCAAAGGCGTCATCGTCGGTCGTGATGCCCAGACGCGATTTCATCCCCTTGGGAATGACGTTGTCGAGCGAGAGAGAAAACCAGCTGCCCTTGCCGGTCGCAGCGTCGATGTCCTGAAACTGGTAGAAGTGGGCGCCGAGTGCGATCTCCGGCGCGGCAATCGTCACCGGTGCTTCGAAGAGCGGCGTGAAGGCGCGGCGGACCAGAAGCTGGCCATTGGCCGGGGGCGGCAGGTTCGCCTTCCGGAAGAGCGCGTCCACCAGCTCCGGCGTCACACGGCCCTTCGGCTCTCGCCCCTCTGCCAGTTCGAAAGCACGGATCGCGGCGATGGACTGGCTGCCGAGCGCACCGTCCGGCACGCCCGCATCATAGCCCAAACCGTTGAGCGCGGCCTGCACATCGAGCGTGAGTTCGCGCATTCCGCGCCGGGTGATCAGGATGCGGATCGGCTCGCGGGTGTCTTCGGCACGCGCAGATGGCGCAGCCGGCGGGGACGGCGCGGGCTCGCTCATCGCGACTTCGACAGTACCGCTCGTGATCTGGGACATGGCCGGGCGCAGCGTCACATCCGACAGCAACTGCTGCTCCGGCGCCGACGGCTGGAACAGGAAACCGTGCGACACGGGTTGCGGTGCGATCGGCCGGTCCGAAATCACCACATGCCAACCGCGCTCCGTCATCTTGAAGAGCGTCTTGGCAAAGGCGTTGGGCAGGCGCACGCAGCCATGCGAGGCGGGATAGGAGGGAACGCTGTTGGAGGCATGCAGCGCGATGCCTGACCAGGTCAGGCGCTGCATGAACGGCATCGGGGCGTTCGAATAGATGTTGGATTCGTGGTAGCGGCTTTTTTCGAGGATGGAGAAGATGCCGGTCGGCGTGTCATGGCCGCGCTTGCCGGAGGACACCTTCGACGTCGCGACCACCGAGGCGCCGTCATAGACCACCAGCGACTGCTTGTCCTTGGAGACCACGATCTGCAGCGGCGAGGTGCCGTCGGCTGCATACGCCGTCGTGCTGGCGAGGGCGAGCAACAGGAGCCCGAGACCGAGAGGAAAACGCAAAACCATCGACACCATCCGGATCATTCGAACAGGGTGAAGGCTACGGGAAGAGGTTTAAGGAAGCTTTGCTCAGGGGCTCGGAAGATCGGGCAGAACGTCATATTCCGATCACCAAAGGGTGATGCCTGTGGAAAACGCGGGACGCCACCCCGGGCATGATCGAGCGGCTCGGGTCGCAGGCCTCCGTCGTCCCGCCAGGGTCTCTTAGACCAGGGTCTCTTAGAGATGTGAACCGTGCTGCAGATGCCGTCGGATGATACGGGCCGCATCCGCCCAGTCGGCGGCCGATTCGATGCCCTCGCTCGGTGCAGGCGCCATCGCCAGAAACTCCGCATTGGCCATCAGCCGGATCAGGAGGCAGTCCGGCGCATGCGCGCGCACGGATTCCAGATTGCGCAGAATATCGTCGATGAAGACCACGGGCACGTCGCGCGCATCGTGGAGCTGCCGCACGACCGGGCCCTTCGGCGCCTCGGTCGCCAGCAGCGGATAGGCCGAGAGCCCGTGCCGGTCGAGCAGCCGGCGACGCACCTCGGTGTGGCGCGGGGGCATGGCGGTGAGGAAGACGATATCCGCCTCGCCGGAGAGATCCGCCAGCGTCTCGGCCGCCTGTCGGGCCGGCGTCTGCCAGGCATCCTGCGTCTGGAAGAAGTCTTCCAGCAGCGTCGGCACCATCGCGTCCGGAACGGGCTCGGTGCTGCCAAGCGGCACGATATTGCCATGCAGCCGGAACGAGCGCGGCAGAAGCTCCCGCCCGCCGGCCTTCAGGAACGTCTGAAAGGGCGTGACGAATTCCAGGACCACCTCGTCGATATCGCAGACGATCAGCGGCCGGTCGGTCAGCGTGATATGGTCGAAGCAGAGGGGGTGCTGCGGATCGATCGTCTCGATGGTCATGCGCTGCCCGTATCGCCACGGAAGCCGGAGAGCGCGGCATGCGCGCGCGCGACGGCTTCGGGCTTCGTGCCGGTCGCCTCGCAGAACTGCAAGAGCGTCGGCTCGTGGTCCATGACGAAATCCAGGAGGCCCGCCATGAAGCCAGGATCGCCGACCGCGCCGCGCAGGCGGGTCGGGTCCGTGCCGGTCAGCGCCAGAAAGCGGCCGAGAAGCTCGGGCTCGCCTGCAAGCCAGCCGAGCACGGCAATGGCGGTCTCATCGGCTGTCGTCACTGTTTTCCACCCTCTTGCGAAACACGTTGGCTTTTCTGGCCCATGATTACCTTTTTTTCAACCAAATAGGCCTAATCCTTCATACGTCATGCGCGATTGCTGGTCTTGCAGCCGACGGAATGACCCCCGGCCATGGCCGTAGACGCGGAAGGTTCTGATATGCCGAAACAGGTTATGATCGTCGAGGACAATGAGCTGAACATGAAGCTCTTCCGCGACCTGATCGAAGCATCGGGCTACACGACCATTCAGACACGCAACGGCCTGGAGGCGCTCGACCTCGCCCGCAAGCATCGGCCCGACCTCATTCTCATGGACATCCAGCTTCCGGAAGTCTCCGGGCTGGAGGTCACCAAGTGGCTGAAGGAGGACGACGAACTCCATGTCATCCCGGTCATCGCCGTCACGGCCTTCGCCATGAAGGGCGACGAGGAGCGGATCCGCCAAGGCGGCTGCGAGGCCTATGTTTCCAAGCCGATTTCGGTGCCGAAGTTCATCGAGACCATCAAGACCTATCTCGGCGACGGCTGATCGACGCCCGCAACGCCGCGACGAAGCCGCCATGAAGGCGCGCTGGAGTGATCATGGTATCCCTCGCATCGGCCGGATCGGCCCTTGAAGGCCGGGGGCGATAGGACAGGACGCACCGCATGACCGCACGCATACTCGTCGTCGACGACATCCCGGCAAACGTCAAATTGCTGGAAGCGCGGCTCGTGGCGGAATATTTCGACGTCCTCACGGCCTCCGACGGCTATCAGGCGCTCGCCATCTGCGACAGCCGGCCCGTCGACATCATCCTCCTCGACATCATGATGCCCGGCATCGACGGCTTCGAGGTGTGCGAGCGGCTGAAGGCCAATCCGAAGACGGCCCATATTCCCGTCGTCATGGTCACCGCCCTCGACCAGCCTTCCGATCGGGTGCGGGGCCTGAAGGCCGGCGCTGACGATTTTCTGACCAAGCCGGTCAACGACCTGCAACTGATGTCGCGGGTCAAAAGCCTCGTGCGCTTGAAGAACGTCAGCGACGAGCTGCGTCTGCGGGCCGAGACGGCAAAGAGCGTCGGCTTCGAGGATCTCTCGCGGGCCGAGCGTCCCGACGAGCCGGGAAACATTCTGCTCGTGGATGCCCGTGCCAGCTCGCAGGACCGCATCTCCCGCGCCCTGAAGCCCGTCGCCGGCCTGACGATCATCAGCGACCCGCAGGCAGCCCTGTTCGAGGCGGCCGAACAAGCTTTCGACCTCGTCATCGTCAACGCGAATTTCGACGACTACGACCCGCTGCGGCTCTGCTCGCAGCTGCGCTCTCTGGAGCGGACACGCTACATCCCGATCCTCCTGGTGGCCGAGCAGGGCGCCGAGGACCTTGTCGTGCGCGCACTCGATCTCGGGGTGACCGATTACATCATGCGCCCGATCGATCCGAACGAGCTGATCGCCCGGTCGCTCACGCAGATCCGGCGCAAGCAGTGCAACGACCGCCTGCGGCTCAGCGTCCACCAGACCATCGAGCTTGCCATCACCGACGGCCTGACGGGGCTGCACAATCGGCGCTACCTCGACAACCATCTCAAGCTGCTGATCGAGCGTGCGACGAAGCGCGGCCGCAGCCTGTCGATCTGCGTGGCGGATATCGACCGCTTCAAGGCGGTCAACGACACCTACGGCCACGACGCCGGCGACGAGGTGCTGCGCGAATTCGCCCGGCGCCTGCGCACCACCGTCCGCGGCGCGGATCTCGCCTGCCGATTCGGCGGCGAGGAGTTCGTGCTGGTGATGCCCGACACGGATGTCGCGACCGCGAGTGAGATTGCCGAGCGGCTCCGCGCGAGCGTCGAGACGACGCCGTTCCTCCTGCAGGATCGCGGCACGACGCTCTCCATCACGGCATCGATGGGGATTGCCGTGCTCGACCCGGCCGGGGAAACGCCCGACGGCCTGCTCAAGCGCGCTGACACGGCGCTCTATCAGGCCAAGCGCAACGGTCGCAACCAGGTGGTGGGGGCCGCCGCCTGAGGCGACCGCAAGGTGGAATCAACGATCGACGGTCGTCCGTCTTTCCACTGACATCGAGCCATGACATCCTGCGCCCGCGCACCATCACGCAGTTGTGCGACAATCGCGCACATCCGGCGACCTGTGGTCGAACATGGCCGCAATTTCTCCCGAATCGCGCTGCACGTCATGGTTACTGTTAACCATGACTGTATCAAAGCGAGCCAAGCTTTAAGATTTCATTGATTTTCTTCGGTATTTCGCCGATGTTCTCTTCAGGGGAGACAAGAAGCTCCCAAGCCGATCAGTTACCCCATGATGTCAGGTCCGCCGCATCTCCTGGGTCGTGGGGTCGTCGGCCGGTGCGCAACAGTGGTTCCTCGTGCCGCTTGCGTGCCGGCCGGCATCCATCCAACGCCGCTTCTGGTTTCAGGAGCGGCGTTTTTTCGTTGCCGCCGCCGGCCTGCGGGGACCATTCCTGATGCGGTTTCCGGCTGATCGCTTCGCGAACCGGAAACAGGAGCCACTAAAAATCCTTGGCCGGAAGGCCAGATTCTCAATGCGTAGGAGACGCAAAAAAGGCGCCTGACGAAATCGTCGGCGCCTTTTTCAGCAGATGGAAAACCCGATCTTACTTGATCTTGGTTTCCTTGAATTCGACATGCTTGCGCACGACCGGGTCGTACTTCGTCATGCTGAACTTGTCTGTCTTCGTACGGCTGTTCTTCGAGGTCACGTAGAAGAAACCCGTGTCGGCCGTCGACAGCAGCTTGATCTTGATTTTTGCAGCTTTCGCCATGGTCGTCCTGCCTTCTGAAATAACAAAGCCGGACTTGGTCTAAAGGTCCCGGCGAGCTTGGCGCGAAACTACAAATCGCGCCCGAAAAGTCAACCCCGTTTCGGGTTATAAACCAGCCGAACCAGGGAAAGCACGATGTAAAGCCCGAAGAAAGCGGCGATCGACCAGGCAAAGCCGTCATTGCCGAACACATCCATGGAGGCGCCGATGACCTGCGGGCCGGCCACGGTGCCGAGCGCGTAGCAGAACACGAAGGCCGCATTGGCGGCCGCCAGTTCCGGCCCGTGGAGCCGGGAGCCGAGATGGCTGAGGCCGATCGTGTAGAGCCCGGAGATGATGCCGCCCCAGAGCAGGAGGATCGCGGCGAGCGCGTACCAGTTGGTCGAAAGCACGGGCAGGCTGAGCGCGCCGGCAAAGCCGATCACGGTCAGGGCCACCAGCAGCTTGCGGCGGTCCTTCATGCGGTCCGACAGCAGGCCGAGCGGGATCTGGAAGATGAGATTGCCGACGCCCATGATGGTCAGGAGCAGGGCGGCCTGCGATTCGGAGAAGCCGACGCGTGTGCCATAGACCGGAAACAGCGAGAGGCCGCCATATTCCACGGCGCCGAAGACGAAGACGGCAGCCGTCGCCATCGGCACCATGTAGACATAGCGCAGGAAGTGCATCTCCGGCATCTCGTCGATATCGGGGCTTGCCTTGCGGGCGATGATGATCGGAATGGCGCCGAGGAGGATGATGCCGGCACCGACCGCAAAGGGCAGGATGCCCTCGCTGCCCAGCAGGGAGAAGAGCAGGGGCCCGGCTGCAAAGCCGAGCGAGAGAACCGTGCCGTAGATGCCGAACACGAGCCCGCGGCGATGCGAGGGGGCCGTGGCGTTGATCCAGAACTCCGAAAGCACGAAGAGGATGGTGATTCCGCTCTGGAAGACGATTCGCAGCGGGAACCAGAGCCAGAAGTTTTCCACGAAATAGAAGCCGAGCGCGGGTGCCGCGGCGAGCAGGACCGCCACGACCATGACCTGCGCGACGCCGAATCGGTGCGCCAGCCGCGTCGTGAACGAGGCTGCGACCATGGAGGCGAGCCCGGCCACGGTGGAATTGAGGCCGATCAGCGTCGAGGAGACCCCGCGACGCTCCATGATGAAGCTGAGGAGAGGCACGCCGAGGCCGATGGCGATGCCGACCGTGGTCACGGCGGCCAGGGCCGCGATCAGCGACAGCCAATGGATATCCTCAACCGGCCGAGACGAGCCAGGGGTCGTCTGAGACATTCGGTGTCCTCACAGAAGATCGCGGATGGGGCGTCCATTCCGGACGTGGAAATACGGCACGGTGCCGTCAAAGCCGAGCAACGGGTCGGCGTCAAGCCTTGTGTGCACGGCTTGCAGAATGCGCGCGGTGATATCGGGTATGGCGACCTCGGTGGGATCGCCGACCGGAACCCAGCGAAAGTCCTCCAGTTCCCGGCTGTCCTGCAGCACGGCCAAGTCGAGATCGGTCTCGTCGGTGAACAGGGCGAAGAAATGAGTGTCGAATCGCCGCACGTGTCCGGGCGGCGTCAACGCCCGGGCGACGTAGCGCAGACATTCGAGATCCGGCCGGAACGGCAGGCATCCCGCGGGTCGATCGCTGTCCGTCCAGGAGGGGCCGACCGCAAGGTTCGTTTCCTCGTGCAGCTCCCGCAGGGCGGCAAGCGCCAGCGCGCGCACGGCGCAGACGGAGAGGCGACCGCGATAGATGCCGACCAGACGGTCGAGAAGCGGCGCGGGAAGGTCGCGCGCAAAGGCGATCCGGTGATCGCCGGGATCGCGTCGTCCACCGGGAAACACGTGCACGTCCGGCATGAAGACATGCTGCTTGCTGCGCCGGCCGACCAGCACGCGAACGTCGCGCCCGCTCCGATCGAGCAGCAGGATGGAGGCTGCGAGGCGCGGGCGCAGGGCCTTTGCAGGGCCATCGACCGGGCGCCCGAGCGGCTTCTCGATCGTCTCCCTGATAGGCTTGGGCACGGCCCCGAACGCACCGCCTGCCGCAGCGGCATTGCTGCGCATCAGGCGCGATCCTGCGACGGCAATTCGTCTTCGGGGCGATCTTCGTGCCCGCCGAACCCGTGCATCCGAAGCGCCCATTGCAGCCCGACGACACCGCCCTTGACCGGCTGCATCAGGGCGAGCGAACCGAGGATCGTGATCGGCACCCAGATGGCGAGGTGCTGCCAGTTCGACAGCGCCACCAGCATTTCCGTCATCATGAAGCCTCCGAGAACCAGATGGCCGACGATGGTGACGACGATATACGGCGGAAAGTCGTCCGCCCGATGATGATGCAGCGCCTCTTCACAGACGGCGCAGCTATCGTTGACCTTGAGGAAGCGCCCGAACATGCGTCCCTCGCCGCAGTTCGGGCAACGATTGAGAAGCCCGCGGCGGATGGACCGCCCGACCGGGCGATCGCGGATTGGCGCATCGCCGAGATGCAGCGTTGCCGTTTCCGTGAATGTCTCGCTCATGCGGTCACCGTTTGCCATCGGTCAGCGCCGCCCACGCGGCGGCCGGGTGCCGGGCGCCTTGCGCGCGCCGGGCCTGTCGCGGCGTCCCGCCTTGTGGAACGAGCGCGTCGCCGTCGGCATCTTGCGGCCTTCATCCAGCATCTCGAAGCGCAGGGCGCCCGCCAGCGGCACGGCATCGATCAGCTTCACCCGCACCTCGTCGCCGAGGCGATAGCCGAGACCCGTCTTGTCGCCGACCAGCGCCATGTGCGCTTCGTCGAAAATGAAATAGTCCCGGCCGAGCGTCGAGATCGGCACGAAACCGTCCGCGCCATATTGCGGCAGGGAGATGAACAGGCCGGATTTCGTGACGCCGGAGACGCGGCCGTCGAATTCCTCGTTGACGCGGCCGCTCAGGTGATGGGCGATCAGCCGGTCGATCGTGTCGCGCTCTGCCGCCATCGCGCGGCGCTCGAAGGTCGAGATCTCCGCAGCAATATCTTCCAGCGCCCCTTCCTCCGCCGGCGTGATGCCGCCGTCGCCTAGCCCCAGCGCGCCGACCAGCGCCCGGTGGACGATGAGGTCGGCATAGCGGCGGATGGGCGAGGTGAAGTGGGCGTACTTCATCAGGTTCAGGCCGAAATGGCCGATATTCTCGGGGCTGTAGACCGCCTGGCTCTGCGAGCGCAGCACCATCTGGTTGACGATGGTCTCGTAGGGTTGCTCCTCGGCCTTCGCGAGAATGCCGTTGAAATGGTTCGCGCGCATATTGCCGCCCTTGACCAGCGTCAGGTCGAGCGTGGCGAGGAACTCGCGCAGCGTTTCCTGCTTGGCCAGCGACGGGGCATCGTGGACGCGGTAGACGAGCGGCTGGCGCTTGATCTCCAGCGTTTCCGCGGCCGCCACATTGGCCTGGATCATCATTTCCTCGATCAGCTTGTGCGCGTCGAGCCTGTCCGGCACGAAGACGCGATCGACCGTGCCGTCGGGCTTCAGCAGGATCTTGCGCTCGGGCATGTTGAGTTCGAGCGGCTGGCGCCGGTTCCGTCCCACGGTGAGGATGCGATAGGCGTCCCAGAGCGGCTTGAGGATCGGCTCCAACAGCGGCCCGGTCTTGTCGTCCGGCGCGCCGTCGATGGCCGCCTGGGCTTGGCTGTAGGAGAGCTTGGCGGCGCTCTTCATCATGATGCGGTGGAAGGTGTGCCCGATCTTGCGGCCTTCGCGGGTAAAGCGCATGCGCACGGCCAGCGCCGGCCGATCGACCGTTTCTTTCAGCGAACACAACTCGTTGGAAATGCGCTCGGGCAGCATCGGCACGACCCTGTCCGGGAAATAGACCGAGTTGCCACGCTTCAGCGCTTCGTTGTCGAGCGCGGATTTCGGGCGCACGTACCAGGAGACGTCGGCAATGGCGACGGTGACGATCACGCCGCCTTCGTTTTCGGGCGATGTGTCCGGCTCCGCATGCACGGCGTCGTCATGGTCCTTGGCGTCGGCCGGATCGATGGTGATGAGCGGCAGGGAGCGCCAGTCCTCGCGGTGCGACATGGTGGCCGGGCCGGCGGCATCGGCGTCGCGGATGACGCTGTCGGGGAAGATATAGGGGATGCCGTGCGCGTGGATCGCGATCATCGAGATCGCCTTTTCCGAGGCGACGGAGCCGATCACCGATTTCACCTCGGCCTTGGCCAGTCCGAACCGGCCGGAACGAACGATTTCGACCTCGACCAGATCGCCGTCCTTGGCCTCGCCGACGCCGCTCGCCTCGACGTCCATCTCCTCGCCGCGCTTGTCGATCGGCATGATGCGGCCGGTGCCGGCCGGCATCTCCCGGAAGACGCCGAGCGCGGCATTCGCATTGCGGCGGCGGTCGAGAACCTTGACGATGCGCGCCGTATAGGCGGGGCCCGTCGGCTCCTTGGAAGGGAAGATCTTGGCGAGCACCCGGTCGCCGATGCCGCCGACGGGCATCTTGCCCTTGGCCTTGGCGACGCTCGACTGGCGAATGAGAACGGCGGGGGCGACGCCGGCATCGTCCGGCCATTCGGCCGGTCGGGCGACGAGTTCGCCGTCCTTGTCGCGGGTGGTGATGTCGAGAACGGTGACCGGGGGCAGCGCGCCGGGCCGAACGAGCGACTTGCGCTTCTTCTCCACGAGGCCGTCGTCTTCCAGATCCCGCAAAGCCGCCTTCAGCGCGATGCGCGCCTCGCCCTTGAGGCCGAAGGCGCGGGAGATCTCGCGCTTGGAGGCCTTGTCGGGATTTTCCGCGATGAAGCGCATGAGCACATCACGCGGCGGCACGGCGCCGTGGATGATCGGCGTGTCGTCGGCAGGGGGCAGGGCCGTGCCCGCACGGGCCAGCCGGACCGAGGGCTTTGCGGTCCGTCTCAGGCCGATGCGGGGCGATTTGCTCACGGTCTATCCCTTCTGTGCCTTGGCGGCAGCCGTCTTGGGTTTTGCGGCCGCCTTCGTCTTCGTCGTCTTTGCCGCCGGCTTTGCTTTCGCCGCGGCGCGCGGCTTGGCGACCTTCTCGGTGCCGTCCGCCGCAGCCTTGGCCTTCGCCGGCTTCGCCTTAACGACCTTGGCCTTCACAGGTTTCGCCTTGCCCGCACGTTCTGCAAGCAGAGGCAGCGCCTCCTCCAGCGTCACCGAGGTCGGATCCTTGCCCTTGGGCAGGGTCGCGTTGACCTTGCCCCAGTTGACATAGGGTCCGTAGCGCCCGTCGCGAACGGTGATGGCACCGCCATCGGGATGCTCGCCGAGGTCCTTCAGTGCTGCGACGGCAGCGCCGCGACCGGCCGGGCCCTTCGAAGCCTTGTCGGCCAGCACGGAGACGGCGCGGTTGAGGCCGATCGAGAACACGTCCTCGATGGTCTCCACGTTCGCATATTTTCCGTCATGCAGGATGAACGGCCCGTAGCGGCCCAGGCCGGAGGAGATCATCTTGCCGCTCTCGGGGTGCTGCCCGATATCGCGCGGCAGCGAAAGGAGCGCCAAGGCCTTCTCGTGGTCGATGCTTGCCGGCGTCCAGCCCTTGGGCAGGCTGGAGCGCTTGGCTTCCTTGCCGTCGCCGCGCTGGACGTAAGGTCCGAAACGGCCATTGCGCAGCGTGATCTCTTCGTCCGTATGCGGGTCCTTGCCGAGCGCCTGCGGCTCGTTCGAGGCCTGCGCTTCCGCATCGCCGTCCGAGGACAGCTGGCGCGTGAAATTGCAGTCCGGATAGTTCGAGCAACCGACGAAGGCACCATACTTGCCGAGCTTCAGCGACAGCTTGCCGGTGCCGCAGACCTGACAGATCCGGGGATCGCTGCCGTCCTCGCGCTTGGGGAAGACGAGCGGCGCAAGTTCCTCGTTCAGCGCATCGAGGACATTGGTGACCCGCAGTTCCTTGGTGTCCTCGATCTGCGCGAAGAAATCCTTCCAGAAGTCGCGAAGCACGTCCTTCCAGTTGAGTTCGCCGGCCGAGATCCGGTCGAGCTTTTCCTCCAGCGATGCAGTGAAGTCATACTCGACATAGCGGTGGAAGAAGCTTTCGAGGAACGCCGTGACGAGACGGCCCTTCGCTTCGGGGATCAGCTTGCGCTTGTCGATGACGACATATTCGCGGTCGCGCAGGGTGGCGAGCGTCGAGGCATAGGTCGAGGGGCGGCCGATGCCGAGCTCTTCCATGCGCTTGATGAGGCTGGCTTCCGAATAGCGCGGCGGCGGCTCGGTGAAATGCTGGCTCGCATTGATCGTCTGCTTGGCAACGCTTTCACGCGCCTTGATCTCGGGCAGGCGGCCTTCGTCCTCGCCGTCGTCGCTTTGCTCGCCATCTTCCTTCTGGTCCGTATAGGCGGCGATGAAGCCGTCGAAGCGGATGACGGAGCCGACGGCCCGCAGGCCGGCCTTGCGGCCCCCGTTCTCGGCAAGGATCTCGACGGTGGTCCGCTCGATCTCCGCCGAGGCCATCTGGCTGGCGATGCCGCGCTTCCAGATCAGGTCGTAGAGCCGCAGCTGATCGGCATCCAGGAAGCGGCGCAGCTGATCCGGCGTGCGGGTGAAGTCCGTCGGGCGGATGGCTTCGTGGGCTTCCTGCGCGTTCTTCGCCTTGGTCGAGTAGAGGCGGGCCTTCTCGGGCACGTAGCGCGCACCGAACTGGTCGCCGATCGCGCTGCGGGCGGCGTCGATCGCCTCCGCCGCCATCTGCACGCCGTCGGTTCGCATATAGGTGATCAGACCGACGGTTTCGCCGCCGAGGTCCAGACCTTCATACAGGCGCTGGGCGACCTGCATGGTGCGCGAGGCGGAGAAGCCGAGCTTGGACGAGGCCGCCTGCTGCAGCGTCGATGTGGTGAAGGGCGGCGAGGGGTTGCGCTTGACCGGCTTTGCCTCGACCGTATCGACGACATAGGAGGCGCCCTCGAGCAGGGCCTTCAGGTCACTCGCCTGCTCGCCATTGCCAACCGAGCGCGCCTGCAGCCGCTTGCCGTCGGCGGCCACGAGGCGGGCCTCGAAATCGTCGCCGCGCGGGGTCCTGAGGATGGCTGAGAGGTTCCAGTATTCTTCCGAGACGAAGCGTTCGATCTCCGACTCGCGGTCGCAGACGAGCCGCAGCGCGACGGACTGCACACGGCCGGCCGACCGGGCGCCGGGCAGCTTGCGCCACAGCACGGGCGACAGGTTGAAGCCGACGAGATAGTCGAGCGCGCGGCGCGCCAGATAGGCATCGACCAGGGGAACGTCGATGTCGCGCGGATTGGCCATCGCGTCGAGCACGGCCTTCTTGGTGATGGCGTTGAAGACGACGCGGCTGACCGGCTTGTCGCCGATCAGCTTCTTCTTGCGCAGAAGATCGAGCACGTGCCACGAAATCGCTTCGCCTTCGCGATCCGGGTCGGTCGCGAGAATGAGGCCGTCGGCGTTCTTCAGCGCGGTGCCGATGTCGTTCATCCGCTTGGCGGACGCACTGTCCACCTCCCAGAGCATGGCGAAGTCCTCGTCGGGCTTGACCGAGCCGTCCTTGGCCGGAAGGTCGCGAACGTGACCGAACGAGGCCAGAACCGTGTAGCCGGGGCCGAGATACTTGTTGATGGTCTTTGCTTTGGCCGGCGATTCAACGACGACGACATTCATGGTCATAGGATTCAGCAACCATAGGAGAGGGGTGACAGACTTCCCTCGGCCGTCACGCCGGGAACTTTTGAAGCCTCGACATGGAGGGGGATTTCATCGCGGTCAAGTGGTGAGCATGAAATTAGCCAGTTTGAATGGACGCGAAAGGGGTCTGTAACCCGTTCATTTACAGGGGTTTGATGATCATCCTGCGACGAGGTTCGAGCGAGAGCCTCCGGAGACCGAATACAACGCGCCACAACCTTTGAGGGATAATGTTATCATTGCAATTAGGAATATTTGGGTTATCGTCTTGCCGAGACGAGAATGCACATCGACGAACGAGCGGTGGTGACGGCCCGACGGCCGTTGCCGCGTTTGCTGTCGGCTGCCTTTTCGGGATCGAGGACAAGCCCATTAGGACGTATTCATGGTGCCCGTATATAATGACTCCGCCGTTCCCGCGACGCCCGCAGACGAGAGCCTTGCCTATATCCGTCAGATGCTGGGAGAGTTGCGCGGCGTGGCCGACGAGAAGGGGGCGGACATGCTCTGCTATCTCCTGGAGATGGCCTATGTCGAGGCGGGCGATCTGATGTCCGGACGCCGGGCCCTGTCAGCCAAGAAGGTCGAGGGAAACGCGGCCGCCGGGGTGCCGGTGCAGCCGGCCGGCAAGATCAAGCTCTAGCAGCACGAGGTAGACCGCGGAGGCGGGAAGGTCGGTGTGGCGGATGATGTCGTCGATATCGACCGGCGTCGGCCCCAGCGCATCGATGATGGTTTCGCGCTCGCGCTCGCCGGGCGGCTGGGCTGCCGGCCGTGTTCCGGACCCCAGGTCCGTCTCCAACGCGGCGCCCCCGTCCGCCTCGTCCTCTGCCTCGCGCGCCTGCGGTTGGTCGAACAGGTCGATGCGACTGAGGGGCGCCAGCGCTTCCAGAATGTCGCGCGCTTCCGTCGTCACCACGGCACCGTCCTTCAGGAGACCGTTGGTGCCATGACAGCGGGGATCGAGCGGCGATCCCGGCACCGCAAAGACCAGACGCCCGAAATCGGCGGCATAGCGCGCCGTGATCAGCGAGCCGGACCGGCTCGCAGCCTCGATGACCGCAAGCCCGAGCGCGACGCCGGCGATCAGGCGGTTGCGGCGGGGGAAGTCGCGTGCCCGCGGCTCCCATCCGAACGGCATCTCGCTGATGGCGAGGCCCTGTCCGCCGGTGATTTCCTCGAGCAGGGAGATGTTTTCGGGCGGATACGGCATGTCGAGACCACCGGCCAGAACCGCGATCGTGCCGGTGTCGAGGCTTGCGCGATGGGCGGCGGTATCGATGCCGCGCGCAAGCCCCGAAATGATCGTATAGCCCGCCCGCCCGACGTCGCGGGCGATCAGGGCGGCGAATTTGGCACCGCTGATGGAGGCGTTGCGCGCACCGACAATCCCGAGCGCCGGCGCGGTGCCGGTCGCAACGCGGCCTTTGACGGCGAGGAGCGGCGGTGCGCCGTCGATCTGGCGAAGCGCTGCGGGATAGTCCGGCTCGCCGATACCGACGAATCGCGCGCCGCAGCGGGCGGCGATGGCAAGTTCCCGCTCGGCCTCCGCCACCGTCGCGATGCGGATCGCGCGGGTGGAGCCGCCGCGGCGCGAAAGCTCGGGCAGCATCTCCAGCGCGGTCTCGGCCGAGCCGACATGGTTGATGAGGTCGCGAAAGGTCACGGGGCCGACATTGTCGGAGCGGATCAGGCGCAGCCAGGCGATCCTTTGACGATCCGTCAGCGCGATACCTCTGCCACCGGGGGCCTTCGCGCTGTCGCTCATCGACGCCTAACCTTTCTGGCCGATCCGGCCTTCCGTTCCCGCGATCAGCCGCTCGATATTGGGCCGATGCTTGATCCAGGTGATGACGCTCAACACGACGAAGAGGAGGCCGATGCGCCCATATCCGGCAACGAGAAGGACGATCGGCACCACGACGGTCGCGACGAGGGCCGACAACGAGGAATAGCGCGTGACCTTGGCGACGATCAGCCAGCAGGCGGCAAAGACGAGGACGACGAGAGGCGCAAGGCCGAGCAGCACGCCGATATAGGTCGCGATGCCCTTGCCGCCCTTGAAACCGAGCCAGACCGGAAAGAGATGCCCGAGAAACGCACCGAAACCGGCAGCGATGCCGGCGTCCGGACCGAAGACATAGGCGGCGGCCGCCGCCGCCAGCGTTCCCTTCAGCGCATCGAAAAGCAGCGTCGCGGCCGCCAGCTTCTTGTTGCCGGTGCGCAGCACGTTGGTCGCGCCGATATTGCCCGAGCCGATCTTGCGGACATCGCCGAGTCCGGCCGCCCGCGTCAGGATCAGCCCGAACGGGATCGAGCCGAGCAGATATCCGAAAAGAAGAAGGCCGAGCGTCAGAAGGGACGTCAGCGGCCAGATGAAGATGTCCATGAATGCCCCCTCGTGCCGGAGCCTACAGGCTGTGCACGCACTTTCCCGCAACATAGGTGCGAACCGCGCGGCCCGTAAAGCGGGCATTTTCGAACGGCGTATTTTTCGAGCGCGAGATGATCGCTTCCTTGGCGACCACCCAGGGCTCGTCGAGATCGATCAGCGTGATATCGGCCCGCGCGCCGGGCTTCAGCGTGCCGGCATCGAGCCCGAAGATCTGTGCCGGGCGGGTGGAGAGCGCGTCGATCAGGCGCATCAGCGGCACTTCGCCGCTGTGATACAGCCGCAGGGCTGCGGCCAGCATCGTTTCCAGACCGATCGCGCCGTCGGCGGCGTCGGCGAAGGGCAGGCGCTTGGTGTCGACGTCCTGCGGATCGTGCGAGGAGACGATGATGTCGATCCGCCCGTCCGCCAGGGCTTGAACCATGGCCTTCCGGTCATCCTCGCCGCGCAGCGGCGGCGTTACCTTGAAGAAGGTCCGGTATTCCCCGATGTCGTTCTCGTTGAGCGACAGATGGTTGATCGAGATGCCCGAGGTGACGTTGACGCCGCGCGCCTTCGCCGCCGTGATGGCATCGACCGATTCCGGCAGCGAGATCTTGGCGGCGTGATAGGCGGCGCGGGTGAGACCGGCGACGCGCAGGTCGCGCTCCAGCGGAATGATTTCAGCCTCCCGCGGCACCCCGGCCAGGCCCAGCCAGCTTGCGAGCAATCCCTCGTTCATGACACCGCCGGCGCCCAGATATTTGTCGCGCGATTCCAGCGCGATGACCATGCCGAACTCGCGGGCGTAGGTCATCGCGCGGCGCAGCACGAGCGTATCGTGCAGGGCCTCGCGCCCGTTGGTGAAGCAGACCGCGCCGGCCTCGCTGAGAAGTCCGAATTCGGTCATCTCGGTGCCGTGAAGCCCCTTTGTCAGGGCCGCCGCCGGATAGACGTGGACGACGGCCTTGTCGCGCGCCGTCTTCATGACGAACTCGACCAGCGCGATATCGTCGATGACGGGGTCGGTATCCGGCATGGCGATGAAGGAGGTGATACCGCCGACGGCGGCCGCCTGGGCTGCCGAGGCGATCGTTTCGCGATGTTCGGCACCGGGTTCGCCGACGAAGACGCGCGCATCGACAAGACCCGGCACGGCGATCAGGCCGCGGCAATCCTGCACGGTCGCGCCGTCGGGAGAACCCTGATGGGCCGCGTCGCTGCCGGCGGCCAGGATCACGCCGTCGCGAACGACGATCGTGCCGGTTTCATCGAGGTTGCGGGAGGGATCGATGATGCGCAGGTTGGTGAGGACGAGATCGGTCATGCGCGGGAACCCTGGTTGTTGAGGCCGCCCTGGTGCTGGGAGACGAGCAGCGCCTCCATCACGGCCATGCGGACGGCGACGCCCATCTCGACCTGCTGCTCGATCACGCTCTGCGGGCCGTCGGCAATCTCGGAGGCGATCTCGACGCCGCGGTTCATGGGGCCGGGATGCATGACGAGCGCATCCTCTTTGGCAGCCTTCAGCTTTTCCGCGTCGAGGCCGTAATAGCGGAAGTATTCGCGCACCGAGGGCACGAAGGCGCCGGCCATGCGCTCGCGCTGCAGCCGCAGCATCATCACGACATCCGCGTCCTTCAGGCCTTCTTCCATCGAGTGGTAGACCTCCGCGCCCATCTCGGCGATGCCGGCCGGCAGAAGGGTTGCCGGCGCGACGACGCGCACCCGGGCGCCCATCTGGTTGAGAAGCAGAATGTTGGACCGGGCAACGCGCGAATGCAGCACGTCGCCGCAGATGGCGACGATGATGCGCGACAGCTTGCCCTTGGCCCGCCGGATGGTCAGCGCATCGAGCAGCGCCTGGGTCGGATGCTCATGCTGGCCGTCGCCGGCGTTGATCACCGAGCAGGAGACTTTTTGCGCGAGAAGGGCTGCGGCACCGGCCGAGGAATGGCGCACGACCAGCACATCGGGATGCATGGCATTCAGCGTCATCGCGGTATCGATGAGCGTTTCGCCCTTTTTCACCGAGGAATTGCCGACCGACATGTTCATGACGTCGGCGCCCAACCGCTTTCCGGCAAGCTCGAAGGAGGATTGCGTCCGGGTGGAGGCTTCGAAGAACAGATTGATCTGGGTCAGGCCACGGAGCGTCGAGGTCTTCTTCTCGCGCTGGCGGGAGATTTTCACCGCCTCGTCCGCCAGATCCAGAAGTCCGGTGATATCGCGCTCGTTCAGGCCCTTGATGCCGAGAAGATGGCGATGCGGAAAGAAATCCATGGGAAGCCCGCCTTCAGATGGTCGCGTTGCCGCGCTCTATAGAGCCTGTCGGGGTGAGCGGCAAGGCAGCGCGTGCGAACAGCTGAGGACAAAGCTTGCGGGGCTCCCATCCGGTGGAGACGAAGGCTTCCTGCAGGGCTGCAATCGATTTTGCGGGAGGGCGCTTGCCGTACTGTTCCTAACCCTCCGCACTTCGGCTAGAACCGGATCATGACCGCGACTCGACCCGACCAGACGCTTGACGACCTTAACCAGCCGAAACCCTGGTCGGGCATCAATGCCTATCGTTCCGATCCGCTGCTGACCGACGTCGCGAGCGGGCTGCCGAAGGCCTTGCGCGACGATTTCGACGGGCTCGGGCGCTACGTGACCTCGCCCGAAGCGCAGGATCTCGCCCGCATGGCCAACCAGGGCGTGCCGCAGCTGCGCACCCACGGGCCGCGCGGCGAGCGGCTGGATGTGGTGGATTTCCACCCTGCCTGGCACGCTTTGATGCGTCGGTCGATGACGGCGGGCCTGCATTCCTCGGTCTGGGAAAACATTCCCGACGAACGCGGCCATGCGCACAAGGCCCGCGCCATCCGCTTCTACCTGACCGCGCAGCTCGAAAGCGGACATCTCTGCCCGCTGACGATGACCAGTGCCTCTCTGGCCGCCATGGCCGCGACGCCGATGGTGCAGAAGGAATGGGCGCCGAAGATCCTGTCGCGCAAGTACGACGCCTCCAATCGCCCTTTCATGCAAAAATCCACCGTCACCGTCGGCATGGGCATGACGGAAAAGCAGGGCGGCACCGATGTCCGCGCCAACGTGTCCACCGCCGAGCGGGTGGGCGAGGGGATCTACCGGCTGTCCGGCCACAAATGGTTCATGTCCGCGCCGATGAGCGACGCCTTCGTCATGCTGGCCCAGACACGCGAAGGCCTCGGCTGCTTTCTCGTGCCGCGCCTTCTGGAAGACGGATCGGCCAATGGCCTCCGGTTCCAGCGGCTGAAAGACAAGCTCGGCAATCGCTCCAATGCCTCCTCCGAGGTCGAGTTTTCCGAAACCTTCGGCTTCATCCTGGGCGCCCCGGATGCCGGCATCACCACGATCCTCGACATGGTCACGCTGACGCGGCTCGATTGTGCCTTGTCCTCGGCGGGCATGATGCGGGCGAGCCTTGCCGAAGCCGTGCACCACACCCGCGGACGCTCCGTGCTCGGTCGCCCGCTGGTGGCGCAGCCGATGATGACGCGGGTGCTGGCCGACATGGCGCTGGACGTGGCCGCGGCCAGCGCGCTGTCCTTCCGCCTTGCCGACGCTTTCGACCGCGCCCGCGACAGTGCGGAAGAAGCGGCCTATGCCCGCATCATGACGCCGGTCGTCAAATACTGGGTGTGCAAGACGGCGCCGACCCTGATCGCCGAGGCGATGGAGTGCCTGGGCGGCAATGGCTATGTCGAGGAGCGCCCGATCGCGCGACATTACCGGGAAGCGCCGGTCAACGCGATCTGGGAGGGCTCCGGCAATGTGATGGCGCTCGACGTGCTGCGCGTCCTGAAGCGCGGGCGCGAGCTGTTCGAAGCGCTGTTCGAGATCATCGGCCGCGACCTCGGTCCCGCCGCGCGAAAGACCATCGACGTGCTGCGCGCCGCGATTCTGCTCTGCGAACGTGATGAAGGGGCGGCACGCCTGCTGGTCGAACAGCTGGCGCTCGCGGCCGCCGCGGCCGAACTCTACCGGCTCGGTGCCGGCCGGATCGCCGACGCCTTCATGGAATCCCGGCTTGCCGCCGGCTGGCGCTCGACCTATGGCATGCTCGATTCGCGTTTCGACAGCGCGATCATCGTCGATCTCCTCTATCCCGCCTCAAGCTGAAGCCTCCGCGCGACAGGCTCCCCAAGGCCTGCACCGTGCGCGGTCTCTTCACGCGATGCCAAGCCGTTAACCTTAACGAAAGGTTGACGTTGCCTCGTCAAGGTTAACGATCCATGTGTTGGTTATCGTAGCCGCACGGAGCCCGCATGATGCGCGCAGTCCTGACGTTCATTCCCATGTCGATCTTCGCAGCCGTCACGCTGGACGTGGCCATACCGGCGCTCGTCCTGCTCGTCTGCGTCGTCGCTGCGCGAGTGCTGGCCACGGTCGCTGCGTGGAAAGCCCGCGGCGCGGCATTCTTGAAGGGAGACCGGGCATGAAATGGCTTCTGATCTTGTGGGGTGGGCCCGTCCTGTTCCTGACGAGCTGGTACACGCTCTCCTACAACGACATCAATTTCGGGATCTTCATGCTCTCGCGCGAGGCGAACGATCTTGTGTTCCAGATCTACGGCAACGTGCTCGGTATCGACCCGAAGTCCATCCCGCCGCTCGTCGCCCGCGCCATGATCTTCGACAGCTTCATCGTCTTCGGCCTCGTCGCGCTCCGCAAGCGCAAGGCCATTCTCGCCTGGTACCGAAACCGCAGGGCTCAGTCGTCCACGGAGGCCGCAGCCCGTACAAGCGACGTCAGCCTGTCCAGCGCGCCCTGAAGAATGAAGGACGCGGCCGCCGAATCGATGCGCTCCGCCCGCTTGGCGCGGGAGACGTCCATCTCGATCAACGTCCGCTCGGCGGCCACCGTCGAAAGCCGCTCGTCCCAATAGACGAAGGGCAGGGCGGTCTTCTGCTCCATGTTGCGCACGAAAGCGCGCGTTGCCTGGGCGCGCGGCCCATGCGATCCATCCATGTTGACCGGCAGACCGATGATGAAGGCGGCGATCTTCTCCTTGTCGGCAAAGGCCAGCAGCACGTCCGCATCGATGGTGAACTTGACGCGCTTGATGACGGTTCTCGGCGTTGCCAGCCCCCGGCCAAGGTCCGAGACCGAAAGGCCGATGGTCTTCGTGCCGAGGTCGAGCCCGGCGACCGCGCCACGCGGCGGCAAAGCGTTCGCAAGTTCCTCGATGGTCATCACGCTCATGGAAATCCTCTCTGTCGGCCTTTGTCTTTGCCTGTCGATGTTCCATATGCTCCGCGGGCACCGATTTCACCAGCGCGGTTTTGTGCGCGGGTGGTCAGGGCGCGCCTGCACCCGATGACAGGAGATATGTCATGAAGATCAAATGGCTCGGCCATTCCGCTTTCCACATCGAAACCACAAAGGCCAAGATCCTGATCGACCCGTTCTTCACGGGCAACCCGTCCTTCGACGAATCGACCCGGAAGGACGCGGCCGCCGGCCTCGACTATATCCTGCTCACCCACGGCCATGGCGACCATGTGGGGGACACGATCGCGCTCGCCAAGGAAACCGGCGCGACCGTCGTCGCCAATGCGGATCTCGCGACATGGCTCGGCTCGCGGGGCGTCTCCGCGCTCGAAATGGGCAATACCGGCGGCACGATCCATCTCAAGGGGTTTTCCTCGACCTTCGTCAACGCCCTGCATTCCTCGGCTCAGATCACCGAGGACGGCGTTTCGCATTCGCTCGGCAATGCCAACGGCCTCGTGCTGCATTTCGACGATGCCCCGACGCTCTACCATATGGGCGACACCGACATCTTCTCGGACATGGCGCTGATCCAGGAACTGCACCAGCCCGATATCGGCCTCGTGCCGATCGGCGATCGCTTTACGATGGGCGGCGCCGTCGCCGCACTCGCCTGCCAGCGCTACTTCAAGTTCGCGACCGTGCTGCCCTGCCATTACGGCTCGTTCGCCATCGTCGATCAGACCCCGGACCTCTTCGTCGCCGCGATGGAGCCGGCCAGCACGAAGGTCGAAGTTCCCTCGGTTGGCGGCGTCGTCACGGTCTGATCCCGCCGGCAAGGCGGACTTGGCCCTAATCCCCCGTTGCGCGCATCCGTCGTGGTCAGTATAGCGGGGGATCGTTTCCCGTCAGGCCCGGAGTCCGCCATGTCCGTCGATCTCGCCACCGTCAAGCGCGTCGCGCATCTCGCCCGCATCGCCGTCAGCGAAGACGATGCCAACCGCATGACCGGCGAGCTGAATGCGATTCTCGGCTTCGTCGAACAGCTCGGCGAGGTCGATGTCTCCGGCGTCGAACCCATGACCTCCGTCACGCCGATGGCGATGAAGAAGCGCGAGGACGTCGTGACCGACGGCGACAAGGCCGACGACATCGTCGCCAATGCGCCGAATTCCGACCGGAACTTCTTCCTCGTGCCGAAGGTCGTCGAATAGACCGATCGTCCCGCGCCCGCACTGAAGACCGTTTCGCCCGTCTGTCGTTTTCCGAAAGTCCCGTCCGCCATGACCGAACTCACCCACCTCACCATCGCCGAAGCCCGCGACCGTCTGGCCGCCCGCGACATCACGGCCGTCGAACTGACCGACGCCTATCTCTCCGCCATCGACGCGGCGAACGAGGCTCTCAACGCCTATATCAAGGTGACGCCGGACAAGGCGCGCGCAATGGCCAAGGCCTCCGATGCGCGGCTGGCGGCCGGCAAGGCCGGCGCGCTGGAAGGCATCCCGCTCGGCATCAAGGACCTGTTCGGCACCGAGGGCGTGCACACGCAGGCCTGCAGCCACATTCTCGACGGGTTCGAGCCGCGCTACGAATCGACCGTCACCCAGAACCTCTGGAACGACGGCGCCGTCATGCTCGGCAAGCTCAACATGGACGAGTTCGCCATGGGCTCCTCCAACGAAAGCTCCTATTACGGCCCGGTGAAGAACCCCTGGCGCGCCAACGGCTCCAATGCCGATCTGGTGCCGGGCGGCTCGTCGGGGGGGTCGGCCGCAGCCGTTGCGGCGTTCCTCTGCGCCGGTGCCACCGCCACCGATACCGGCGGCTCGATCCGCCAGCCGGCGGCCTTTACCGGCACGGTCGGTATCAAGCCGACCTATGGCCGCTGCTCGCGCTGGGGCATCGTCGCGTTCGCCTCGTCACTGGATCAGGCCGGCCCGATCGCGCGCGACGTGCGCGATGCGGCGATCCTGCTGAAATCCATGGCGAGCGTCGATGCCAAGGACACGACCTCGGTCGATCTGCCGGTGCCGGATTACGAAAAAGCTCTGGGCGGTTCGCTCAAGGGCATGAAGATCGGCATTCCCGCTGAATATCGCGTCGAAGGCATGCCGGAAGAGATCGAAGCGCTCTGGCGCCAGGGCATCGCCTGGCTGAAGGACGCCGGTGCCGAGATCGTCGAGATCTCTCTGCCGCACACGAAATATGCGCTGCCGGCCTACTACATCGTCGCGCCGGCCGAGGCGTCCTCCAACCTCGCGCGTTATGATGGCGTGCGCTACGGCCTGCGCGTCGACGGCAAGGACATTGCCGACATGTATGAGCAGACACGCGCGGCCGGCTTCGGCCAGGAGGTCAAGCGCCGTATCATGATCGGCACCTATGTGCTCTCGGCCGGCTATTACGACGCCTATTACCTGCGCGCCCAGAAGGTCCGCACGCTGATCAAGCGCGACTTCGAGACAGCCTTCCACGCCGGCGTCGATGCGATCCTCACGCCGGCAACGCCGTCCTCCGCCTTCGGCATTGCCGACCAGGAGCTCGCGGCCGATCCGGTCAAGATGTACCTTAACGACATCTTCACCGTGACGGTCAACATGGCGGGCCTGCCGGGCATCGCCGTTCCCGCCGGCCTCGACGCCAAGGGCCTGCCCCTCGGCCTCCAGCTGATCGGCAAGCCGTTCGAGGAGGAAACGCTGTTCAAGACGGCGCATGTCATCGAGCAGGCCGCCGGACGCTTTTCGCCGTCGAAGTGGTGGTAACGAGCGAGCGCTGACGACGTCAGGGTGTGAGGCACCTGCCGTCCACGACATAGGGCAGCAGAGCGCGGTTCGCCATGAACCCGTTCTCCGGTCGGATGGGCGGCAGAGCGACAGGCGTGTCGGACGGGCAGGCGAGGGGCACCTCTGCGACCAAGAGGACGCGCGCAGCATCCTGTGAGGGATCGTACGTCATGTCCTGCTCGTAGCTGTTGCGCGGCGCGGTGCCCGTCGGCCGAGCCCGAACCGCGATCTCCGAACCGCGGAGGGTGTAGACGAGATCCGCGAGAACATCGCGGTTGTCCGCCACGATCGTCGTCAGCCCTTCCGCCCGGGCCTGCGCTGCCAGGGACAGGCTCAGCGCGCTGCGCCCGAGGTAGCGGTTGAGGATGGGCGGCTGCCCCGGCAGGTGCGTTTGCGGAAAGGCGCAGAGGAGAGGCAGCGCGAGGGCAACCGAACCGTTGACGGCGAGGCTGATCCGCAACCCTTTCTTCCAGTTTGCATCCAGATACGCAACCGCGAGAACCACGCCGGCCACATAGGCCGTTGCCGCCCAGTTCGCATAGGCGCGTGACATCAGCGCCTGCACGACGAGCAGGCCGACGATCGGCCATGAGAGGAGCGCGAGGTGGCGATCCGAAGGACCGGCGCGACCGCGCAGAACGAGACTCAGGGCAGCGATCATGGCTGCGAACACGACCGGGCCGACCACACCGAACTGCGCGGCGAGGAACTCCACCGCCCGATCGGCATGAAAATAAGGGCCGGTCCATCCGATATTGTCGGAGGTATGCCGGAAGGTCGCTCCGCCATGCCGCGCATTCCACAGGAGATTCGGCAGAACCGTCAGACACGCCACCAGCCCGGCGATGGCTGCATGCTGCCGGCGCATCCGCGCGTGCGGCATGACCACCGCGGCGAGGGCAGCCGTGGCCGGGAAATAGAGCATCGCGTATTTCGACAACAGACCGAGCCCGATCGCGAGGCCGAGCCCGATGGCCAGGGCGATACCCACGGCCGGGCGAGGTCCGTTGACCGGATCGTCGCTGGCTGCGGGCGTGCGCCTTCGCGCAGCGAGGTGGAGGCCCAAGCGGGCCGCGGCGAGGGCGGCGAGGGCGTAGAAGAAAAGCAGGATCGTATCGGTCGAGACGAACACCGAGGAGAGCGCGACCCCCGGCAGGGTGACGAAGCTTGCACCCGACCAGGCGGCGATCCGCGGCGAGCCCGTGACGGCCCTCGCAAAGGCCATGACGATCGCGGCCGTGGCCCCATGCACGAGGGGCGCGGAAAGCCGGATCCAGAAGCGACTGTCCGATCCCCCCAGCGCCGTCGTCAGGTGGATCACCCAGGCGATCATCGGCGGTTTCGAGAAATAGCCGAAGGCGAGATCGCGCGACCACATCCAGTATTGCGCCTCGTCGACGAAGAGGTCGGTCCGGTCGAAGGCCAGCAGCAGGACGCGATAGACCGTCAGCGCGACGATCAGGAGCATGGCGCGGTTCTGCGTCATCGAGTGTGGTGCATCAGGGCTTCAGGGCAAGCGCTTGCCCGGTCTCGTCGCGGTGACTGCGGTGGATGAGGACGATGTTGCGCGCATAGATCACCACGCCCATGGCCTGCCCGAGAATCAGCACGGGTTCGCGGCGATGGAGGCCGTAGGCAAGCAGCGTCAGGCCGCCGAACAGCGAGAACCACCAGAAGGCGTGCGGAATGACCGAGCGCTTCTCCTTCTCGGAACTCAGCCACTGGATGATGAAGCGCAGCGAGAACATGGTCTGCGCAAACAGACCCACGATCAGCCAAGCGAGATCCGTCGCGGAATCGATTCCAAAGAAGACAAGAATGTCATGCATGAAAGAGCGCCTTGTTCTTCGGGCTGTACGGTCTTGCGGCGCCGGATCAGCCAGGCGACGCCGACGAGATCATGGAGCCCGACCAGCGCGCGTTGCAGATTGGTGTAGTTCGAGGCCCCCGCATGGCGCGGTCGATGTGCAACATCGACATGGGCCAGCGTAAACCCCTGCGCGGCGACCAGCGCCGGCAGGTAGCGATGCATATGGTTGAAGAACGGCAGCGCCAGAAAGACGTCGCGCCGGAAGGCCTTGAGCCCGCAGCCGGTGTCCCGCGTGGCGTCGGAAAGGACGCGGGCGCGGATGCCGTTTGCAAGGCGCGACGCGACGCGCTTCGACAGCGTATCGGCCCGGTTCACGCGCTGTCCCGCCACCAGCCCCAACATCTCCGGGCGGCCGGGCACGAGAAAGGGTGCCAGAAGATGCGGGATTTCGGACGGAGGGTTCTGTCCGTCGCCGTCGAGCGTGCAGACGAGCGCCGCGCGGGCGGCCAGAACGCCGGAATGGACGGCCGCCGATTGCCCGCCCGAGCGGGCGTGCACGATGAGCCGCAGCCACGGGCGGCTCGCCATGGCGGCAAGGACTTGGGTCCGCGTCGCATCCGTCGAGCCGTCGTCCACGAAGATCGCCTCGAAGGCCATGTCGCGACAGGCGTGCTCGATTTCGGCCACGAGCAGACGCACATTCCCGGCCTCGTTCTTCATGGGAACGACGATGCTGGCGACCGGAGGCTGCGCAGAGGATGGGATGGCCCGCATGAACGTCTCGATATCGGCAATCACGGAAAAGCGACGCCGATCGGAATGACGGACGTTTTCAAAGGTCATATTAGGGTGGTTTCATAAAGCTTTTATGTCAGACGCGCGGTCCTTGAGTTCACCCGGAGCGCATGGCAAACTTGCAGGCTCGCGGAAAAGGGCCGCTTGCGGAGCAGAGGAATGCGATCGTGACGACGATCCGGGTCGCGCGGGAGGACGAGGCTTCGCTGCTGGCCGATATCGGGCTCGCGGCCTGGGAAAGCGCGATTGTCGGTGTCGATGCCGCCACAGCCGACAGCGTGTCCATGCAGGAAATTGCGCATTTCGCCTTTCTCGGCTTCGCACGAACGCGCTGGTACCGGATCCACGTTGCGGAAGTGGAGGGAATGGTGATCGGCTGGGCCGCCTGCGAACGACCGGACGGCACGATCACGGATTTCTGGATTCGTCCCGACTTTCAGCGGCAGGGAGTGGGGACCCGCCTGATGGATGCGCTTGAGGCCGAGATTCTCTCCGAGGGAACGGATGTCGCCGAGGCTGCGACCCACGTGGACAACGCGGCGGCACTCGGTTTCTTTGCCAAGCGCGGCTTTCGCGTCGCCTGGCTCTCGACGCGCTACGCCGCCCGGCTCGATCGCGATGTCGAGCAGATCGGTCTGAGGAAGTCGCTGATTATCACGGATGAGGGCGAGGACGGCGTCTACGGTGCCTCGGGCGCGGGCGCGTGATGGCGGTGAATGGCGGCGCGGCCGCGACCCTCTCGACGCTGCGAGCCTTGCAACGCCGGTATAGATGTTTTACCGAACGGGCTGTCCGCCTGCGAAAGAACCGAGAGCTGCCATGACCCTTGTCGACGTCCGTACCCCCGATCCGAAACGCTTCATCCCCGGCGCCACTGGCGATTGGGAAGTGATCGTCGGCATGGAGGTGCACGCCCAGGTCACGAGCAATTCAAAACTCTTTTCGGGCGCGTCCACGACCTTCGGCAATGCGGCCAACGCAAACGTCTCGCTGGTCGATGCGGCCATGCCGGGCATGCTGCCTGTGATCAACGAGGAATGCGTTCGCCAGGCGGTCCGCACCGGCCTCGGCCTGAAGGCGCAGATCAACCATCGTTCGATCTTCGACCGGAAGAACTATTTCTATCCCGACCTGCCGCAGGGCTACCAGATCTCGCAGTTCAAGGATCCGATCGTCGGCGAAGGCAAGATCGTCATCTCGCTCGGCCCCGACCGCCAGGGCAATTTCGAGGACATCGAAATCGGCATCGAGCGCCTGCATCTCGAGCAGGACGCCGGCAAGTCGATGCACGACCAGCATCCGACGATGTCCTATGTCGATCTCAACCGCTCGGGCGTTGCGCTGATGGAGATCGTGTCGAAGCCCGACATGCGCTCGTCCGACGAGGCGAAGGCCTATATGACGAAGCTGCGCTCGATCGTGCGCTATCTCGGCACCTGCGACGGCAACATGGACGAAGGCTCCATGCGCGCCGACGTCAACGTCTCCGTGCGCCGTCCCGGCGCCGCATTCGGCACGCGCTGCGAGATCAAGAACGTCAACTCCATCCGTTTCATCGGTCAGTCGATCGAATACGAAGCGCGTCGCCAGATCGCGATTCTCGAGGACGGCGGCAAGATCGACCAGGAGACACGCCTGTTCGACCCGAACAAGGGCGAGACGCGCTCCATGCGCTCCAAGGAAGATGCGCATGATTACCGCTACTTCCCCGACCCGGATCTTCTGCCGCTCGAATTCGACGAGGCCTTCGTCGCCGCACTGAGGGTCGATCTGCCGGAACTGCCGGACGACAAGAAGGAACGCTTCGTGCGCGATCTCGGCCTGTCGATCTATGACGCCTCCGTTCTGGTGTCGGAAAAGGCGATTGCCGACTATTTCGAAGCCGTCGCCGCGGGCCGCGACGGCAAGGCGGCGGCCAACTGGGTGATCAACGACCTGCTGGGCGCCTTGAACAAAGCCGGCAAAGGCATTGAAGAGACTCCGGTTTCCCCGGCTCAGCTCGGCGGCATTCTCGATCTCATCAAGTCCGAGGTCATTTCCGGCAAGCTCGCCAAGGAATTGTTCGAGATCGTCTTTGCCGAGGGCGGCGACCCGGCCGAGATCGTCGAGGCCCGCGGCATGAAGCAGGTCACCGACACGGGTGCGATCGAAAAGGCGGTGGACGAGATCATCGCCGCCAACCCGGATCAGGTGGCCAAGGTTCAGGCCAAGCCCTCGCTCGCCGGCTGGTTCGTCGGCCAGGTGATGAAGTCCACCGGCGGCAAGGCGAACCCGCAGGCCGTGCAGGCGCTGGTCAAGGCGAAGCTCGGGCTTGAGGAATAGCCATGTTCTTCGTCCGCACCGCCACGGAGCGCGACCTCGCCGCGATCAGCGCGCTTCTGGGCGAGACGGCGCATGCGACCTATGACGCCCGCTATGGGGCCGACAAGGTGGCGGAGATGACGGCCAAGTGGCACGCGGTCGCGGCGCTGAAGGCAAATCTCGCGCGCAAGAACAGCGAGTTCGTGGTGGCCGACGACGGCAAGCGTATCGGCGGAATGGCCTATGCGTCGATGTCGCCGACGCTGCACGAGACCGCCGTCCTCCACCAGCTCTACGTCCTGCCGGCGTTCCAGCGTCAGGGGATCGCGCGCGATCTCTTCGCCGAACTCGAAACCTGCTTTCCCTATGCCGGGCACATGCGGGTGGAGGTCGTCAGCGACAATGTCCCCGCCATCGCCTTCTACGAAGCCCATGGCTTTACCGAGATCGGTGCGGGTCCAAAGGACTGGGGCATGCCGACGGTGGAGATGGAAAAGGTGCTGGCCGACGCCCGGTAGGCTGCAAACACACCCGTGCGGCCACGCCCGCAGGCTGGACAAGACCGGCCCGGCAGGCCATAAGCAGAAGCAATGATAAGGCATCCGCGCACGGCTTTCGTGTGCCGGTCCAAGGACGGTTCGATGAAGACTTTTCTGCAGATTTTCACCTGGTGGAACGGCTCGACGATCGGGACCCGGTTCCACACCTGGCGCTTTGGCAAGAAGGTCGGGCAGGACGAGCTCGGTAACACCTATTACGAAGGCGGCAAGGATTCCGAAGGCCGCACCCGCCGCTGGGTGATGTATAACGGCTATGCCGAGGCGACGGCGATCCCGCCGGGCTGGCACGGCTGGATGCACCACCGCACGGACGTTTCCCCGGCCGACGAGACGTACGCTGCCCGCGAATGGCAGAAGCCGCACCGCGTCAACATGACCGGCACGTCGCAGGCCTATCGCCCGCCGGGTTCGCTGGCCAAGGCCGGCGAGCGCCCGCGCGTGACCGGCGACTACGACGCCTGGACTCCGCGTTCGTAAGGCATCAGCGGTTCCGGCCATCGTTTCGGACGCATCATCTCGCGGCCATGATTGTCATCTAGACCCAGCCGCGAGGCGAAGCCCGCGCAGCCGGCGCGGCGACAGCCTGCCCGCAGAGGCTCTACCGGCGGCGCCGGCTGCGCGACAAAACCGGGCATTCCGGATGCCGACGGGGTCGGAGACTGAAATCGCAGTGAACAGGAAGATCCGCACCGTGTCGATGAACCGCAAAGTCGCGATCTGCCGCAAGTCTCCCAGCCGCGCGCGCCTGTCGCTCCTCGTCGCCGCGTCTGTTCTCGCCGTGACGGCATTGCCGACGCAAGCTGCGCGACTGGCCAACCCTGTGGCCGTCTTCTCGGGCATCGACAAGATCACCGGCCGTATCACCACGTTCGACGTCTATATCGGCGAGACCGTTCAATTCGGCGCGCTACAGGTCACGCCGCGGGTCTGCTACAGCCGCGATGATACGGAAGCTCAGAAGACGACGTCCTTCGTCGAGGTCGAGGAAATCACCCTCGACCGGAAGATCCGTCGCATCTTCACCGGCTGGATGTTTGCGGACAGCCCCGGCCTCAACGCCGTCGAGCATCCGGTCTATGACGTCTGGCTGCAAAGCTGCAAAGCCAAGTCCGACCTGCCGCCGCCGGACAGTGCGTCGAACACGCAATAGCGGTCTCCGATCGAACCGCAGCGGTACTCTGCTTCCAGCGTAGATCATCGAAACGTTCGCGCGCGTCAAAACCGCGCGTGTGGCCGCGCGACGGCCTTGGCGAGCCTGTCGGCATAATCGGCCTTCGGCACATCGATCGCGCCGAACGTCTTCAGGTGTTCCGTGGTGAACTGGGTGTCGAGCAGGATGAAGCCGCGCGTGCGCAGATGCTCGACAAGGTGGACGAGACACATCTTGGAGGCGTCTGTCCGGCGGGAAAACATGCTCTCGCCAAAGAAAGCCGCACCGAGCGACACGCCGTAGAGCCCGCCGACGAGATCGTCCCCGTCCCACGCCTCGACCGAATGGGCATGACCCTTCCCGTGCAGGGCGGTGTAGAGGCCGCGGATGGTGCCGTTGATCCAGGTGGTCGGTCGATCCGGTGCCGGAGCGGCGCAGCCCTGCATGACCGCTTCGAACGCGGTGTTGCGGCGGATCGTGAAGGACGAGCGTCGCATCGCCTTGGCAAGGCTGCGAGGCACATGGAAATCATCGAGCGGGATGACGCCGCGGATTTCGGGTTCGACCCAGAAGATTTCGGGATCGTCGGCCGAATCGGCCATGGGGAAAAGGCCGATCGAATAGGCACGCAGCAGAAGCTCGGGTGTGATGTCCGGTTGCTTGGCGCGGCTGCCTCTCATGCTCTGCCTTTGCTTGCCGCCTCTCCCTCCGCTGCCTGAGAAGGACCTTTGCGAAACCGGGCGACGCATAGAGAAGGCCGGAGCGCTGCGCCCGCAAGGGGCAATCGGCAGCGCTCCGGTGCGATATCACTCCGCCGGCTGGGCGAGATAGTGTTCCAGCCAGTGAATGTCGTAGTCGCCGTTGGCGATGTCCTGATTGTTGATCAGGTCCTGAAACAGCGGAAGCGTCGTCTTGATCCCGTCGATGACGAATTCGTCAAGCACCCGTCGCAGGCGCATCATGCATTCGACGCGGGTGCGTCCATGCACGATCAGCTTGCCGATCAGGCTGTCGTAATAGGGGGGGATCTTGTAGCCCTGATAGGCGCCCGAATCGACGCGAACGCCAAGACCGCCGGGGGCATGGAAATGCGTGATCGTGCCGGGCGAGGGCACGAACGTGCGCGGATCCTCGGCATTGATCCGGCACTCGATGGCATGGCCCTGGAAAACGATCTCGTCCTGCGTCACGGACAGACCGGCGCCGGAGGCGACGCGGATCTGTTCGTGCACGAGATCGATGCCGGTGATCGCCTCCGTGATCGGATGCTCCACCTGCAGGCGCGTGTTCATCTCGATGAAATAGAACTCGCCGTTTTCGTACAGGAACTCGACTGTGCCCGCGCCGCGATATTTCAGCTTGCGCATGGCATCGGCGCAGATTTCGCCGATCTTCATGCGCTGCTCGACGTTGAGCGCGGGCGAATTGGCTTCTTCCCAGACCTTCTGGTGGCGTCGCTGCAGCGAGCAGTCGCGCTCGCCGAGATGGATGGCATTGCCCTCGCCATCGCCGACGACCTGGATCTCGATATGGCGCGGCTTGCCGAGGTATTTTTCCATGTAGACGGCATCGTTGCCGAAGGCGGCTGCGGCCTCCGAGCGGGCCGTCGACACGGCCTCCTCGACTTCGTCCTCGTTGCGCGCGACCTTCATGCCGCGACCACCGCCACCGGCGGTCGCCTTGATCAGCACGGGAAAGCCGATTTCGCGAGCGATCTCGAGCGCATTTTCGGGCCGCACTTCGCCGGTCGAGCCGGGCACGACGGGGATGCCGAGTGCCTTGGCCGTTTCCTTGGCGGTGATCTTGTCGCCCATGATGCGGATATGATCGGCGGTCGGCCCGATGAAGGTGATGCCGTGTGCATCGAGAATATCCGCGAACTTCGCGTTCTCGGACAGAAAACCGTAGCCGGGATGGACGGCATCCGCGCCGGTGATCTCGCAGGCCGCGACGATCTGGTGGATGTTCAGATAGCTGTCGCGCGAGGGCGGCGGGCCGATGCAGACGCTTTCATCCGCCAGGCGCACATGCATGGCGTCGGCGTCGGCCGTGGAGTGCACGGCAACGGTTGCGATACCGAGTTCCTTGCAGGCGCGAAGGACACGGAGCGCGATTTCGCCGCGATTGGCGATGAGAACCTTGGAGATGAGGGGCATGGGCTTACTCGATGACCACGAGCGCTTCGCCGTATTCGACCGGCGCGCCGTCTTCCACGAGGATCTCGACGACCTTGCCGGACCGCGGCGCAGGGATCTGGTTCATCGTCTTCATGGCTTCGATGATCAGGACCGTCTGGCCCTCCTTTACCGTGGCGCCGATCTCGATGAAGGGACGCGAGCCGGGCGCCGGCGACAGATAGGCGGTACCGACCATCGGCGCCGTCAGCGCGTTCTTGGAGATGCGGGCGGCGGTATCCGGCGCGGCAGCCGACGCCGCGACCGCGACGGGCGCGGCAGCCGGAATCGGGGCGGAGACGTATTGCGGCGTGCCGGCGCGCGAGACGCGGATACGCAGGTCTTCCTGCTCGATCTCGATCTCGGTCAGGTCGGTCTCGTTCAGGATATTGGCGAGATCGCGGATCAGTGCCTGATCGATGCCGGTCTTCTTGTCAGCCATGAGAGCCTCTTGTTCTTTTTATTTCGATGTATGAAGGAGCGTATTTAGCGCATTGAGCGCCAGAATGTAACTGTGCGCGCCGAACCCGCAGATGACGCCTTTCGCTGCCGGAGCAAGCAGGGATTTGTGGCGAAATTCCTCGCGGGCGTGGACATTCGACAGATGAAGCTCGACCACGGGAATGCCGATGGCGCGCGTGGCATCGTGAAGGGCCACTGAGGTGTGGGTATAGGCACCGGCATTGACCGCGATGCCGGCGGCACTGCCGGAGGCTTCGTGAAACCAGTCGATCAGCAGGCCTTCATGGTTGGTCTGGCGGAAATCGATCGTCAGGCCTAGCTTGCGGCCCTCTTCGAGGCACATCGCTTCGATATCGGCGAGCGTCTGGCCGCCATAGATGCCGGGCTCGCGCTTGCCCAACAGATTGAGATTGGGACCGTTCAGGACGAAAATCGTTGGCATATCACAAGCATCCTCGCGTCGTGCCGAAAGCTATAGACGGTTGGGCTACCGAAAAAAAGTCTTTTGGGCCCGGCGCAAGGCTGCTGGAGCCCTGCGCCGGCCTTGTCCACAAGGCAGGCGTCTCCCGTCAGCAGGCCGTCTTGCCGCAGCTGCGCATATTGGCGATCTTGGCGGCCAGTTCGTCGGCGCCGACAGCCCCGAAGATCGCCTCGTTGCCGATGATGTAGGAGGGCGTGCCGGTGACGCCGAGCGCGTTGGCGAGCGTGTAGGATTCCCGCACCTCGTCGTCCTGGCTCGGATCCACCATCTTGGCCCGGATGTCGGCTTCCTTCACGCCGAGGCGTTCGGCCACGGCGATGGCCGTCTCCTCCGTCGCGCGGTCTTCGCCGCCGAGGAGCGCGGTGTGGAAATCGCCGTATTTCTCCGGCGCCAGCTTGCGGAAGGCCGAGCTGACACGATGCGCGTCGAGCGATTCCTGACCGAGGATCGGCAGTTCTTTCAGGACAAAGCGGACGTTCTTGTCGGCCTCGAGGATTGCCTGCATGTCCGGCAGGGCGCGTTTGCAGTAGCCGCAATTGTAGTCGTAAAACTCGACGACGGTGACGTCGCCCTTGGGATTGCCGAGCGACACATCATATTTCGAGTTGAAGATCGTGTCCTTGTTGGCCGTAATCGCCGATTCGGCCACCTGCTGCGCCTTGGAAGCCTGCTTTGCCTTCAGTGCTTCCTGAACCTCCAGCATGATCTCGGGATTGGCCACCAGATACTCGCGGATGAAGGCGCCGAATTCCGCTTTCTCCTTGTCGTCCAGCGCCATGGCAGGGGCCGTGAAGACGCAGGTGGTGGAGACGAGCAGGAGCGATGCGGCGATCAGTCGGCGTACGGAAATGGTCATGCGGTCCTCGCTGATATGGCGCTGCCGACATCGGGAAATGCCGGCTTTCTCTCTCCGTGCGATAGCACATGGAAAGCCGGGGGGACAAGAAAAGGTCGAGGCGAGACGTCTTGTCGGTGCCTTGTCTGTGCCTTGCCGGGTGCCTTGCCGAGGCCTTGTTGCCTCCTCGGCGATCCCGGCTCTTGTGAAGCCCGCTCGGTTGGGGCAATCCATCTGACGATTAAAGACCGCCCGACTGTCTCGACGTGTACACATTACATGCGGCTCGGGTCGATGAAGGCAACGAGGATCCCGCCATGACCACGCTTTCCCACCGTAGCGCCGTGGAGCCCTTCCACGCCATGGACATTCTGGCGGAAGCGACCCGGCGGCGCGATGCGGGCTTCCCCGTGATCTCCATGGCGGTCGGGCAGCCGAGCCATCCCGCTCCGAAGGCGGCACTGCAGGCGGCGCGCGCGGCCCTCGAGCACGGGCGGCTCGGCTATACGGATGCGCTCGGCACCCTGTCTTTGCGCACGGCGATCGCAGAGCACTATCGGCGGCACTACGATGTCTCGGTCGATCCCCGGCGCATCGCCGTCACCACCGGATCGTCGGCCGGCTTCAATCTTGCCTTTCTGGCTCTGTTCGATCCGGGCGACCGCGTCGCGATCGCGCGGCCGGGCTATCCGGCCTACCGCAACATCCTTGCGGCACTGGGCCTCGACGTCGTCGAGGTCGATGCCGACGCCTCGAACGGGTTCACGCTAACGCCGCAGGGGCTGGCAGAGGCCGAAAAGCGGGCCGGAGGGCCGATCCGTGGCGTGCTGCTGGCAAGCCCGGCCAACCCGACCGGCACGGTGACAGGTCGCGCGCAACTGCAGGCGCTTGCCGATTACTGTGCCGACAAGGACATCGCCTTCATCTCCGACGAGATCTATCACGGCCTCACCTTCGTCGGCGAAGAGACGACGGCGCTGGCCGTGACGGATGCCGCCGTGGTGATCAACTCCTTCTCGAAATATTACTGCATGACCGGATGGCGGATCGGCTGGATGGTGCTGCCGGAGGACAAGGTGCGCGGCTTCGAGCGCATCGCCCAGAGCCTCTACATCTCGCCGCCGGAACTCTCCCAGATCGCGGCAGAAGCCGCGTTGGGCGCATCCGCCGAACTGGAGGTCTATAAGGAAAGCTACGCCGTCAACCGCGCGCTTCTCCTGAAGCGCCTGCCGGAACTCGGCTTCACCATCGCCTCGCCGATGGATGGCGCCTTCTATGCCTATGTCGATGCCGGCCGCTTCACCAATGACAGCATGGCCTTCGCCCACCGCATGCTGGCCGAGATCGATGTGGCAGCCACACCCGGCCGTGACTTCGATCCCATCGAAGGGCATCGGGCCATGCGGTTCTCCTATGCCGGTGCGCCGGCCGATATCGAGACAGCGATCGAGCGCATGGCCGGTTGGCTGAAAAGCTAGGACTGGCAACAGTTTCCGGGCGGATGCTGACTCGGATTGGAAGGCGCTTGATTCGATGTCTGAGGCCCGCTCGCCGGGCCGCGGACCCTGACAGCCACCACCGTCCCTTCAACGAAAAAGGCCAGCCGGATCGCTCCGGCTGGCCTTTCGTGTTTGTTCGTAACGTCAGCGGATCATAGGAAACCGCGCTTCTGCCACCAGCCACCCTTCTTGGGCTTCTGCTCTTCGGCCGTCTCGTCGGTCGATGCTGCCGACGAGCGGACCAGCGGCTCGCTGGCGATCGTCTCGATGTTGCGGTTGTTGCGAGCAGGCCTGTCGTCCGAGGTCTTGTCGTCCGGGATCTCCGGCGGTGCTTCGACAGGGCTTTCGTCAGCGGTTTCCACTGCCACATGGGCCTCGTCGCTCTCGCCGAGAGACGCGGACGCCTCTTCGGTGCGGGCCTCTTCAGAGGCGGGGGCCGTTTCGCTTGCGACGGCATCCGGTGCAGCTTCGACGGCAGCCTGGGCTGCCGCGTCAGTCGAACCTTCGGCCGCTACGGGCTGCACGACGACATCCGTCACCAGATCCTGTGGCGAGCGGCGGCGACGGCTGCGCTTGGGAGCGGCCGGCGCTTCGCGGCGATCATCGGTTTCAGCAACCGCGTCGTCGGCCAGGACGTCGGCTTCCGCCGCGATGGCCTGGTCTTCGACCGCATCTTCTTCCGTGTCACCTGCATCGTTGACAGCATCGGCGAGCGCGAGGGCGTCGGTGCTGGCACCGGCATCGCCGGCATCCGCCATTGCAGCTTCGTCCGAACCGGTTTCGATCTCGCCATCCTTGTTGCGGCGACCACCGCGCTTGCCCCGACGGCGGCGCTTGCGCTTCTGGCGATCTTCGCCGCTTGCGCCCTCGGTCTGATCCGCGGACACGGCATCATCGGCCTCGTCCTCGTCGTCACCCTCGTCGGCGTCCTCGTCGGATGCGACATCGGAGCCTGCAGCGTCGGCCGACGCATCGGCATCGCCATCACGCCCGCCACGACGGCGACGACGACGCTTGCGCTTGCGCCCGTTCTGGTCGTCGCCGGTCTCGCGCTCGGCACGGTCCGGACGCTCGGCCTTTTCGGGCTTCGCCTCGACCAGCAGTTCCTCGTCGTCCTCGATATCGTCTTCGATGACGATATCGTCGTCCTCGTCTTCGATGGGGGCCTCGAACTGCAGGATCTGATCGATCTTGACCGGGTTCTCGACGGCCTCGCCGCGATCGATCGCAAAGTGCAGCGCGCCGACATGCGCATCCGCTTCCACCACGATAGCGACACCGAAGCGGGCCTCGAAATCGGTGATCGTCGAGCGCTTGTAGTTGAGCAGGTAGAGCGCGATCTCCGGCGTCGCACGAACGGTGATGTCATGCGTCGTGTTCTTGAGGAGATATTCCTCGACGCCGCGCAGGACATGCAGGGCAACGGAGGACTGCGAGCGGACGACACCGGTACCGGCGCAATGCGCGCAGACCTGCGTGGTCGATTCGAGAACCGAAGCGCGGATGCGCTGGCGCGACATTTCCAGAAGGCCGAAATGCGAGATGCGGCCGACCTGGATGCGGGCGCGATCGTTCTTCAGGTGATCCTTCAGACGCTTTTCGACCGAACGGTTGTTGCGCTTCTCCTCCATGTCGATGAAGTCGACCACCACGAGACCGGCAAGGTCGCGCAGGCGAAGCTGGCGGGCAACCTCTTCGGCGGCTTCCAGGTTCGTCTGGAGCGCGGTGTCCTCGATCGAGTGCTCGCGCGTCGAACGGCCCGAGTTGACGTCGATCGCGACCAGCGCTTCCGTCTGGTTGATGATGATGTAGCCACCGGACTTCAACGTGACCTGCGGCTGCAGCATGCGATCGAGCTGCGCTTCGATGCCGGAGCGCGAGAAGATCGGATGCACGTCGCGATAAGGCTGAACCACCTTGGCGTGGCTCGGCATCAGCATCTTCATGAAGGCCTTCGCTTCGCGGTAGCCTTCTTCGCCGGAAACGACGATCTCGCTGATGTCCTTGTTGTAGAGGTCGCGGATCGACCGCTTGATCAACGAGCCTTCCTCATAGACGAGGCAGGGTGCGGTGGAGGCAAGCGTCAGCGTCCGGACGTTTTCCCAGAGACGCATCAGATACTCGAAGTCGCGCTTGACCTCGACCTTGGTGCGGTTGGCACCGGCCGTGCGCAGGATGACGCCCATGCCCTGGGGAACGTCGAGCGCGCGGGCAATCTCCTTCAGGCGCTTGCGGTCCGGAAGGTTGGTGATCTTGCGGGAAATGCCACCGCCACGCGCCGTGTTCGGCATCAGAACCGAGTAGCGGCCGGCCAGCGACAGATAGGTGGTGAGCGCCGCGCCCTTGTTGCCGCGTTCTTCCTTGGCCACCTGAACGAGCAGGATCTGGCGACGCTTGATGACTTCCTGGATGCGGTACTGCTTGCGCGGACGGCGTTCCTTGCGGTCCGGCACTTCTTCCATCGCATCTTCGGCACCGACCGATTCGATGACTTCCTTTTCTTCGTGATGACCGTCGTCATCGTCGTCGTCATGCCCGCGGCGGCGGCTGGGCGCCTCGGAAATCGTATCGGCATCGACCATCGCGGCCATTTCGCCGTTCGGGCCGCGGCCTTCGTCGGTCTCGTCCGAGGTCGAATCGTCGGACGTCGCTGTGCTCTCGGCCGTGGCTTCCGCCTCGGCGGCTTCGGCAGCGATCGCCTTCTTGGAGCGGCGGGCGCGCTTCGGCTTTGCCTTAGGTGCTTCTTCGGCGACGGCCTGTTCGGCAGCCGTCTCGCTTGCCGCGATGCCTTCGACGGCCTCGGCGGCAGCGCCATCGGCGACGTCCGTATCCGTTGGCGCAGCAAGGGCTTCGACCGGCGTCTCGGCTTCGGCTGCGGCCTCGACGGCGGTTGCGGGCGAGAGATCGTCCGCGACGCTGACGACCTCGTCTTCCGACGCATCGTCATCGGAGTCGAGATCCGTACCGGTCTCGACATGCTCGATATCGTCGTCGCGGCGGGCGTCTTCGGCCTCGGCGCGCAGAAGAGCCTGACGGTCTGCCAGCGGGATCTGGTAGTAGTCGGGGTGGATTTCGGCGAAGGCCAGGAAGCCGTGGCGATTGCCGCCGTAATCGACGAATGCGGCCTGGAGCGAAGGTTCGACGCGCGTGACCTTCGCCAGGTAGATGTTGCCGCGAATCTGTTTCTTGTGTTCCGACTCGAAGTCGAATTCTTCTATGCGGTTGCCACGTACGACAACGACCCGCGTCTCCTCAGCGTGAGACGCATCGATAAGCATTTTCTCTGCCATGTAGGTTGTGCTCCTCGGCGTGAGCGTGACAGGGCAGGAAAAGGACGTCCCGGAGGCGGTCCCCCACACAGGTCACGGCGTTCGCCGGATAGATAAATTCCCGATGGGTACCAGACATGGGCAAACAGCCGGACGACAGAGGCAAGCGTTCCGTTTCCGGCGCTTTCCGCTTCTGACCGATCCTGCTGCGTCGACATGAGATACCAAACAAGGAATGCCAAAGTCATAGGCCTTGTGGCCCGATGAGTGTGCCCCTTGCGGGGCGTGGTGTCAGACACCGTATCTTCCGGCCACCGCCGGATTGTTCTCGATTCGGAATGCGATGAAAAGTGAAGCGACGGCGGATGAAACACGCTTGCTGCGAGGACATGACAGCCGGAAGCGCGTAGTCCGCTACCCGATCATGCTCTGGCGCCAGGGTTACTCCCTTGGCTGCCCGGTCGTGGAATCTATCCCGTCAACACTTTTTACCTCTGCAACGTTTATGGTTTTCATGTCACAATGGCAAGAGAAAAGCCCTTCCGCCTTAATATTGATGGATTTGCTTGTCTCGTTTTGACGCAGCGGCGTCGCGCCATTCGAGGGCGGCGCGGGCGTGCAATCCCGGCGGTAAGTTTTGATTAACCTTCGTGCGGCAAGGATGCGGATCGGTCGCGTTGCATCGGCCTCCCGTCCAGGTTTTGCCGGGATGCAGCATGGGCTGGATGGGCTGCGCGCGCGCGACCTTGACGAGAGATCCGGGAGGATGATTTTGGCGGTGACGTCACGGCAGGAAACGGCGACGATGACGAGGACGGCGAAAGCCGGCGCCGATCGGCAAGCCCGTCCGCGCATGGCATCGTCCCTGCTGTCGCTCTCTCGCCTGTCACCGCTGCTGGTCGGCGTCGTCCTGATCCTGGGCGTTGCCGGGCCCGTTCGCGCGGAGCCTGTCACGGGGCAGGGGCCGCTTCTCGCCTACGGCATGCGCATCGCAGGTGACGACGCCCGGACCCGCGTCGTCGTCGACTTCGACCGCAAGCCGGACATCTTCGTCCATTACGTCGACAATCCGCCCCGCGTCATCGTCGATCTTCCGGAAACCTCTTTCGGCGTCAAACCGGAGGACGCGCAGGCGAGGGGTCTTTTCAAGGACATTCGCTTCGGCGCCATGGGCGCCAGCAGCGCCCGCATCGTCCTCACGGCAACGAAGCCGGTCGAGATCACCGTCGCGGACGTGAAGACCGATGATGGCGGCAAGAGCTTCCGCTTGGTTCTGGATGCCGAGCGGATCGACAAAAAGCGCTTCGCCCAGCTTCTGACCGAACAGACATGGACCGGCAGCGTCGCATTGACGAAGGCGGCGCGGGTCGATGAACCGGCCCCGGCCCCCGGCGCGTTCGTTATTGCTGTCGATGCCGGCCATGGTGGTATCGATACCGGCGCCGTCGGCGTCGATACCAAGATGGAGGAGAAAGCGGTGACGCTCGCCTTCGCCAGGGAGCTCGCGGAAACGCTCAACCGCGAACCCGGCATCCGGGCCGTGCTGACGCGCGACGACGACGAGTTCCTTTCGCTTTCGGAGCGCGTGCTGATTGCCCGTCAGAAACAGGCAAAGCTTTTCATTTCGCTGCATGCCGACACGCTGAAGCAGCACGATATCCGCGGCGCCACCGTCTACACGATCTCGGACAAGGCTTCCGACCATCTGGCGGCAAGTCTGGCGGAACGCGAGAACCTGTCGGACCAGCTGGCCGGCGTGCCGCTGGCGGACGAGCCGGCCGAGGTCGCGGATATCCTCATCGACCTGACGCGCCGGGAAACCCAGGCCTTCTCCGTCAATCTCGCCCGCTCGATCATCACGTCCTTCGAGGGGCAGATCAACCTGATCAACAATCCCCACCGCTTCGCGGGCTTCCAGGTGCTGCGGGCGGCGGATGTGCCGTCCATCCTGCTCGAACTCGGCTTCATGTCGAACAAGGAGGACGAGAAGCTGCTGGTCGATCCGGCCTGGCGCAAGAAGGTATCCGAGCGCATCGCTGCCGCCGTGCGGCGTTATCGCGGCGGCGCCCTGGCCGACGGCGGCTGACCGCTCCGGGCACAGCGCGCTTCCAAATGACCCTTGGACACCGGAAGCCACCTGAAAATTCAGGACGACTGACAGAATTTCGTGTCGCCCGGGCCACAGACGCGGTGGCTTCCGCATGGGGAACAGGGTAAACTCGGCCAGGAGCCCTATTTTCCTCACATTCCCGTCGCTATCCCCTAGGGGGAATTTGACGATATGGGAATCGCGGGCAGGGTCGTGAGCGTCTGTCGGCGGAAGCCCGCAGATCGGGCACGGGCTGCGCAGACATGCGGCTTCGATCCGGGTTGAGTGCCCCGCTGCGCCTTGGCTCGAAACGGATGCGAGCCGGGCTCGCAGTCCCTCGGCGATAACGTCCGGGCCGGTGTCCTGCACCGTGATGACGACATGCAGAAAGATGCGGCGACAACGCTGCCTTTCATTCGATAGCGATGACAAAGGACCGGTAGCCAACCGATGATCAGACTGATTGGATACTTCTTCGGCGCCGGCGCCTTCCTCGTCCTCATCGCGGCGGCGGCAGCGGCACTTTATCTCGGCAATCTTAACAAGGACCTGCCGGATTACGAGGTGCTGGCGAGCTATGCGCCTCCCGTGACCACCCGCGTGCACGCCGGCAATGGCGAACTCATGGCGGAATATGCCCGCGAGCGGCGCCTCTATCTGCCGATCCAGGCTATTCCCGACCGCGTCAAGGCGGCCTTCATCTCGGCGGAAGACAAGAACTTCTACCAGCATCCCGGCGTCGATCTTATGGGTCTCGGCCGCGCGATCCTCGTCAACGTCCAGAACATGGGCTCCGGCCGCCGTCCGGTCGGCGCCTCGACCATCACGCAACAGGTCGCCAAGAACTTCCTTCTGTCCGCCGACCAGACGATCGACCGCAAGATCAAGGAAGCCGTTCTGTCCTTCCGTATCGAGCAGGCCTATTCGAAGGATCGGATTCTCGAGCTCTACCTGAACGAGATCTTTTTCGGCCTGAACTCCTATGGCATCGCCGGTGCGGCCCTGACCTATTTCGACAAATCGGTCACCGAGCTGACAATTGCCGAAACGGCCTATCTCGCCGCTCTGCCGAAGGGCCCCTCCAATTATCATCCGTTCCGTCGCGAGGCCGCAGCGCTTGAGCGCCGCAACTGGGTGATCGATCGCATGGTCGAGAACGGTTATGTGACGCGGGCCGATGGCGACGAGGCGAAGACCCAGCCGCTGGGCGTCACCGTGCGCCGCGGTGGCTCGCACCTCTTCGCGTCCGACTACTTCGCCGAGGAAGTCCGCCGCCAGATCATCCAGCGCTATGGCGACAATGCGCTTTACGAAGGCGGCCTTTCCGTCCGAACGTCTCTCGACCCCAAAATCCAGGTCGAAGCCCGCAAGGCTCTGCAGGATGGTCTCGTCAATTATGACGAGCGTCGCGGTTTCCACGGTCCGCTGAAAAGCATCGAGATTGGCGGCGACTGGGGCATTGCGCTTGGCAAGCTCGAAGCGCTTTCCGACGTGCCGGAATGGAAGCTCGCCGTGGTGCTCGCGGTGGACGAGAAGGGCGCTGATATCGGCATCCAGCCGTCCAAGGACGGCGCCGGCAAGGTCGGTCCCGACCGTATCAAGGGCCATATCTCGGCCAAGGACATGCAGTGGGCCTATCGCTCGACCGACGGAAATCGCCGCACGGCGCGCTCGCCGGAAGGCGTGGTCGGCCCGGGCGACGTGATCTATGTCCAGCCGCTGGAAACGGACGGCGACTATCGGTTGCGCCAGCCGCCGAAGGTCCAGGGCGGCCTCGTTGCCATGGACCCGCAGACCGGCCGCGTTCTCGCCATGGTCGGCGGCTTCTCCTACGGCCAGTCGGAGTTCAATCGCGCAACGCAGGCCATGCGCCAGCCGGGTTCGTCCTTCAAGCCCTTCGTCTATGCGGCGGCGCTCGACAATGGCTACACACCGGCCTCCGTCATTCTCGACGCGCCGTTCGAACTCGTGACCGGCGGCCAGGTCTGGCGTCCGGAAAACTACGGCGGCGGTTCGGCCGGCCCATCCACTCTCCGCCTCGGCATCGAAAAGTCGCGCAACCTGATGACGGTGCGGCTGGCCAACGACATGGGCATGAACCTCGTCGCCGAATATGCCGAGCGCTTCGGCATCTACGACAAGATGCTGCCCGTGCTCGCCATGTCGCTCGGTTCGGGAGAGACCACCGTCATGCGCATGGTTTCGGCCTATTCGGTCATCGCCAATGGCGGCAAGCAGATCAAGCCGTCGCTGATCGACCGTATCCAGGACCGTTACGGCAAGACCATCTTCCGCCATGAAGAGCGGACCTGCGAAACCTGCAATGCCGCCGATTGGCAGGAGCAGGACGAGCCGACCCTGACCGATAACCGCGAGCAGGTGCTCGATCCGATGACGGCTTACCAGATCACCTCGATGATGGAAGGCGTCGTGCAGCGGGGCACCGCGGCCGGCAAGATCACGCTCGACCGTCCTGTCGCCGGCAAGACCGGGACGACGAACGACGAGAAGGACGCCTGGTTCGTCGGTTTCACGCCGGATCTCGTCGCCGGCCTCTATCTCGGCTTCGACAATCCCGCGCCGCTCGGGCGTGGCGGCACCGGCGGCAGCCTGGCAGCACCCGTGTTCAACGAATTCATGCAGGCAGCGCTTGCCGGAACCCGTCCGACTAAGTTCATTCCGCCGGAGGGCATGAGCCTCGTGCCCGTTGACCGCAAGACCGGCATGGCCGCGGCCGAAGGCGATCCTGACACGATCATCGAGGCCTTCAAGCCCGGCACCGGCCCGGCCGCGACCTTCTCGGTCATCGGTGGCGCCGACGCCTATGTGCCGCCGGAAGAGATCCTGCGGACCTCGCCCCAGGCGAACCAGGCGGTGACCTCCGGTTCCAACGGCCTGTTCTAGCAAGCCCGATCTGCAAACGCCCGCTGCCTTTACATCGGCGGCGGGCGTCGCTATTTCACGGGCAGGCATTTCCGCACGATCACGACCAAGACATTGAAGAAAAGAGACAATGCGTAACGAAATCGAGAACATCGTCGACGAGATCAAGCAGGCCGTAAGCCTGCTGAGGAGGCATCTTTGACTGGGATCAGGCGGTAAGACGACTGGACTGGTTGAACAACAAGGCGGAAGATCCGAGCTTGTGGAACGACGCCGCGGAAGCCCAGAAGCTGATGCGCGAACGCCAGGGGCTCGACGAAGGCATCAGCAGCGTGCGCGCCTTCGAGCAGCAACTGAAGGACAGCATCGAACTCATTGAACTCGGTGAGGAAGAGGGTGATGCGGACATCATCCGCGACGCCGAGGAGACGCTGAAAGGGCTGCGCACCGAAGCGGCCCGCCGCCAGGTGGAAGCCATGCTCTCCGGCGAAGCCGACAGCAACGATACCTATCTGGAAGTGCATTCGGGCGCCGGCGGAACCGAGAGCCAGGACTGGGCGAATATGCTGCTGCGCATGTACACCCGCTGGGCCGAACGTCAGGGCTACAAGGTCGAGCTCATGGAAATCCATGACGGGGAAGAAGCGGGCATCAAGTCCGCGACGCTTCTCGTCAAGGGCCACAATGCCTATGGCTGGATGAAGACGGAATCGGGCGTGCACCGTCTCGTCCGTATCTCGCCCTATGACAGCAACGCCCGCCGTCACACCTCGTTCTCCTCCGTCTGGGTCTATCCGGTGGTGGACGACTCGATCCAGATCGACATCAATGAGAGCGACTGCCGCATCGACACCTATCGCTCGTCCGGCGCTGGTGGGCAGCACGTCAACACGACCGACTCCGCCGTGCGCATCACCCATATGCCCTCGGGCATCGTGGTTCAGTGCCAGCAGGAGCGTTCGCAGCACAAGAACAAGGCCAAGGCCTGGGACATGCTGCGGGCACGCCTGTACGAGTCCGAGCTGAAAAAGCGCGAGGAAGCGGCCAATGTGGAAGCTGCGTCGAAGACCGAGATCGGCTGGGGTCACCAGATCCGCTCCTACGTTCTCCAGCCCTACCAGCTGGTCAAGGACCTGCGGACCGGCGTCGAAAGCACGGCACCCTCCGACGTGCTCGACGGCGAACTGAACGACTTCATGGAAGCAGCCCTCGCGCACCGCGTGAACGGCGGCGCCGATGCAACGGTCGACGATCTGAACTGAAACTCTGCGGTCGCGTGAAAGCGCGACCGCTTTTGCCGCGCAGGCCCGATGACGAAGGCCTAATTCGATTCGCGCTCGATGCGGATGTCGCCGAACTCGTCGATCAGCACGGTCCAGGTCTCGACATCGGTCGCGGCCGGATCGGTGCGGAGATAGACGGTCGCGAACAATCCGGGCTGCTGCGTGACGCCGTCCGATGTCTCCGGCCGAATGTCGGTCACGAAGGCCTTCATCTTCGAAAACTCGTCCAGTTCCGTCGAAGACACGATCCGCGGGCCCGCGGGATCGAGTGCGATCTGCTGAAGCACGATATGCGCCGTGCCGTCGGCTTGTCGCAAGGCGATCAGCTTGTAGTAGCCCTTCTGCGCGGAACCCGCGGCCTCAGCCGTGACAGGCGCCTTTGCGCCCGGATCGGGGCTGCGCGAGACGTCTCCACTGTCTTCCCAGAAACCGGAACTGGTAACGAATGTCACGTTTGCGGGAAGCACATCCTCGGCCCGCGCCGTGACCGACAAGGCCGTGACCGAAAAGACGGTCGCAGTCCCGGCAAGCAGGACCATCCTCCACGTTCGCATCACCAGACGACCTCGCCCTAAAACTGATTCCGCTCGACTTTGTAAGCCTGCCATAAAAAAGGTCTCGAATCGAATCAGTTGGAAAATTGCTCCGCGAGAATGCGGTCGGACCAGGAGTAATCGGGATCCGATAGGATCCGCGCCGTCATTTCCTCGGATTCGGCAATGCGGACGGACACCACCGACTTGACTTCGATATGGTCGGCCACGGCATTCACCGGCCGCTTGTCCGTCTCCAGAATATCGATCTCGACCGTGACCTTGTTGGGCAGCAAGGCGCCGCGCCAGCGCCGGGGCCGAAAAGGGCTGACGGGGGTCAGCGCAAGCAGCGGTGCCTCGAGCGGCAGGATAGGGCCGTGGGCGGAGAGATTATAGGCGGTCGATCCGGCAGGGGTGGAGAGAAGGATGCCGTCGCAGATCAGCTCTTCCAGACGCACCCGCCCATCGACCGTGATCCGCAGCTTTGCAGCCTGGTAGGATTGCCGAAAGAGATAGACCTCATTAATGGCGAGCGCGCTGAAGGTGCGGCCTTCGCTGTCGCGTGTCTGCATTTCGAGCGGCCGGAACGCATTCTCAACCGCATGTTGGAGCCGTTCCCGCAGGTTCGCCGTGCTGTAGCGGTTCATGAGGAATCCGACCGAGCCGCGGTTCATGCCGTAGACCAGCTTGCCGGTGTTCATCGTCTGGTGAAGCGTCTGAAGCATGAAGCCATCGCCGCCGAGAGCCACGATCACGTCTGCAGCTTCCGGGTCCGCATTGCCATAGATGGCCGTCAGCTCGGCTGCCGCTTTCTGCGCTTCTTCCGCCTGCGATGGTGCAAAGGCGATCGTCTCGAAGGTGCGTAGCATAGGGTGCCTTGCCATTGTCTGGACAAGCCGCCGAGGCGACCGGGGCCGTGGCCGGCCGAGCGCCATCATGCATAAAATCTCGCTGTATGAAAGGGATAGCGAAAAGAAAGCCGCGGCGGAGAGCGCCGGCGCAGGCGCATGATCGTGGTCCGAGGTGGTGTTCAAGAGCGCATATGAAAACACCGCGCGCGTCGGAAAGCACGCGGTGTCCTGTCGAAAGGAGGGACGCGCCAATGACCGCGTTGCCGTATGGACGGTTCCAAATCGGCTAGATCATGATCTCGCCGCCGGTCACCGGCACCACGGCACCGGTCATATAGCTGCCGAGTTCGGAGGCGAGCAGCACATAGGCACCGGCAAGTTCGGCCGGCTGGCCCGCACGCCCGAGCAGTGTCTGCTTGCCGAACTGGGCGGCCTTCTCCGGCGGCATGGTCGAAGGGATGAGCGGCGTCCAGATCGGGCCGGGCGCAACGGCATTGACGCGAATGCCCTTCTCCGCCAGCATCTCTGCGAGACCCGCGGTAAAATTGAGGATCGCGCCCTTGGTCGACGCATAGGCCAGAAGCTGCGGCGAGGGTTGTTTCGCCTGGATCGACGTCGTGTTCACGATGGCGCTGCCGGGCTTCATGTGCGGCACCGCTGCTTTCGCCAGGAAGAACGAGGCATAGATATTGGTGCGGAACGTCGTATCCCACTCGTCGGCCGTGATATCGGCAATATCGGCATAGGTGCGCTGAAATGCGGCATTGTTGACGAGAATGTCGATGCGGCCAAGCTCGCGAACCGTCTGATCGACCAGCGAGATGCAATGGCTTTCCGACTGGATGTCGCCGCGAACCACCACGCATTTGCGTCCGGCCTCGCGAACCCACTTGGCGGTTTCCTCCGCATCCTCGTCTTCATTGAGATAGGAGATGACGACGTCGGCCCCTTCGCGGGCATAGGCAATGGCGACCGCGCGCCCGATGCCCGAATCGCCGCCCGTGATCAGCGCGACCTTGTCTCTCAAAAGATGGTTGCCCTTATAGGTCTTCTCGCCATGATCCGGCAAAGGCTCCATGAGCCGAGTGAGGCCGGGAGGCGCCTGCTGCTGTTCGGGATGGGGTGGGGTCGGTCTTTTGGCATCGGACATGGGTGTCTCCTTCGAAGCGTTCCGACGCTAACGAGGACATCCCCACAACGTTCCCGACGATCCTCCGATCCCCTCTCAACCAGCGCGGGCCGAAGATGCCGGCAGCCGGGCCAGTATCCGCTTCGGGATTGCCGCAGGGCAAGACTGCCGAAGGCGGACGGTCCGGTGAAGCGGCGTTCACCGGACCGTCTTGAGTGTCGGCCGTCAGCGCCCCTGCATCACCCGCACGATCTTCGGGGTCGGCTTGCCGCGCATCATGGCCTGGAGATCCTCGTAACTCAGGCGGCCATCCGTCATGGCGGCGACGATGCGCTGGCACGCGACCCGCTTGGCGTCCCTCTCCGGCACGTCCAGCACCAGTGCGGCACCCTCGACGCCTTTTTTGTTGAACTTGGCAATGCAGTCTGTCGTGACCTTGTCACGCGCCTTCTTGCTGCCTTTCATCGTTTCCACAGCGACGTCGAACTGCGGCTTTGTCGGGGCGCACCCGGACATCACGACCGCAGCCAGCAACACGGCACCCAGTCCACCCAATTTCATCATGCAATGCCCCATGGAGATGTTCACAAAAGCCGCCGCTGCCTCGAGCGCACGGCTGCTGCAACCTACCAGCGACGGGTGAGCCTTCAAGAGGATGTGCGTGAAAATCGACATTCATGCGGGGAAAAGAGGTGGCAGCCGATGGCACCATGCGGCGCGGGCCGCCAGAGTGCGAGACGATGTCGGCAGGCAGGGCGCTGGCATGCCCCGTGCCCCAATGTCTAGTTGGTGCCGATCCGCTCAACGCTCTGACGATCGGCATGACGCTCGTCATGTCGTGGCTCTGCGGTCCGGATCACGATCGCCGTATCCCGGGCGGCAAGCCAGCCCGCACGCTCGCGCCGAATGCCGTCCGCGACCATCTTGGTCGGGTCCGTCTCGCCCCGTGTCATATGCTCGGCAACAATGGCCCAAGCTGTCCGCCAGATATCGTCCGATGCCACTCGTCTCTCCCAATTGCGAATGTCAGCTTAAGCGCCTTGGCTGAAGCGAAGCTTGCGAGTTCAGGCGACGCGCCGCTATTGCGCCGGCGAAGGAATCCGCTGTGCTCGGGCAACGGGGTAGAGGGCGGTGTAGCGCGTTCCCGGAACGGGCAGGGGATGACACTCCACGCCGTAGACGTCGCAGATCGTCGCCGGATCCATGATCGTGTCGGTCGCACCGGATGCGTGGACGCGGCCGTCTTTCAGCAGCAGGACATCGTCGGCGTAGCGGGTGGCGAGATTGAGGTCGTGCAGGACGGCGAGCGTGACGACCGCGTGGTGGCGGGTGTGCTCGGCGACGGCATCGAGGATCTGCAACTGGTTGGCGAGATCGAGCGCGGAGGTCGGTTCGTCGAGAAGAAGCAGGCGTGGCCGGCGCACCAGTGCCAGCGCGAGGCCGATCATCTGTCGCTCGCCGCCCGAGAGCTGGCCGGGGCGACACCGGGCAAAGCGCGACAGCCCCAAGGTCTCGAGCGTCTCTTCGGTACGGCGAAACGCCTCCGGCGGTGCCCGCCAGGAGCGTCGTCCCCCGCTTTGTGCCAAGAGCAGCAGTTCGAACACATCGAGGGCGACATCGAGCTGGGCCAGATCCTGCGCGACATAGCCGACCTGCCGGGCCCGTTCGATCGGACGCAGGGCGAGGAGATCGGCATGATCGAGCCGAACGCCGCCCTTGGCATGCCGCATGCCGCAGAAGCCTTTCAGAAGCGTCGATTTCCCGGCGCCGTTCGGGCCGAGAATGGCCAGTATCCGCCCGGCCTTCGCGTCGAAGGAGACATCCTGCACCACGGGTCGGGTGCCGATGGTGACGCCGTAGTCTTTGACGGAGAAACTCATGCGCCCGTGCTCCGCGACTGGCGCAGCACAAGGAAGATGAAGAAGGGCAGCCCCGTCAGCGAGGTCACCATGCTGAGCGGCAGCACGGCGCCGGGGACGATCACCTTCGTCGCAAGCGAGGCGAGGACTGCGAAGACGCCGCCGACCGCCACCGTGGCGGCGATGGTGAAGCGATGATCCTCGCCGACCAGCAGTCGTGCCACGTGCGGGCCGACCAGTCCGATGAACCCGATGATGCCGACGACGGCCGTGACAGCCCCCGCCAGCAGTGCCGAGATCGTCAGCATGATGATCCGGATCGCTCGGACGCGCACGCCGAAGACGATCGCCTCTTCGCCGAACGAGCGGATGGTGGTCAGGGCCCAGGCATTCAGGAGCACGATCGGAAGGGCGACGGCGCAAAGCCCGGCCGCGATCGACACTTTCAGCCAGGTCGCGCGCTGCAGCGAGCCCATCAGCCAGAAGACGATGCTCTGCAGCTGATCGACGCTCGCCATGTACTGGACGAGCGACAGGAGGGAGGAGAACACGAAGTGGAGCGCGATCCCCAGGAGCGTGATGGCCTGGACGCTGGTGCCGCCGCGCGTCAGCGCAAGGACGAGGCCGGTGGCAAGAAGTCCGAACAGAAAGGCGTTGGCTGCGGTCAGCAGTTCGGGCGGCATCCACGGCATGGCGGATGTCAGCGACACGGAAAAGCCGAGCGACAAAGCGGCGCCGAAACCCGCGGCCGAGGACACGCCGAGCGTGAAGGGCTCGGCCAGCGGATTGTCGAGAATCGTCTGCATGAGAAGGCCGGAGAGCGACAGCGAGACGCCCGTGACCAGCGCCATCAGCGTCATCGGCATGCGCAGCTCCCAGACGACGAACCGGCTGCTCGCATCGGCTGTCGAGGGTGACAGAAGCACGTTCGCAACGTCAGCGGGCGAGAGCGTTCCCGAGCCGATGGCGATGTCGGCAATGAAAGCGCAGGCGAGCACGACGACGAGGGCGGCAATGATCAGCACGCGCCGCATCACCGAGGCGCCGTAATGGGCCTCGGCGCTGTCCGGTCGTCCGGTTTCCGTCAGGGGGAATGCCAAATCGTTCTCTGCCATGTCTCGGCCCGCAAGGGTGTGTCTGCTCTTGGGCCGTCTCCTGTGAAGACGGGCCGGAATGCGGCCCGTCGGCATGTCGTCGTCTGTCGGTCGTCGCCGATCAGTTCGTCGGCGCAGCCTTCGCGCCATAGACCGGCGTCAGGCCCTTGGGAAGCCCGGTGAAGGTCCCGACGATGGTGGCGAGATCGGCATCCGGATCGAGATCGGCAAAACGGTCGGGATAGAAGGCCTTGGCGAGGTATTCGACGGCGTAGATGTTCCAGGCGCTCGCATAGAGCTGGTGGTAGAGGCCGACGACACGATTGTCTTCCACGGCCTTGATGTAGGAGAAGCCCTTGCGCGCCGACAATGTCTTGAGGGACGTCTCGATGGCCGCCCTGTCGGCGTTCAGGCCGAAAGCGGGGGAGACCGATCCTTCGTTGGAGAAGGGCGAGCCGGTCATGAGGAAAACATCCGGCTTTTCGGCGATCAGCGTTTCCGTCGTCACGTCGCCGGTGCGCCCCTTGACGAGCTGCGTCCCCAGATTGATGCCGCCGGCGTCCGCGACGATCTTGCCCCAATAGACGTCGCCATGGGTGAAGCAGCAGGAGTCGAGGCCCTTCTGCCCGGCCTTGGCCTCCACGAAGACCTTGGGCTTTTCAGCGCCCGCAAAGCCGGCCTGTATCTTCGCCAGTCGCTCGGCGTAGAAATCGGTAAAGGCCTTGGCTTCCGTTTCGCGGTTCAGCACTTTGCCCAGAAGATCGACGGTCTTCGGCGCATTGACCGTCGGTTCGAGCTCGGTGTCGATCAGGAGGATCGGGATGCCGAGCTTCGCCAGCCGGTTGAAGAGATCGGCATCGTCGAGCGCCTGCCGCACGCGCGTCTGGAACACGAGGAGGTCCGGCTTGGTCGCGGCGACCTGCTCGAGGTTCACCTGACCCTCGTCGCCGAACTTCATGTCGATCGGCTTTGCCGAGCTTTCCGGCCACTGCTTCTGGAACACGGCCCAGGACGCCGGGTCGGAGCGGGAGAGAATGTTGTTCCACGCCACGACACGCGCAAAGGGGTCCGCGCGATCGAGCAGCGCCAGCGCGAAGAGATCGCGCCCGTCCTGCACCACGATGCGCTTGGGTTCCGCGGGGATCGTGATCTCGCGGCCGGAGAGGTCGGTTACGACGAGGGGATAATCGGTGGCGGCGGCCGTGCCGGCAGCAAGGCCTGTCCAGGCGGATGCGACAAAGGCCGTCGTCAAAACGGCTGATCTGAGGAAGCGCATGGGTTTGAATTCCTTCGAAAACGGTTTCTCATGCCGTCTTCCTCCCGCACGCACCCCCATGCATGCCCCGACCAATCTGGCGTTTCATGGTCGTTCAGGCGTTGCTAAAGGATAAAGATGAGCGCGTCAATCAAGTTTGTTGCGGGCCGTCCTGCTTCGCCGGACCTTCGGATCGGTGGCTTACATCGCCTGCGCGGGTGGAACGAAAAGCCGGCTCGATGGCTTCTATCGGGTATGCGAACGACAGACCCGTCGTTCCAAGCGTGATACCCAACGGAGTTTTCCATGGATCTTCCTCAGAATGCAGTCGTCGCAGTGGCGGATGGAAAGAAGCTTGCTTTGTTCAAAAACGAAGGCCAGCCATCCAGCATCCAACTCAAGGCGATGCCGGCTCCGGATATCGACGACTCGAAAATTTCATCGGGCGGACGCCATTCCAGCAGCGCGGCCAACCCGAGCGACGGGCAACAGGACGAAGACGGCTTTTCCGCCGGCGTGATTGATCTGCTGAACAAGCAGGTTCTGGACGGAAAAATCAAAAACCTGGTGATCATCGCCGCACCCCGCACCCTTGGCGAGCTCCGAAAAGGCTATCACAAGGCTCTGTCGGACGTCATCGTCGGAGAGCTGGATAAAGACCTGACCGGGCACTCGATCCAGGATATCGAAAAAGCCATCACCGCCGCCTGAGGGGGTGGGGAAGACACGGTTAAAAAGCAGAAGCTCCGTCAGCCGTGATTGGCCGATGGGGCTTTTCGATTGTCTGGGCACTATTCTGCCTGGCTCAGAGACGATCGTCTACGTCGCGCCGTCGTGCAAATCGCTCTCGCCGCAATTGCGACGTTCGCCCTGAAGTGTTGGTGGCGTATCGCCGGTTCTGAGCGGCAGGAACGTGAGTGACACGGCGGACCTCCGTGATATTGTGATGATCTGAAGCGATCATCGTCTGGGAGTTTCCATGCCGACAGATTCTGTGAAGGGGCCTGCGTCGTATTTTCCTTCGATCGAAGCCAAATATGGAAGACCGATCGCGGAGTGGAAAAGCCTCATCCGCGCTCAAAGCGAGAAGAAGCACATGGAACTGGTCGCTTGGCTCAAGCTTGAGCACGGCCTCGGACATGGTCACGCCAATGCGCTGGTGGCCGATACGCTCAAAGAGTAGCTGTATCAAGCGCGTCCCCGCTTCGAGCCAAGAGCAGATGCCGACACCCTCGCCATTGTCTGAGGCTCCGGCACAAGGCCGGACGATCTCAGTGGATTGAGCGACCATCGTGTGTCGCCCGCTCCGCCACCGGCGTGACACGGTACGTGACGGTGCCCTTCGCATCGAGGGTGAATTGCGGTTGATCCGCATCGATCACGATGATTTCGACCCACGCCTCGAAGGTGGCGACGTGCAGGTGACCGCTGACGTCAAGCAGCAGGCGCAGATCCGATGCCTCCATGACCGATGTCGCGAGATACCGACCCCGGTGGAAAACGTCGATGCGGTAATTCAGGCTGGTGGGGCTTGTTGGCCGATGTGGTTCAAGTTCTTGCACGTCGATACATGTCCTATTTTTCAGGACGCTATCTTAAGGCGCGCTTATATGTCGATACGGCCAAAAGCCTGAGTGTGCAGGCGTAGCGTACCTAATCGGTGGTGTTTTCGCGCAGTGTGGCAGGCAGAGAAGGCGTATCCTGCTGCCGCTTCTGCCGTTTCGACGTCCGGGCCAGCGCGCCGCGACGAATTTCGCGCCCTTGGAATCAGGAAAAGCCTCGACCTGTTTGGAACAGATCGGGGCGCTCTTGATCGAAATATCACCTGCAGATCGGGCAGCTGAAAATAGTATCCTTACAAAACAGCGCTGCATTAGCACCGATTCATAGATCCTGCGCGTGAAACAAGCGTGACGCCCTTTGCCCGCAATCACCGGATGGCGGCGGCTTGATCTTAAAACCTACTCTTCTGAAGAACCGCGTTCTCTACGTCTTTTTGCGATCTTGCCAACAACGCGCTCCAGATATGTATGACTGTTTGCGTGCGGAGAAATCTAAAAAGATATTGGTCACGGTGAAGTTGCTGTCGCTGGAAGGGTCAGGACAGTAACTTGGGAGGTTTTGATGATATTCATTTTCCGGAGTTCGATGGCTTTCGTCATGTGCGTGCTGTGGTTTCATTCCGCCAATGCAGAGTTCCGTGTGACAGAGAGCCAGCAGGTGCTTTTGAAGCTTCGAGCGCGCTTGACCCTTGAAGATCTCGCCATCATGGAAAGAGGGATCGTCCCGGCACTGGGCGCGTGCAACCGGAACGGCGCGCTCTTTGTCAGTGGCCGAAATTACCTTCTCGAAGGCGCCCCGAGCTACGGCCTCGTCTGGAGGGTGCAACGACTTCAGGGTGATAAGGTGACTGTTTCGGTTTCCCGGGGCTCTGACAGCACGACGTCGCTTCGCACGTCTCTGGCGCAGGCGATGCTATCCGCGATCGTCAGCAGGTGCGATCAGGATCATTTTTCAAGCGCCCCACTCTACGAGATCGAAACCATCAACGGTGAAGCGACCTCTGCCGCACTTTTGGTTGCCACCCCGTAATGATCTGCTGTGAACTGCACCCCCTTGCCCTGACCGGTGAGGGGGCTTTTTCGTTTCTGGCGTCGGCCTGTCCGGCGAACGAGGCTCGACGGCCGGACCGAAGACAGAAACCCTGTTCTAGATCACGGCCAGCAACAGGGCGATCGCCAATCCGAAGAGCATGAGGCACTCCACCACGACGAGCAGCACCCGGCGCATTTTGAAGTAGCGCCTCCCTGCCAAGGGCGAGAGAGTATGATCGAACGTCTCATGACTTCTCGGGGACAGGCTTCGATAGGCAGCTTTGCCTCCCCATTCGTCGATGGCGAAAACGTGTGAATGCTGGATGGATGGCTTTTTGGAAGACATGGCGTCCTCCTCAATTTGGGGCCAAGGCGTTTAGCCCTTAAGCGGCAGCGCCCGCGAAATCTGCTGCAGAAGATTTACCCTGCGCTGAAGGCAAGCCGTTTGCAATGGCGTCGCACGCCAATGGTGATCTTCGCTGTCTCGCGCTGCCGGCACCACGGCCGCTGTGGCCTCCGCCTTCATCCGTCGAATGTCGGCTATCGTCACCTTTTGGCCGTCGAACCCCTTTGGGGACGGACCGATCTTGACGCGTCCGAAATCGGTGTGGGTCAGAACCAGAAAGCCAATCGCATGGCAAGATCCTATCGGGGTTATCACCCGGAGGCTTTTGAGGATCAGTGTCTTACCCTGACGAGGCGACCTAAGTGCCTGAAATTGTGGTGCCCCCACCAGGACTCGAACCCGGGACCCCCTGATTACAAATCAGGTGCTCTACCAACTGAGCTATAAGGGCAGCAGCGGAGGAATTAGCATATTCCTCCGGCGTGTAAAGCAAGAAATGCTGGCGGTCGCGCGCGGCTAGCGTTTGAGATGGGCGCGCGCCGCGTAGAGGGCGATGGCGGCGGCGTTGGAGACGTTGAGGGATTTGATGGCGCCGGGCATGTCGAGACGGGCGAGCGCCGAGACGGTGTCGCGGGTCTTCTGGCGCAGGCCCTTGCCCTCTGCGCCGAGCACCAGTGCGACGCGATCGCCGACGAAGGTTTTTTCCAGCGGTGCCGGGCCTTCCGAATCAAGGCCAATCGACTGGAAGCCGAGGCCGTGGAGTTCTTCGAGCGCCTCCGCGAGATTGGTGATCTGGATATAGGGGATCAGTTCCATCGCACCGGACGCCGATTTCGCCATGACGCCCGACTCGGTCGGGCTGTGCCGCATCGTCGTGATCACGGCGCCGGCATCGAAGGCGACGGCCGAGCGCAGAATGGCGCCGACATTGTGCGGATCGGTGACCTGGTCGAGAACGAGAATCAACGGGCTGTCCTTCAGCGCCGAAAGCCGCCGTACGGGCAGCGGCTTGGTTTCCAGCATGACGCCCTGGTGGATCGCATCGGGACCGAGGATCTTGTCGAGCATCTGCGGCGAGACGATCTCGACCGGAAAGGGCAGGGACTCGGTATCCTTGATGTCGAGGCGCACGAGCGCGTTCAGCGTTGCAGAAAGGCTGACGATCTTGCGTTCCGGATTGCCCAGCGCCGCCTTGACCGTGTGGATCCCGTAAAGCTGGACCTGATCGGGGGCGAGTGGCGGTGCTTGCCATTCCCCCTTTGCGCCGGCGGCCGCAGCTTTCTGGCGGCGGCGATCTTCGGCGGGCGTCGGGATTTCCCCGCGCTCGCGCTTCTGATCGCGATGCGCCCGGCGCAGCGTTGCATAATGGGTGTCTTTGGCGCTCTTGTCGCCGGAAGGATCTTTGCTCATGCCGGCTTTATATCGGGCAAGGGCTGGCAGGGAAACCATTTTCCCGCAGGCATCGCACCCGAGTGCCGAGGTGTGGGCACCCGCGCCTGTGGACGATTTCCAACTTTTGAAAAAACTGCGGACGTCGTGTTGACAGGAGGAAACGGGGCGGTCATATACCCGGCGCAGATCAAGGGGCGGCACAAACAGCCGCTTCCGAAGATCGGACTGGTCGCTTGATCCCGACGGAATACTGGAGGGATGCCCGAGTGGTTAAAGGGGACGGACTGTAAATCCGTTGGCTCAGCCTACGTTGGTTCAAATCCAACTCCCTCCACCATTCTGTCGCACGGATCAAGACCCCCGCGGGTATAGCTCAATGGTAGAGCAGCAGCCTTCCAAGCTGAATACGCGGGTTCGATTCCCGCTACCCGCTCCAGCTTTTAATATCTCACATGTCTTATAGGACGATGATCTCTCTGCGGGAGCGCGCATAATGCCGTCCTGATCGTCGGTCGTGCTCTTCGACCCGATGAGCCGCTCTTCAGGGGAAGGCGCAGGCGTGACCGAGCGAGCCGGCGGCGGCATTGCATTCCCTTTTCGATGCCCCCATTTACAGCGCTGAAAGCCCGCATCCCGCGGGCGAGACGATGGCCTTTCCCTCCCGCGCAAATAGGCCTTGCGCAATTCTTTCGAAACCCTTAAACGCCTCCCCAAACCGGCCGGCGGCATACTGGCCTGCCGGGCCGTATCTCATTGATCACAGGAAAACAGACCCATGGCAAAGAGCAAGTTTGAACGCAACAAGCCGCACGTGAACATCGGAACGATCGGTCACGTCGACCATGGCAAGACGTCGCTGACGGCAGCGATCACGAAGTACTTCGGCGAATACAAGGCCTACGACCAGATCGACGCCGCTCCGGAAGAAAAGGCCCGCGGCATCACCATCTCGACGGCCCACGTCGAATACGAGACGCCGGCCCGCCACTACGCCCACGTCGACTGCCCCGGCCACGCCGACTACGTCAAGAACATGATCACCGGTGCTGCCCAGATGGACGGCGCGATCCTGGTCTGCTCGGCTGCCGACGGCCCGATGCCCCAGACCCGCGAGCACATTCTGCTCGCCCGTCAGGTCGGCGTTCCCGCGATCGTCGTGTTCCTCAACAAGGTCGACCAGGTCGATGACGCCGAGCTTCTCGAGCTCGTCGAGCTGGAAGTTCGCGAACTTCTTTCGTCCTACGACTTCCCCGGCGATGACATTCCGATCGTCAAGGGTTCGGCTCTGGCCGCTCTCGAAGATTCGGACAAGAAGATCGGCGAAGACGCGATCCGCGAGCTGATGGCCGCTGTCGATGCCTATATCCCGACGCCCGAGCGTCCGATCAACATGCCGTTCCTGATGCCGATCGAAGACGTGTTCTCGATCTCGGGTCGCGGTACGGTCGTGACCGGTCGCGTCGAGCGCGGCATCGTCAAGGTCGGTGAAGAAGTCGAGATCGTCGGCATCCGCGCGACGTCGAAGACCACGGTCACCGGCGTTGAAATGTTCCGCAAGCTGCTCGATCAGGGCCAGGCCGGCGACAACATCGGCGCACTCGTTCGCGGCGTCACCCGTGACGGCGTCGAGCGTGGCCAGATCCTGTGCAAGCCGGGTTCGGTCAAGCCGCACAAGAAGTTCATGGCCGAAGCCTACATCCTGACGAAGGAAGAAGGCGGCCGTCATACGCCGTTCTTCACGAACTACCGTCCGCAGTTCTACTTCCGCACGACGGACGTGACCGGGATCGTCACGCTTCCGGAAGGCACGGAAATGGTCATGCCGGGCGACAACGTCACCGTTGCCGTCGAGCTGATCGTTCCGATCGCGATGGAAGAAAAGCTGCGCTTCGCAATCCGCGAAGGCGGCCGGACCGTCGGCGCCGGCATCGTGGCTTCGATCGTCGAGTAATCAGGGATCCGTCGACGGCATGGCGCTCGAGCGCCGTGCCGTGGTTCCCATGACATCATGAGAGCGCCGCCTTCGGGTGGCGCTTTTGTCGTTTCAGGGGTGCAGGACGGTGGATGCGGATGCTCGGGCCGATGCCGAACATCGGAACGGCTTGTCCTTTGCCGCCAATGCGGTAGATCCGCCTTGCCATTCTGGAGGATCTCACGTGAAGAAACGCATTCTGTTTACCGGCGGCGCCGGCAAGGCCGGCCGCCATGTCGTGCCGTATCTGGTGGAGGCCGGCTACGAGGTGCACAATCTCGACCTCGTGCCGTTGGAACATCCCGGCGTGACCAATCTCATCGTCGATATCACCGATAGCGGACAGGTCTTTAATGCCTTGTCCATGCATGCCGACATGCCGGATCTCGATCGCGCGCCGATCGGCAAGGGCAGGGGCATACGGCCTTATGATGCCGTGGTGCATTTCGCGGCCATTCCCCGCATCCTGATCAAGCCGGACAACGAAACCTTCCGCATCAACACCATCGGCACGTACAACGTCATCGAGGCCGCCGCCAAATTCGGCGTTCGCAAGATCCTCGTCGCCTCCAGCGAGACCACCTATGGCATCTGCTTTGCCGAGGGGCACCGCGACGTCGCCCGCTTCCCGCTGGAGGAAGACGCCGATGTGAGCCCGATGGACAGCTACGGTCTGTCGAAGGTGCTGAACGAGAAGACGGCGAGGGCCTTTGCCGAGCGGTTCGGGATCGATGTCTACGCCATCCGCATCGGCAACGTCATCGAGCCGCATGAATATGCCATGTTCCCGACCTGGTTTGCCGATCCGACCATCCGCAAACGCATCGCCTGGAGCTACATCGACGCCCGCGACCTCGGGCAGATATGCAAGCTCGGCATCGAGAAGGACGGCCTCGGCTTCCAGATCTTCAACGCCGCCAACGATACCACCTCTGCCAATACGCCGACCGCCGATCTGCTCCGCGATCACTTTCCCAACGTGCCGGTGTCCCGCGAACTCGGGACATATGAGAGCCTGCTGTCGAATCGCAAGATCCGCGACGTCCTCGGGTTCCGCGAGGAGCACGACTGGCGGAAATATGTGACGCTCCCGGCATAACACCGCCGTTCCGACCTGTTCGCGGCGCGTGTCAGGGCGCGCCGCGTCAATCCTGAGAATGACCCGCAAGTTTTTGGGGGTTCCGTTCCGATCATGCCGGGATTATCGTAAGGCAGGTTTGACGGACGCTGGTGCCGGACAACCTTCGCCTCCGCGACGGTCGGATGAGCGGCATGAGCGTTGCCTGTGCGGTCCGCGTTCCAGGCAACGGATTTTCGGCAGGGCCTTTGCGTCGATGAATTCGACCGCTTGCCCGGAACGGTGGAACCCTTCGATGAACACGATGTCCAGGACGGCGCTCGCCGCCGTCTGTTTCGCATTTGCGGGCCTCGGCCTCTCTCCGCTGGCGCAGGCGGCGGACCGCCTGATCTGGCAACCGACGAAGCTGGGCGAAAACGGCCTGCATTTGCGCATGGGCGTCAAGCTGCCGGTCGCGGGCGAGGCGAGTGCAGGCGCGGATGTGGCGGTCGCAGCCACGCGGTCCGGCCGCGTCGAGGACACGCCGGTCGACATCTGGGCGCGGGTCACCACCCGCAACGGGACGCGCACCGCCGTCGCCACCAGCCGGTCCATCGACGGGGTGTTCGATCCACGCGGCGGCACCGGCCATCTGGATGTCAGCATGAACCGAAAGCGGATCCTCAACGCAAGCCTCGATCTGGAGCGCAGCCGCGGTGTCAATCTTGTCTGCTCCGAGCATCTCAAACGGTGCGACAATATCGTCTTTCGTCAGTCGGCCCGGCTGACGGCGGTTGCGACCGGAACCGCCGTGGTGGCGGAAGGCCGTTACGCCCCGGCCAAGCTCGACGTCTCCAACATCGTCCGCGTCGAACAGCAGATCACGCGGAAGATGACTGTCACGGCAGCGCTCGCAGCGCCTTTCAAGAATGACAGGCAGGCGAGCATCGGCTTCTCCTACGCTTTCACCTGGTAGAACGCGACACGGAGCATGAGGGTGGAGATGAACGGGGAAGAGGGTGAGGCGTCGGGCGAAAAGATGAAAAGGGCCCTTGCCAATCCGGCGCGCGCGTCTTAAAGGAGCGCACGGTCGACACGACGACGATACGCTCCCCGGAGCTGTTCCGTTGTGCCGTGTAGGGGTATAGCTCAGTTGGTAGAGCGGCGGTCTCCAAAACCGCAGGTCGTCGGTTCAAGCCCGGCTGCCCCTGCCATTTCCTTCGACAGGTGTCTCCGGTCCATCGCGATGCAAGCCGTTATATGAGGGACTTTGGCAGCCTCGAAGCGTGCGAAAACATGACTCGGCACGGCGTGGAACCGAAGGCATAATTCGTTTAAAAGATCGGAAAGTCCTTGTGATTTTCAGAATCGGTCTTTATGTAGGGTCCAACAGACACGCGGCGCGTGGGGCTGAGCATTCAGCTTTACGGGCCGTCAAGGCGTGAGCATTCAATGGCAGCGAAGACTAATCCCGTTACGTTTCTGAAGCAGGTCCGCTCCGAGACGGCAAAAGTGACTTGGCCCTCGCGCCGGGAAACCGTGATCTCCACGCTGATGGTGTTCATCATGGTCATCATTTCTGCAGCGTTCTTCTTTGCGGCGGATCAGTTGATGGGCTGGCTCATTGGCCTCGTCCTCAATGTCGGCATCTAATCGAGTGGGAATGAACATGGCTCCGCGTTGGTATATCGTTCACGCCTATTCGAACTTCGAAAAGAAGGTCGCCGAGTCGATCGAAGAGAAGGCCAAGCAGAAGGGCTTGAGCCATCTGTTCGAAAAGATCCTGGTTCCGACCGAAAAAGTCGTCGAAGTCCGTCGCGGCCGCAAGGTCGATGCCGAGCGCAAGTTTTTTCCGGGTTACGTGATGGTTCGCGCCAACCTGACGGATGAGGCCTATCACCTCATCAAGAACACGCCGAAGGTCACCGGGTTCCTCGGTTCCGACAACAAGCCTGTTCCGATCCCCGACCACGAAGCCGAGCGCATTCTCGGTCAGGTCCAGGATGGCGTGGATCGCCCGAAGCCTTCGATCTCGTTCGAGGTCGGCGAGCAGGTCCGGGTCTCCGATGGTCCCTTCGCCTCGTTCAACGGCATCGTTCAGGATGTCGACGAGGAGCGCGCCCGCCTCAAGGTCGAGGTCTCGATCTTCGGTCGCGCGACGCCGGTCGATCTCGAATTCGCTCAGGTCGAGAAGGTCTGAGTTGACGTCATGACGGCCTGCCTTCAAGGCGGGCTTTCAGGCGGCGTTTCGCCGCCACCCGCGTGGAAGGGGAAGGGCTCTTAGCCGGACCCGGTAACCGCACCACGCAACCGCAGCCGCCGCATCGCAACAAGATACGGCATCCGTGATCGGGAAACCGATCGAACGTCCGGTTCACGATGCGCCCTTCAGGTTCATCCGGGGATCGGACAGAGAAAAGGCAGAGAGTAATGGCTAAGAAAGTTATGGGCCACCTCAAGCTGCAGGTAAAGGCAGGGTCGGCCAATCCGTCCCCGCCGATCGGTCCTGCACTTGGTCAGCGCGGCATCAACATCATGGAATTCTGCAAGGCGTTCAACGCTGCCACGCAGGAAATGGAAAAGGGCATGCCGATTCCGGTCGTCATCACCTACTTCCAGGACAAGTCCTTCACCTTCGCGATGAAGAAGCCGCCGGTCAGCTACTTCCTCAAGAAGGAAGCAAAGATCACCTCGGGCTCCAAGACCCCGGGCAAGGGCGGCGTTGCCGGCACCCTCACCAAGGCTCAGATCAAGTCGATCGCCGAAGCCAAGATGAAGGACCTCAATGCAGCCGATATCGAAGGCGCGATGACCATGATCGAGGGCTCCGCCCGCGCCATGGGTCTGGAAGTGGTGGCGTAAGATGGTAAAGCTTGCAAAGCGCGTACAGAAGACCCGCGAAGGCGTCGATCCTACGAAGATCTACAGCCTTTCGGACGCCATCGGCATGGTCAAGGAACGGGCGATCGCCAAGTTCGACGAGACCATCGAAGTCGCCATGAACCTCGGCGTTGACCCGCGTCACGCAGACCAGATGGTCCGCGGCGTCGTCAACCTGCCGAACGGCACCGGCCGCGACGTTCGCGTCGCCGTCTTCGCACGTGGCGCAAAGGCTGACGAAGCCCGCGCTGCCGGTGCGGACGTGGTCGGCGCCGAAGATCTCGTCGAGATCGTCCAGGGCGGCAAGATCGACTTCGATCGCTGCATCGCGACCCCGGACATGATGCCGCTCGTCGGCCGTCTCGGCAAGGTTCTCGGCCCCCGCGGCATGATGCCGAACCCGAAGGTCGGCACCGTGACCATGGACGTCACCGGCGCCGTCAAGGCTTCCAAGGGTGGTGCCGTCGAGTTCCGCGTCGAGAAGGCTGGTATCATCCATGCCGGCATCGGCAAGGCCTCGTTCGCACCGGGCGCTCTGGAAGAAAACATCCGTGCATTTGCGGATGCCGTCGTGAAGGCGAAGCCGGCAGGTGCCAAGGGCAACTACGTCAAGCGCATCGCGATTTCCTCGACCATGGGTCCGGGCGTCAAGATCGATCTGTCGACGCTCAGCGTCGCCTGATCCTATCGGTGGGGCGCAGGTCCTGCCGGTCACCAATTCCGGTCCTTCGGGACCGGATATCCAGGCTTCGGCCTGGAACTCCTGTCCGAGATTGCAGGTGGTTATCCCTTAATCACTGATGCCTGCATGAGACGGGTGAGACCCGAATTTGTCCCCAAGGCCAAGGCCCAAGGGAAACATCGGTTCGAACCTCGGCTTGCCTTGTGAGCGCCTTCCGGCGCTTCGCAGGGGACAGGATCCTCGAGCGTCGCCCGGGATCGTCAAGATCCCGCGCGGCAAAGGCAAACCCGGCAGGCCTGCAGGATTGCGGTCTGCCAACTGGAGATAGGCAGTGGAAAGAGCGGAAAAACGCGAATTCGTCACGGAGCTGAACGAAGTCTTCAAGGCTTCCGGTTCGGTTGTCGTGGCCCACTATGCCGGCGTCACCGTTGCGCAAATGAACGATTTTCGTTCGAAGATGCGCGCAGCTGGCGGCACCGTCAAAGTCGCGAAGAACCGCCTGGCCAAGATTGCCCTTCAGGGTACGGAGTCCGAAGGGATCATCGATCTCTTCAAGGGTCAGACACTCATTGCATATAGCAATGACCCGATCGTGGCTCCCAAGGTCGTCGTGGATTTCGCCAAGACCAACGACAAGGTCGTTGTTCTCGGTGGTTCCATGGGCACCACAACGCTGAATGCGGAAGGCGTCAAGTCGCTTGCGACCCTGCCTTCGCTGGATGAACTGCGCGGAAGGCTGCTGGGCATGATCCAGACCCCGGCCACCCGTATCGCAGGCGTTGTTGCAGCACCGGCAAGCCAGCTTGCCCGCGTGTTCGCGGCCTATGCCAAGAAGGACGAAGAAGCCGCATAAGGCGGTTTTTCGCTGTTTATATCAACATCGGTTCGAATTGAACAAAAGGAACTATGACAATGGCTGATCTCTCTAAGATCGTTGAAGACCTCTCCTCGCTGACCGTTCTGGAAGCTGCAGAACTGTCGAAGCTTCTCGAAGAAAAGTGGGGCGTTTCCGCTGCTGCACCGGTAGCCGTTGCTGCTGCCGGCGGCGCTGGCGCTGCTGCTCCCGTCGAAGAAGAAAAGACCGAGTTCGACGTTATCCTGGCTGAAGCCGGCGCTAACAAGATCAACGTCATCAAGGAAGTCCGCGCGATCACCGGCCTCGGCCTCAAGGAAGCCAAGGACCTGGTCGAAGCTGCTCCGAAGGCCGTCAAGGAAGGCGTTTCCAAGGCTGAAGCTGCTGACCTCAAGAAGAAGCTCGAAGACGCTGGCGCCAAGGTTGACGTCAAGTAATCTGGCTTTACGACGGAGAGAGGCGGCCCGAAAGGGCTGCCTCTCTTTGACCGTTTTTCGAACGTATTACCCAAAAGCCCCCCACAGATTCGGCTTTTTGGTAATGGGTTCTTCAAGAGGATGGTCCCGGTACCTGGACGACACGGCATTCCGCGCTTTGTGTCCTGGGCCGCGAGACGAGATTGAGCAATCCATCTTAGACGGGGTCGACTGGCCATCGATCCCCGTCCGTTGCAGGCCCGGATGCACATATTGAAGGAGCGACGATGGCTCAGACCCTTTCGTTTAACGGTCGCAGGCGCGTACGCAAGTTTTTCGGCAAAATCCCTGAAGTCGCAGAAATGCCGAACCTCATCGAGGTTCAGAAGGCGTCTTACGATCAGTTCCTGATGGTCAAGGAGCCGGCTGGCGGCCGTCCTGACGAGGGACTGCAGTCGGTTTTCAAGTCGGTCTTTCCGATCAGCGACTTTTCCGGCGCCTCCATGCTGGAGTTCGTCTCCTATGAGTTCGAGTCCCCGAAGTTCGACGTCGACGAATGCCGTCAGCGCGACCTGACCTACGCAGCGCCGCTCAAGGTGACGCTGCGCCTCATCGTGTTCGATATCGACGAGGATACGGGCGCGAAGTCCATCAAGGACATCAAGGAACAGAACGTCTACATGGGCGACATGCCGCTCATGACGAACAACGGGACGTTCATCGTCAACGGCACCGAGCGCGTCATCGTCTCGCAGATGCACCGTTCGCCCGGCGTGTTCTTCGACCATGACAAGGGCAAGAGCCACTCGTCGGGCAAGCTGCTGTTTGCAGCGCGCGTCATTCCCTATCGCGGTTCCTGGCTCGACATCGAATTCGACGCCAAGGACATCGTCCATGCGCGTATCGACCGTCGCCGCAAGATCCCCGTCTCCTCTCTGCTGATGGCACTCGGCATGGACGGCGAGGAGATCCTTGAGACGTTCTACACCAAGTCCTTCTACAAGCGTGACGGCAAGGGCTGGCGGATCCCGTTCCAGCCGGAGGTCCTGAAGGGCCAGAAGGCCATCACCGAGATGATCGACGCCGATACCGGCGAAGTCGTCGTGGAAAGCGGCAAGAAGCTGACCCCGCGTCTGCTCCGTTCGCTGACCGAGAAGGGCCTCAAGGCCATCAAGGCATCCGACGACGATCTCTATGGCAACTATCTTGCCGAAGACCTCGTCAACATGGCAACCGGGGAAATCTTCCTGGAAGCCGGCGACGAGATCGACGAGAAGACGCTCGGCGTCATCCTCGCTGCGGGCTTCGAAGAGATCCCCGTTCTCGACATCGACCATATCAATGTCGGCGCCTACATCCGCAACACGATTGCCGTCGATAAGAACGAGAACCGTCAGGACGCTCTGTTCGATATCTACCGCGTCATGCGCCCGGGCGAGCCGCCGACCATGGATTCGGCCGAAGCCATGTTCAACACGCTGTTCTTCGATGCCGAGCGCTACGACCTTTCGGCCGTCGGTCGCGTCAAGATGAACATGCGTCTGGATCTCGATTGCCCGGACACGGTTCGTGTTCTGCGCAAGGAAGACATCCTGGCGGTCGTCAAGATGCTGGTCGAGCTGCGTGACGGCAAGGGCGAGATCGACGACATCGACAACCTCGGCAATCGCCGCGTTCGTTCCGTCGGCGAACTGATGGAAAATCAGTATCGTCTCGGCCTGCTCCGCATGGAGCGCGCCATCAAGGAACGCATGTCGTCGATCGAGATCGACACCGTCATGCCGCAGGACCTGATCAACGCGAAGCCGGCGGCTGCCGCCGTGCGCGAGTTCTTCGGTTCCTCGCAGCTGTCGCAGTTCATGGACCAGGTGAACCCGCTTTCGGAAATCACCCACAAGCGCCGTCTTTCGGCTCTTGGACCGGGTGGTCTGACCCGCGAGCGCGCAGGCTTCGAAGTCCGCGACGTTCACCCGACCCATTACGGCCGTATCTGCCCGATCGAGACGCCGGAAGGCCCGAACATCGGTCTGATCAACTCGCTCGCCACCTTTGCCCGCGTCAACAAGTACGGCTTCATCGAAAGCCCGTACCGCAAGATCGTCGACGGCAAGGTCACCCGCGAAGTGGTCTACCTCTCCGCCATGGAAGAGGCCAAGTACCACGTTGCCCAGGCGAACTCCGTGCTGAATGCCGACAATGAATTCGAAGAAGAATTCGTCGTCTGCCGTCACTCGGGCGAAGTCATGCTGACGCCGCGCGACCAGATCAACCTGATGGACGTCTCGCCGAAGCAGCTCGTGTCCGTTGCCGCCGCTCTCATCCCGTTCCTTGAGAACGACGATGCGAACCGCGCGCTCATGGGCTCGAACATGCAGCGTCAGGCCGTGCCTCTGCTGCGCGCCGAAGCGCCGTTCGTCGGCACCGGCATGGAGCCGGTCGTGGCCCGCGACTCCGGCGCTGCCATCGCGGCGCGCCGCGGCGGTGTCGTCGACCAGGTCGATGCGACGCGTATCGTTATCCGCGCGACCGAAGAGCTCGAGGCCGGCAAGTCCGGCGTCGATATCTACCGCCTGCAGAAGTTCCAGCGCTCCAACCAGAACACCTGCGTCAACCAGCGCCCGCTGGTCACCGTCGGTGACATCCTGAACAAGGGCGACATCATCGCGGACGGTCCCTCGACTGATCTCGGCGATCTTGCGCTTGGCCGCAACGCGCTGGTCGCGTTCATGCCCTGGAACGGCTACAACTACGAGGACTCGATCCTCCTGTCCGAGCGCATTGTGCGCGATGACGTGTTTACCTCCATCCACATCGAAGAATTCGAAGTGATGGCGCGCGACACGAAGCTCGGTCCGGAAGAAATCACGCGCGACATTCCGAACGTGTCGGAAGAAGCGCTGAAGAACCTCGACGAAGCCGGCATCGTCTACATCGGTGCGGAAGTGCAGCCGGGCGACATCCTCGTCGGCAAGATCACGCCGAAGGGCGAAAGCCCGATGACGCCGGAAGAGAAGCTTCTGCGCGCCATCTTCGGTGAAAAGGCGTCCGACGTCCGCGACACCTCCATGCGCATGCCCCCGGGCACGTTCGGGACCATCGTCGAAGTTCGTGTTTTCAATCGCCACGGCGTTGAAAAGGACGAGCGTGCGATGGCGATCGAGCGCGAGGAAATCGAACGTCTCGCAAAGGACCGCGACGACGAACAGGCGATCCTCGACCGCAACGTCTATGCCCGCCTGATCGAGATGCTGCGCAGCCATTCCGCCGTCGCAGGTCCGAAGGGCTTCAAGAAGGGCACGGAGCTGACCAACGCGATCGTCTCCGAATATCCCCGCTCGCAGTGGTGGATGTTCGCCGTCGAGGACGAGAAGGCTCAGGGCGAGATCGAAGCGCTGCGCGGCCAGTACGACGAGTCGAAGTCGCTGCTCGAGCATCGCTTCATGGACAAGGTCGAAAAGGTCCAGCGCGGCGACGAAATGCCTCCGGGCGTCATGAAGATGGTCAAGGTCTTCGTCGCTGTGAAGCGCAAGATCCAGCCGGGCGACAAGATGGCCGGCCGTCACGGCAACAAGGGTGTCGTGTCGCGCATCGTTCCGATCGAGGACATGCCGTTCCTGGAAGACGGGACGCATGTGGATGTGGTTCTGAACCCGCTGGGCGTGCCGTCGCGCATGAACGTCGGACAGATCCTCGAGACGCACCTCGGCTGGGCTTGCGCCGGCATGGGTCGCAAGATCGGTGACATGCTCGACGCCTACAAGGCGGGCGCCGACATCAAGCCGCTGCGCGACACCATCGACAGCGTCATCGGTTCCGGTCCGAAGGGCGAGCCGATCAAGGATTACGACGACGACAGCATCGTCCGTCTGGCCGAGCAGACACGCCGCGGCGTGTCGATCGCAACGCCGGTCTTCGACGGTGCGGTGGAAGCCGACGTCAACGAGATGCTGGAGCAGGCAGGCCTGAAGATCTCCGGTCAGTCGACGCTGTATGATGGCCGTACGGGCGACCAGTTCGACCGTCAGGTCACGGTCGGCTACATCTACATGCTGAAGCTGAACCACCTCGTGGACGACAAGATCCATGCGCGTTCGATCGGTCCCTACTCGCTGGTCACCCAGCAGCCGCTCGGCGGCAAGGCCCAGTTCGGCGGTCAGCGCTTCGGGGAAATGGAAGTCTGGGCGCTCGAAGCCTACGGCGCCGCCTACACCCTGCAGGAAATGCTGACGGTGAAGTCGGACGACGTGGCCGGACGAACCAAGGTCTACGAGGCGATCGTGCGCGGCGACGACACGTTCGAGGCGGGCATTCCGGAGAGCTTCAACGTTCTCGTCAAGGAAATGCGCTCTCTCGGCCTGTCCGTCGAGCTCGAGAATTCGAAGCTTGAGGATCTCCAGCCGACGCAGCTGCCGGACGCCGCTGAATAAAACGCGATTGACGCGCGCGCCTCACCAAGGCGCGCGCAGGTCCTGCCGGTCGTCTTCATCCGAGAGACGACGGGACAGGGCGCTGAGCCGCACCCGATGCGGTTTTATCCGTTTGACGAGCAGAGGGGCCGGCGCCCCGGGAAATGCCGGCCACACTCGCTCAAGATAAGGGGCTATGCCCCAAAGGAGATAGGCATGAACCAAGAGGTCATGAACCTTTTCAATCCGCAGATGCCTGCACAGACCTTCGATTCGATCCGCATCTCGATCGCGTCGCCGGAGAAGATCCTCTCGTGGTCGTTCGGCGAGATCAAGAAGCCGGAAACCATCAACTACCGCACGTTCAAGCCGGAACGCGACGGCCTGTTCTGCGCGCGCATCTTCGGGCCCATCAAGGACTATGAGTGCCTGTGCGGCAAGTACAAGCGCATGAAGTACAAGGGCATCATCTGCGAAAAGTGCGGCGTCGAAGTCACGCTGTCGCGCGTTCGGCGCGAGCGCATGGGCCACATCGAGCTTGCAGCCCCGGTTGCCCACATCTGGTTCCTGAAGTCCCTGCCGAGCCGCATCGCGACGCTGCTCGACATGACGCTGAAGGATATCGAGCGCGTTCTCTACTTCGAAAACTACATCGTCACCGAGCCCGGCCTGACCTCTCTGAAAGAGAACCAGCTTCTCTCGGAAGAAGAGTACATGATCGCCGTCGATGAATTCGGCGAAGACCAGTTCACGGCGATGATCGGTGCGGAAGCCATCTACGAGATGCTCGCCTCGATGAACCTCGAGAAGATCGCCGGCGATCTGCGCCAGGACATGGCTGACACCACGTCCGAGCTGAAGCAGAAGAAGCTGATGAAGCGCCTGAAGATCGTTGAGAACTTCATGGAGTCCGGCAACCGGCCGGAATGGATGATCATGAAGGTCGTTCCGGTCATCCCGCCGGACCTGCGTCCGCTCGTCCCCCTGGACGGCGGCCGTTTCGCGACGTCCGACCTCAACGATCTCTACCGCCGCGTCATCAACCGCAACAACCGCCTGAAGCGGCTGATCGAACTGCGGGCGCCGGGCATCATCATCCGCAATGAAAAGCGCATGCTGCAGGAATCCGTCGATGCGCTGTTCGACAACGGCCGTCGCGGTCGCGTCATCACGGGTGCCAACAAGCGTCCGCTGAAGTCGCTCTCCGACATGCTGAAGGGCAAGCAAGGCCGGTTCCGCCAGAACCTGCTCGGCAAGCGCGTCGACTATTCCGGTCGTTCGGTCATCGTGACGGGTCCGGAACTGAAGCTGCACCAGTGCGGCCTGCCGAAGAAGATGGCGCTCGAGCTCTTCAAGCCCTTCATCTACGCCCGTCTCGACGCCAAGGGCTTCTCGTCCACCGTCAAGCAGGCCAAGAAGCTGGTCGAGAAGGAAAAGCCGGAAGTCTGGGATATCCTCGATGAGGTCATCCGCGAGCATCCGGTTCTGCTCAACCGCGCACCGACGCTGCACCGCCTCGGCATCCAGGCCTTCGAGCCCACGCTGGTCGAAGGCAAGGCGATCCAGCTGCACCCGCTCGTCTGCACGGCGTTCAATGCCGACTTCGACGGCGACCAGATGGCCGTTCACGTGCCGCTGTCGCTCGAAGCGCAGCTGGAAGCCCGCGTGCTGATGATGTCGACCAACAACATCCTGCATCCGGCCAACGGCGCACCGATCATCGTTCCCTCGCAGGACATGGTTCTCGGGCTCTACTACCTGTCGATCATGAACCAGAACGAGCCGGGCGAAGGCATGGCCTTCTCCGACATCGGGGAACTGCATCACGCGCTCGACAACAAGTCGGTCACGCTGCATGCGAAGATCCGTGGTCGCTTCAAGTCGGTCGACGAGAACGGCAAGCCGGTTTCCAAGATCTTCGAAACCACGCCCGGCCGCATGCTCATCGGCGAACTGCTGCCGAAGAACGTCAACGTTCCGTTCGACGTCTGCAATCAGGAACTGACCAAGAAGAACATCTCCAAGATGATCGACACGGTCTACCGTCATTGCGGCCAGAAGGACACGGTCATCTTCTGCGACCGGATCATGCAGCTCGGCTTCGCACATGCCTGCCGCGCCGGCATCTCGTTCGGCAAGGACGACATGGTCATTCCGGAAACCAAGGCGAAGATCGTCGGCGACACCGAGTCGCTGGTGAAGGAATACGAACAGCAGTACAATGACGGCCTGATCACGCAGGGCGAAAAGTACAACAAGGTCGTAGACGCCTGGGGCAAGGCCACCGAAAAGGTCGCCGAAGATATGATGGCCCGCATTAAGGCCGTCGAGTTCGACGACAACGGCCGTCAGAAGCCGATGAACGCGATCTACATGATGTCGCACTCCGGCGCCCGTGGTTCTCCGAACCAGATGCGCCAGCTGGGCGGGATGCGTGGTCTGATGGCCAAGCCTTCGGGCGAAATCATCGAGACCCCGATCATCTCGAACTTCAAGGAAGGCCTGACCGTGAACGAGTACTTCAACTCGACGCACGGTGCCCGTAAGGGTCTTGCAGACACCGCCCTGAAGACGGCAAACTCCGGCTACCTGACGCGTCGTCTGGTCGACGTTGCACAGGATTGCATCGTCAACTCGGTCGATTGCGGCACCGAAAACGGCCTCACCATGACCGCCATCGTCGATGCCGGTCAGGTCGTTGCCTCCATCGGCGCCCGCGTTCTCGGTCGTACGGCTCTCGACAACATCGATCATCCGGTCACGGGTGAGCGCATCGTCGATGCCGGCCTGATGATCCTGGAAGCGGACGTGGTCGAAATCGAGAAGGCCGGCATTCAGTCGATCCGGATCCGTTCGGCCCTGACCTGCGAAATCCAGACCGGCGTCTGCGGCGTCTGCTACGGTCGCGACCTTGCCCGCGGTACCCCTGTCAACATGGGTGAAGCGGTCGGCGTCATCGCGGCTCAGTCGATCGGCGAGCCGGGCACGCAGTTGACCATGCGGACGTTCCACCTGGGTGGCACGGCCAACGTGGTTGACCAGTCGTTCCTGGAAGCGTCCTACGAAGGCACGATCCAGATCAAGAACCGCAACATGCTGCGCAACTCCGATGGCATTCTCATTGCCATGGGTCGTAACATGGCGATCCAGATCCTGGACGAACGCGGCGTGGAACGCTCCTCGCAGCGGGTCGCCTACGGCTCGAAGATCTTCGTCGATGACGGCGACAAGGTTCGTCGCGGTCAGCGTTTCGCGGAGTGGGACCCCTACACGCGTCCGATGATGACGGAAGTCGAAGGAACGGTTCACTTCGAGGATATCGTCGATGGTATCTCGGTTCTCGAAGCGACCGACGAAGCCACCGGCATCACCAAGCGTCAGGTTATCGACTGGCGTTCGACGCCAAGGGGTATCGACCTGAAGCCGGCGATCGTCATCAAGGACAAGAATGGCGTCGTTGCCAAGCTGTCGCGTGGCGGCGAGGCCCGGTTCCTGCTCTCGGTCGATGCGATCCTGTCGGTCGAGCCTGGTACGAAGGTGTCCCAGGGTGACGTGCTGGCACGTTCGCCGCTGGAAAGCGCCAAGACCAAGGACATCACCGGTGGTCTGCCGCGTGTTGCCGAACTCTTCGAAGCGCGTCGTCCGAAGGACCATGCGATCATCGCGGAGATCGACGGCACGATCCGTTTCGGTCGCGACTACAAGAACAAGCGTCGCGTGCTGATCGAGCCGGCGGAAGACGGTGTCGAGCCGGTCGAATACCTGATCCCGAAGGGCAAGCCCTTCCACCTTCAGGACGGCGACTATATCGAAAAGGGTGACTACATCCTCGACGGTAACCCGGCACCGCATGACATCCTGGCGATCAAGGGCGTGGAAGCACTCGCTTCTTACCTTGTGAACGAAATCCAGGAAGTCTACCGTCTGCAGGGCGTTGTCATCAACGACAAGCACATCGAGGTCATCGTTCGCCAGATGCTGCAGAAGGTCGAAGTCACCGACGCCGGCGACTCTACCTACATCGTGGGCGACAGCGTGGACCGGATCGAACTGGAAGACGTCAACGACCAGCTGATCGAACAGGGCAAGAAGCCGGCCTATGGCGACCCCGTCCTGCTCGGCATCACCAAGGCGTCGCTGCAGACCCCGTCCTTCATCTCGGCCGCGTCCTTCCAGGAAACGACCAAGGTGCTGACGGAAGCCGCGATCGCCGGCAAGACCGACGGCCTCCAGGGGCTCAAGGAAAACGTCATCGTCGGCCGTCTCATCCCGGCCGGTACCGGTGGAACCATGACACAGATCCGTCGCATCGCCACGGCACGCGACGAGATGATCCTCGAGGAACGCCGCAAGTCGACGGGTGCCGATACGGCGACCCCGATGCTCGCAGACATGGCGAGCGAAAACGCTGCCGCCGAATAAAGCGCAGACGTCCGACTATGAAAAAAGCCGCCCGGAGCGATCCGGGCGGCTTTTGACGTTCTCTGAAAAGAAAGTGAGGGCCTCTATCTCGGCCTTCGATCAGTTGAACCGGATGATCGCGACTTCGCCCTCGAGCGCGCCCTTGTAGGCCGAGGCATGCGGTTCGTCTTCGGGCACGCCTTCCAGCATGCCGATCTGGTCGAGGTCCGCCTCGAGGAATCCTTCCTCGGCCAGGGCATTCAAAGCCTCGCGAACCGCACTGTCGTCGTCGGCGGCGCGCAGGACCACGTGAATGTCGACGCCGTCCCCGTCGCCGTCCTGTTCGAAGGCCTTGCCGATGATGATGAAGACCATGGGATCGTCGGAATTGTTGTCGTTGTCGGGCAGGACCGTCATGGAGACTCCTCTTGTCGGGTCTTTGAAAATGCGGCACCAAGCGCCGATGACGTGATCTATATCAAAAGCCGCAGCCGCGACAATTCGTTCCCGCAGCTTCTTTCCGCGGATGCGATTCTTTCGCCAGGCTGTTGCCGATTCTCTCAATTGCCGCCGCACGGTCCTCGGCGGTCCCGCCCTGCAGCCCGCGGCAAGCCGTCACAAACCCCGCAATTGCGGGGTTTCCGGCGCGGGGCAGGGGAGAATCTTTAGGATATGCCCTTGACGGGCGGGGGGTAAAACAGTACACCCCGCCTCATCGGAGCCCATGTGAGGCTGGCTGGTTCGGAACGACACGTTCTGGAGTTCGCCTCAAACAAGGTTCAAACGCACGCTGAAGACCAAGAATGCTGCACGCAAGACGCCCGAAACGGCGTCCTCTGCTTTTCATGGGGCATCTGCTGAAACGCGGATCGGCCCTTGTTCGCGCATTTCCACGCGTACGCAAAGCCGGAGACGGCATTGATCCGCCCGAAAGGGTAACGAAGATTTTGCAAGGGATGGTTATATGCCTACCGTAAACCAGCTGATCCGCAAGCCGCGTCAGGCACAGGTCAAGCGCAACAAGGTACCGGCGCTTCAGGAAAATCCGCAGAAGCGTGGCGTGTGCACACGCGTCTACACGACGACCCCGAAGAAGCCGAACTCGGCACTTCGTAAGGTTGCCAAGATCCGTCTGACGAATGGCTTCGAAGTCATCGGCTACATCCCGGGCGAAGGCCACAACCTCCAGGAACACTCCGTCGTGATGATCCGCGGCGGCCGCGTGAAGGACTTGCCGGGCGTTCGCTACCACATCATCCGTGGTGTTCTCGATACCCAGGGTGTCAAGAACCGTAAGCAGCGCCGCTCCAAGTACGGCGCGAAGCGTCCGAAGTAATCGATCACCAGCGCCATTTCGCTGGGTAAACAAAGATAAAGTTGAGAGACGAAACATATGTCCCGTCGCCATAGTGCAGAAAAGCGTGAGATCAACCCGGACCCCAAGTTCGGCGATCTCGTTGTCACCAAGTTCATGAACGCCATCATGCTTCATGGAAAGAAGTCGGTTGCTGAAAACATCGTCTACGGTGCTTTCGATGCCGTTCAGGGCAAGCTGAAGCAGGAGCCGGTCGCCGTGTTCCATTCGGCTCTCGACAACATCGCTCCGCACGTAGAAGTCCGTTCGCGCCGCGTTGGTGGTGCGACGTACCAGGTTCCGGTCGATGTCCGTCCGGAGCGCCGTCAGGCTCTCGCCATCCGCTGGCTCATCGCCGCAGCTCGCAAGCGCAACGAAACCACCATGATCGATCGCCTCTGCGGCGAACTCATGGATGCCGCAAACAATCGCGGCAGCGCAGTGAAGAAGCGCGAAGACACGCACAAGATGGCCGACGCCAACCGCGCTTTCTCGCATTATCGCTGGTAATCGACGTCCATTTTCGAAAGGCAGTCCATCATGGCTCGCGAATATAAAATCGAAGACTACCGCAATTTCGGGATCATGGCGCATATCGACGCCGGCAAGACCACGACCACCGAGCGGATTCTTTACTACACCGGCAAGTCGCACAAGATCGGCGAAGTGCACGACGGCGCTGCCACCATGGACTGGATGGAGCAGGAGCAGGAACGCGGCATCACCATCACGTCTGCTGCGACCACGACCTACTGGAAGGGTCGCGACGGCAAGATGCGTCGCTTCAACATCATCGACACTCCCGGCCACGTCGACTTCACGATCGAAGTCGAGCGTTCGCTGCGCGTTCTCGACGGTGCGATCGCTCTTCTCGACGCCAATGCCGGCGTCGAGCCGCAGACGGAAACCGTCTGGCGCCAGGCTGAGAAGTACAACGTTCCGCGCATGATCTTCTGCAACAAGATGGACAAGACGGGCGCCGACTTTTATCGCTCCGTGTCCATGATCAAGTCGCGCCTGGGTGCGATCCCGGTCGTCATGCAGCTCCCGATCGGTGCGGAAACCGAATTCAAGGGCGTCATCGATCTGATCGAGATGAACGCTCTCGTCTGGCGCGACGAGTCGCTCGGCGCCCAGTGGGACGTCGTCGAAATCCCGGATGACATGAAGGACCAGGCTCAGGAATATCGTGAGCTCCTGATCGAGACTGTCGTCGATATCGACGAACAAGCGATGGAAAACTACCTGAACGGTGTCATGCCCGACAACGAACAGATCCGTGCGCTCGTTCGCCGCGGCACCATCGACGTCAAGTTCCACCCGATGTTCTGCGGTACGGCCTTCAAGAACAAGGGCGTTCAGCCCCTGCTCGACGCCGTCTGCGACTACCTGCCGTCCCCGGCCGACATTCCCGCCATCAAGGGTATCGACGTCAAGACGGAAGCCGAAATCGAGCGTCACGCAACGGACGAAGAGCCGCTGTCCATGCTCGCGTTCAAGATCATGAACGACCCCTTCGTCGGTTCGCTCACCTTCGCCCGCATCTATTCCGGCAAGCTCGAAAAGGGCACGTCGGTCATGAACACGGTCAAGGAAAAGCGCGAGCGCGTCGGCCGCATGCTTCAGATGCATTCCAACTCGCGTGAAGACATCGAAGAAGCCTTCGCAGGCGACATCGTCGCTCTCGCGGGCCTCAAGGAAACCACGACGGGCGACACGCTTTGCGATCCCCTGAAGCAGGTTATCCTCGAGCGGATGGAATTCCCCGAGCCGGTCATCCAGATCGCGATCGAGCCGAAGTCCAAGGGCGACCAGGAAAAGATGGGCCTCGCGCTCAACCGCCTGGCAGCCGAAGACCCGTCCTTCCGCGTCAAGACAGACGAAGAGTCCGGCCAGACGATCATCGCCGGAATGGGCGAGCTTCACCTCGACATCCTTGTCGACCGCATGCGTCGCGAGTTCAAGGTCGAAGCCAACGTCGGTGCGCCGCAGGTTGCTTATCGTGAGACGATCACGAAGAAGCACGAAGAAGATTACACGCACAAGAAGCAGTCCGGTGGTACCGGCCAGTTCGCGCGCGTCAAGATCGTCTTCGAACCCAACCCGGATGGTGACGAGTTCAAGTTCGAGTCCAAGATCGTTGGTGGTTCCATTCCGAAGGAATACATCCCCGGCGTTCAGAAGGGCATCGAAAGCGTGCTGTCGTCCGGCCCGCTGGCTGGCTTCCCGATGCTCGGCGTCAAGGCGACGCTCATCGACGGTGCCTTCCACGACGTCGACTCCTCGGTCCTCGCCTTCGAAATCGCATCGCGTGCCTGCTTCCGTGAAGCATCGCGCAAGGCCGGCGCGCAGCTGCTCGAGCCGATGATGAAGGTCGAAGTCGTCACCCCGGAAGATTACGTCGGCGACGTCATCGGCGACCTGAACTCCCGTCGTGGCCAGATCCAGGGCCAGGAAAGCCGCGGTATCGCCGTGGTGATCGCTGCCAACGTGCCGCTGGCCAACATGTTCAAGTACGTCGATAACCTGCGCTCCATGAGCCAGGGCCGCGCGCAGTACTCGATGGTCTTCGATCACTACGCACCGGTTCCGTCGAACGTTGCAACCGAAATCCAGGCGAAGTACTCCGGTCAGAAGTGACCGGAGCCTGACTGACGCCCGTTAAACAGAATTGAACCCCGCAAGGGGCCACAGATGGAGAGCCGAAAATGGCAAAGAGCAAGTTTGAACGCAACAAGCCGCACGTGAACATCGGAACGATCGGTCACGTCGACCATGGCAAGACGTCGCTGACGGCAGCGATCACGAAGTACTTCGGCGAATACAAGGCCTACGACCAGATCGACGCCGCTCCGGAAGAAAAGGCCCGCGGCATCACCATTTCGACGGCTCACGTCGAATACGAGACGCCGGCGCGCCACTACGCCCACGTCGACTGCCCCGGCCACGCCGACTACGTCAAGAACATGATCACCGGTGCTGCCCAGATGGACGGCGCGATCCTGGTCTGCTCGGCTGCCGACGGCCCGATGCCCCAGACCCGCGAGCACATCCTGCTCGCCCGTCAGGTCGGCGTTCCCGCGATCGTCGTGTTCCTCAACAAGGTCGACCAGGTCGACGACGCCGAGCTTCTCGAGCTCGTCGAGCTGGAAGTTCGCGAACTTCTTTCGTCCTACGACTTCCCCGGCGATGACATTCCGATCGTCAAGGGTTCGGCTCTGGCCGCTCTCGAAGATTCGGACAAGAAGATCGGCGAAGACGCGATCCGCGAGCTGATGGCCGCTGTCGATGCCTATATCCCGACGCCCGAGCGTCCGATCAACATGCCGTTCCTGATGCCGATCGAAGACGTGTTCTCGATCTCGGGTCGCGGTACGGTCGTGACCGGTCGCGTCGAGCGCGGCATCGTCAAGGTCGGTGAAGAAGTCGAGATCGTCGGCATCCGCGCGACGTCGAAGACCACGGTCACCGGCGTTGAAATGTTCCGCAAGCTGCTCGATCAGGGCCAAGCCGGCGACAACATCGGCGCACTCGTTCGCGGCGTCACCCGTGACGGCGTCGAGCGTGGCCAGATCCTGTGCAAGCCGGGCTCGGTCAAGCCGCACAAGAAGTTCATGGCCGAAGCCTACATCCTGACGAAGGAAGAAGGCGGCCGTCATACGCCGTTCTTCACGAACTACCGTCCGCAGTTCTACTTCCGCACGACGGACGTGACCGGGATCGTCACGCTTCCGGAAGGCACGGAAATGGTCATGCCGGGCGACAACGTCACCGTTGCCGTCGAGCTGATCGT